>NZ_WBYS01000009.1:0-76975 GCF_013283295.1 Marinobacterium sp. xm-m-312 | reverse complement strand
TCAAGAAAAACATTACGCTAAATGAATTCACATATAGGTTGCTTGTCTTGTTAAGCTTTTGTGCTCAACCTCAACAAGCGCCCACACGCATTACCTGATTAATTGTTAAAGAGCGTGCCACCGATCTTTTGGCGGCTGCTTGAGTACTCGTCTCAAGCGAGGTGCGTATCTTACCGATATTAGACTTAGGGTCAACGTCTATTTTGGTTTTTTTTCACTTTTTTTAAAAAAAGATTAAAACTGATCATTAACTGTACAAAAGCCCCTATTTTTTGCTCATTTTTTACCCAAATTATCGCTAGTATTCAGGGATAAGCACTTTTGGACTCTTTATGTATCAGTTACCTCATTACTCCCACATTACATCCTTTTCTAAAGTTGCCATCTTAACCAGTGGCGGAGATTCACCTGGAATGAATCCAGCTATTCGTGCATTGGTCAGAACAGCGACCTCTTTTGGTATAGAGGTGATCGGTATTCATCGCGGATATGCAGGATTGCTGAATGAGGAGTTCGAAACACTGAATTCCAAAAGTGTCAGTGGACTCTGTCATAGAGGGGGAACCTATCTAAAGAGTGCTCGCTGTCTTGAGTTTCATGAAGCGGCCACACGACAACGCGCTTTCGATATTCTCTCCAAGCACGGCATCGAAGCATTAATTGTCATTGGGGGTGACGGCTCACTTTCAGGTGCCCATGCACTCTATCAAGAGTTCTCCATTCCCGTTATTGGTCTTCCAGGGACCATTGATAATGATATCTATGGTACTGATGACAGTATTGGGTTTGATACCGCTGTAACGACCGCCGTCGAAGGCATCGATAAAATCAGTGATACCGCCTATTCACATGATCGTCACTTCTTAGTTGAGGTAATGGGGCGTAACTACGGCCTGCTTGCCTGTCATGTTGCGATTGCCGCCGGCGCTGAAATGGTTATTGTTCCCGAACACCAGTCTGATATTACCGATATCAGCCAACAGCTGGCACAGCGACGCAAAGAGGGCATTGGTTCCAGTGGCATTATTGTCGTCGCTGAAGCTGGAAAGAGTGGCTGGTCTAATCAACTCTCTGAAGAGATGAGACAGCTCGGTGAAGACCCTAGAGTCTGTGTCTTAGGTCATCTGCAGCGTGGTGGAAAGCCAACAGCGCATGACCGCCTGCTTGCTGCTACGCTGGGTAACTGCGCCATTCATACACTGCTTGAAGGGAAAACGGATGTGATGGTGGGGGTAACAAAAGGTGCAGTGAGCACCACACCCCTAGAAGCCGTCATTACCCAGAAGAAGGGGTTGCCCGTTGAAGTGATGGACCTCATCAACGAGCTACAACACTAAGAATCACTAGCCCCAGCGATCGGCCACAAAGGGGTTGGTGAGTCGCTCATCACCAAAGGTCGATTCAGGACCGTGCCCCGGTATAAAGCGGATATCATCGCCAAGAGGAAACAGCTTCTCTTTAATAGAGCTGATTAACGTTGCATGATCACCCTGTGGGAAGTCGGTACGACCAATCGAACCTTTAAACAGGACATCACCCACCTGAGCAATTTTTGCCTTACGATCAACAAACACCACATGCCCTGGGGTATGACCCGGACAGTGAATGACATCCAGTGTGATATTACCAACCATAACGGTGTCACCATCATTGAGCCACTGATCCGGCACAAAGCCCTGCACCTGCTGAAAACCAAACATCTGACTCTGCTGCTCTAACCCTTCGATCCAGAACAGATCAGCTTGCTGAGGACCAATGATCTTTACATCCATCGATTTTGCTAGGGTAGCTGATGCACCGGCATGATCAATATGGCCGTGAGTCAGCAGAATCTTCGTCAGCGTCACGCCCTCTTCTTCGATCGCCGCCATGATTTTTTGCAAATCGCCACCTGGGTCCACAACGGCCGCCTCTTTAGTCTCTGGACACCAGAAGAGAGTGCAGTTCTGTTCAAAAGGTGTGACGGGAATGACACGATAAGCCATAGCTACCTCTGGGATCAGCGCGATGCTGTCATCAATGATTTTAATTTTTGATCACGGTAATTCGCAGCACCTCTTGGTACCTTGCCACTGCTGCCTTTTTCAAGCCAACGTTTGATGCGTTGCGCATCGGCTAGGTGGGTGCGTTTACCGTAGGAGTCCAATAGGACAATGCCTAAATTACGACCTTTGATGCGTGTTTTAAGAACCAAACACCGGCCTGCATCATCGGTATAACGGGTTTTACTGATCTGAATGGACCAACTCTTTTTATTAACCAAGGTATTAGTATTAAAAAACGCCATGGCCGTGCGTGGCCGTTTAAAGATCACATCACGTTTGGAAGAGGTCGTTACTTTGGAGAGAGTTGGATAGAGACTCACGGCCTCCAGCAGACGCATCAGATCACTTGCAGTAGAGACGTTCTTTTCAGAGAGCCCGGTAGGCTCCTGGAATCGAGTGTTGGTCATACTCAAGCCCTGTGCCGTCCAGTTCATATTATCGATGAACTGCTTAGCACCGCCAGGGTAAGCGTGAGCCAAAGTGGCCGCTGCGCGGTTTTCCGATGACATCAAAGCGATGTGTAGTACATCTGCTCGCGGAAGATTACTTCCAACACGAATGCGAGAGTGAACATTGCGCATCTCCGGTATCTGATTCACTTCAATCGTGATCCGCTCCTTCATCGGAAGGCGGCCATCTAAAGTTACTAATCCTGTCATCAACTTCGTCAACGACGCGATCGGTTGAACGCGATCGGCGTTGCGCTCATAGAGCACCTCTTGCGTGTCCAGGTCTTTGATCATGACACTGACAGAGGCAAGGTCTAGTTTAGCGGGATCAGGAGCTGCCACAGCCGTCGCGCTAAAAAGAACAAAAAATAGGGTAAATATAGATCGCATGAACCAACAAATCCTAATATCTATTATTAGGATACCGAAGCTACTGCAAGATTTGTATGCCTTGATATACTATCTCGCAACACTCTATAGAAATGGATCCTAGCGTGAACTCAGCTAACCTTCTTAAACAGATCAGCGATGCCAAAGCCAAGCTGCGTAAATCAGAACAGAAAGTGGCTGATTACGTTCTAGCTCAGCCAAATGACATCATTCATATGCGTATTGTTGATCTGGCATCTGAAGCGATGGTCTCTGAGCCGACGGTGGTTCGTTTCTGTCGAGCGCTTCAATACGATGGTTTCCAAGATTTTAAGCTGACCTTAGCGCAAGCACTGGCCAGTAACTCAACCTTCGAACAGTTCTCAATGAACCATGACGACACCGTTCTGGAGTTTAAGCAGAAGATCTTTGACTCCATGATGGGTAATCTGGTCGAAGCACGAGAGCAGTTAGATGACCGAGCGCTAGAGGAGGCCATTCAGGCGATCGCTTCAGCGCGTCGAGTGGAGTTCTATGGCCTGGGTGCATCTGCGCCGGTCTGTGCCGATGCACAACACAAATTCTACCGCCTTAAGATCTCTGCAGCCGCCTATTCAGATCCTCACATGCAGACCATCTCAGCCGTCACACTTGGCGAAGGGGATGTGGTGGTTGCCATTTCACAAACGGGTACCACCAAGGACCTTCTACACAGTGTTAAGCTTGTTAGAGATACTGGCGCAACCGTTATCACGCTCTGCCCAGCCAACACCCCACTAGCTGAACTGGCAACCATACCGATCTTTATCGACGTAGAAGAGGACAAAGACCTAAGTACTCTGATGTCATCTCGCGTGGTCCACCTTGTTGTCATCGACGTAATAGCTGTTGGAGTTGCGATGCGGTTGGGACCTAATGCCGTCGAGCATCTTAAGACGATCAAACGCAGTCTTAGAAGTCTTCGTCAAAACGATCGTCGCCTGATGATGCGCCGACCTGACTAACGCATTTTACGTTTCACTTTTTCGTAACACTTTTTTACGACAATCGTCGCGGTTGCATTACTGAGACGCTTTCAGTAAAAAGATATTAGAACAGTGTAGCCATGAGCGATCCGTTCATGGACGTTTGCTTAGGAGGTTGACCTATGCTGATTCGTGAAGAAGAACTAGATCCAGTAAAAACTCAAATTTTTGATCTGCTTGTGGGCTTTGAAGAGGAGAAGTCGCAGGAGGAGCAAAAGTGTCAATCACAGCGGCTGCTTAATGCTCGCCGAGCCATAGAGCAGCGTCGCGAAGAGCAAGAGCTCTCGACCTATTTCAATGAAGAGAGTTGGTTCGACGAGAAATAGTCGCAACCGCTCACAATAAAAAGAGAGATCGAGGCAGAGCCTATTGGAAATTTGATCTCTCTTTTACGCTTTTTCACCCAGTTCAATCATGCGGTGCACACCCGTTCTTGCCTCTCTTGGCGTCAATCCAAACTGCTTTTTGTAACAACGTGAAAAATAGCTAGTGGATGTAAATCCCGCTTTTTTCGCAACCGTTTGAATCGGAAGACGAGTCGACTTCAACTGCTGACGTGCAAACTCAAGACGCAAACTCATGTAGTAGTTTGTCGGTGATGAGTTCAGGTGCTGTCTAAACAGTCGCTCCAACTGTCTGGTTGAGAGCCCAACTCGATCGGAGATCTGCTCACAACTTAGAACCGGTTGAATGTGCTCACGCATCAACTCCAGCGCTTGTGTCAGGCGAGGGTGACTGCCGTGTTGGCGAAGCTGCAGCTTCATACGCTGCTTATCATGAGCAGGACGGATGTTGGGGTGAATACAGTGCTCAGCGACTTGGTGGGCTAAAGATTCACCATGGCGAATCGTAATCAGCTGAAGAATCATATCCAAACCCGACAAACCACCAGAACAAGTCATCAGGTTGCCATCAATCTCATAAAGCTCTTCACTGACGTTAAGATCTGGGTAGAGCTCCGTCAGCTGATCACGCTCCTCCCAGTGGACCGTACAGGTTTTACCCTCTAACACACCGGCTTCAGCCAATAACAGAGAGCCCGTCGAGGTTGCACCTAAACTGATACCATTGCGAACCAAATTCTGTAGCCAATCGTTCAAGTAGGTTTCGGACTCTTGTTGAGCACCGATACCGCCAACCACCAACATACGATCAATCGATTCAGTATCGTTCATGCGACGTGTGGGTTGGAAACGCATACCTGTCGAGCAGGTAACGGTCTGATCGGCTGGACCATAAAAGTGCCACTCATAAAGAGTTTGACCACTTAACTGGTTCGCAAGACGCAGCGGATCAATCGTCGCCGCAAAGGAGATGATCGAGAAACCGGGCATTAGGAAAAAGCCGAAGTGTTCTGGTTTCTGCTGCACAATTGACCTACAAGTAATAGAAGTTATTACCCTAGTCTACGCTAGTTGAGAAAAGATAGGTCACAAAAATGAAAATGGGGCCGGACTAGAAGCCCAACCCCACTCATAGTAGTGCTATGAATCAGTGCTTACGAGCCGTTCGCTCGGGGATTAATCCCTCTGGGGCATATCGTAATGCAATCAGAAGCACGATACCGACCGTCATCAGACGCATGTGAGCGGCACTGTCCATCAAGTGCAGACGTAGCCAGTGAGTTGGCTCCATGAAAGAGGTTAGGGTATCCACTAACCAAAGACCAATCGGCTCCGCTTCGATCCAGAAGAACCAGATGAAGAAACCGCCCAAGACTGCACCCCAGTTATTGCCCGAGCCACCAATGATCACCATGACCCAAATGAGGAAGGTGAAACGCAATGGCTGGTAACCAACCGGTGTAAACTGACCATCCAGAGTCGTTAGCATTGCACCAGCAAGGCCAATAACCGCTGAGCCAATCACAAAGATCGTCAGGTGACGTTTAACAACATCCTTACCCATTGCGGCAGCGGCCACTTCGTTGTCACGAATAGCGCGCATCATACGACCCCAAGGTGACTTAAGTGCCGTCTCAGATAAGTACATCAAGATCGCAATGACAACGATAAACAGCCCTGCGTAACATACTTTAACGAATAGAGACGAGGCCTCTGCCACTTCCATACCCCAGTCTGCAGCAAATTGCTGGAACCAAGTTGCCTGTTGTAGATCCACCTCATAAGGAACCGGACGAGGTAGACCGTTGACGTTTTTAACACCGCGTGTCAGCCACTCTTCATTCTTAATGAAGTAGAGAACGATCTCAGAAATACCCAGCGTTGCAATCGCTAGGTAGTCAGAGCGAAGCCCCAAAGCAACTTTACCAATGACGTAAGCCGCACCGGCCGCAAACACCATACCCACAGGCCAAGAGAGGATGATTGGCAGACCTAAGCCACCAAGATATCCAGTCACTGAGGGGTTAACCGCTTCGATTGCTTCAACGGAAGGGAGGAAAAATAGACGCATCAGGGCATAACCCACAGCTATGATGACAAACAGCATCCAATAGCCAGTCTTCTTACTCTTAGCCCCAAACTGTTTCCACGCCAGGATCGACACGAAAATGGTCGCAATTAGAATCAACAGGCCGACTAAAATGCCCTGACCACCCGCAGCACGCGCCTCTTCAACCGGTGGCATAGAGACCAGAACCGCGGCCAAACCACCCAGTGCTGCAAAGCCCATCACACCAACGTTAAAGAGACCGGCATAACCCCACTGCATGTTGACACCCAGTGACATGATGGCACTGATCAAACAGAGGTTAAGAATGGTAAAGGCGACAGACCACCCCTGACCCACACCGACGATGACAAGCAGAAGCGCCATCACCGAGTAGAGAATCGGAGTGCGATATTGATTAAAAAATGTCTGATTCATTACAAGGTCTTCCCACTAAAAATACCGGTAGGTCGCACAATCAGTACGATAACCAAGATGATGAATGAAACCGCAATCTTGTAATCGGTGCCCAACAGCTGAACCAACGAATCAGGTTGGAAACTATCAGGCCCCAAGTAGGTTACGACTTTCTTGTAGGCGAAGGTGACGGCAATCTCTGAGAAGGCGATCACGTAACCACCCGCAATGGCACCCAATGGGTTACCAACCCCACCGACAATCGCTGCGGCAAAGATTGGTAAGAGCAGCTGCATAAAGCTGAATGGTTTAAAGCTCTTATCCAATCCGTATAGAGTACCGGCAATGGTCGCTAGCGCACCCACAAGGATCCAGGTAATCATCACGACACGATCTGGGTTGATACCCGACAGCAGTGCTAGATTTTCGTTGTCTGAAAAAGCACGCATCGATTTGCCGGTACGTGTTTTGTTCAGGAACCAGAACATGGCAGCTACCACAATAATCGCAGTAATAATGGTCACCGCTTGAGTCATCTTAAGAGCCAACCCTTCATCAAGGCCCGTCGCACGTTTGAAATCACGCGCCGAGAAGATGAAACGAGTTCCGTCAAAGAAGATCTGATCGCCAGGACCGATAATGAATCGCACCAGACCACCGATAAAGAACATCAAACCGATTGAGACAATCAGGAAGATCACCGGACTCGCCTTGCGCTGGCGGTGATATTTGTAAACGGTTTTATCAAGGATCAACGAGAGTGCGACAGCACCGGCAATACCCAAAGGTAGCGCCAGCAGGGCTGTTGGCAGCGGTGCAATAGAGACACCCAGCGCCTGTAAACCCCAGGTACCAAAGATGGTGATCATGGTACCAAAAGCCATCATTTCACCGTGTGCGAAGTTGGAGAAACGCAACACACCGTAGACCAGAGTGACACCCAGTGCACCGAGCGCCAACTGACTGCCGTAAGTCAGTGCAGGAACAAGAATAAAGTTCGCCAGAACAATTAGGGCATTAATAAAGTCAGTCATCGATTAACCCCCCAAGAACGAGCGACGAACATCAGGGTTAGCCAACAACGCTTCGCCTGTATCTGTGAATCGGTTAGAACCCTGTACCAACACGTAGCCTTTATCGGCAATCTCTAGCGCCTGTTTCGCATTCTGCTCAACCATCAAAATCGCTACACCTG
The DNA here is from genome assembly GCF_013283295.1 of Marinobacterium sp. xm-m-312. Lineage (NCBI taxonomy): Bacteria > Pseudomonadati > Pseudomonadota > Gammaproteobacteria > Oceanospirillales > Oceanospirillaceae > Marinobacterium > Marinobacterium sp. xm-m-312. The sequence goes on along the minus strand of NZ_WBYS01000009.1, from coordinate 69,084 downwards.
TGCGAGCAATCTCTATGATTCGATCGAATAGCTCATCCATCACAATGGGTGACACACCGGCTGTTGGCTCATCCAGAAGCAGAACCTTAGGTTGCGTCATCATGGCACGACCCACCGCGACTTGCTGGCGCTGACCGCCTGAAAGCTCACCGGCTGGTTGGCGGCGCTTCTCTTTCAAAATGGGGAAGAGTTCATAAACCTGTTCAATCGAATCGGAGATATCGTCTTCACGAATGAAGGCGCCCATCTCAAGATTCTCTTCAACCGTCATCGAGGTGAATACATTGTGGGTTTGAGGCACAAACCCCATCCCTTTAACCACGCGTTCTTCAGGTTTGAGGTGGGTAATGTCTTCACCATCAAACATGACCTGACCTTCTCGCAACGGCAACATGCCAAAGGTAGCCTTCATTGCTGTCGACTTGCCAGCACCGTTAGGGCCAACGATAACCGCGATCTCACCTCGATCCACACCAATGGTGCACTCTTTGAGGATATCCGCAGCACCGTAGCCGCCGGTCATACTCTGACCTATTAAAAAACTCATGTACGCTTACCGCTTATGTTTCAAACCGGTACCGAGGTAAGCCTCGATCACCTGCTCATTGTTCTTAACTTCATCAACCGTACCCTCGGCTAAAACAGTACCTTCCGCCATACAGATAACCGGGTCACAAAGACGCGCTATGAAGTCCATATCATGCTCAATCAGGCAGAATGTGTAACCGCGCTCCTGATTCAGCTTTTTAATCGCATCGCCAATCTTGTAGAGCAGCGTACGGTTTACACCGGCACCGACCTCATCCAAGAAGACAATTTTAGGATCCACCATCATGGTGCGACCCAGTTCCAGAAGCTTCTTCTGGCCACCTGACAGGTTGCCAGCCAGTTCATCTGCAACGTGACCAATCTCTAGAAAATCGATCACCTCGTCCGCTTTCTCACGCACACGCTGCTCGTCAGCACGCACTAGATCTTTGCGGAACCAGGTATTCATTAAGCTTTCGCCAGCTTGATTAGGTGGTACCATCATCAAGTTTTCGCGAACCGTTAATGAAGAGAATTCGTGAGCCAACTGGAAGGTGCGCAATAGACCCTTACCAAACAGCTCATGTGGCTTAAGTCCGGTAATGTCTTCACCATCAAGGGTGATGCGACCTGAAGTGGGCGAGTGGTGGCCTGCGATCACGTTAAACAGCGTCGTTTTACCTGCACCGTTTGGACCGATTAGACCGGTAATTGAGCCCTTCTTAATGTGAAGGGACGCGTCATTCACGGCATGAACACCGCCAAAGCGCTTATGGAGATTTTCTACAACAATCATAATGCTCAAATGTAAAAACGGCTCGAGATTCAGTGAACCCCGAGCCTGTTTTATGCGCTATCGCTTAGCGGTAACGAACAGTTGTGTTCTGCTGGTCTTTAACCAGAATCTCACGGTAGCTACCTGCTGACTCACCGCCGCCGATCAACTCAACCGCAGTCGCACCAACGTAGTCAATCTGACCGCCGTTAGCTAGGATCTCAAGACCTTTCGCTAGCTCACCTGGGTAGATTTTCTCGCCTGGAGCGTTTGCGATTTCAAAGAAGTGATCTTTAACGACTTTAGAATCTTTAGTGCCTGCTGCCTGCATCGCTAGAAGCGTCATAGCCGCTGCATCGTAAGAGTAGTCAGAGTATGGGCCAGGTGCCGCACCGGTAGCCGCAGTGAACATCTCTTTGTAAGAGTCTGATCCAGGGCTGTCAGTACCTGGAACCGTACCGATTGAACCGTTTAGATCCGGACCGATTGCAGCTGTTAGGCTGTCACCGATCATCGCATCAGGTAGGAAGAAGTGATCAAATGCACCCGCATCTAGAGATGACTGAATGATGCCTTTACCACCTTGGTCAAGGTAACCAGCAACCACTAGGATGTCACCACCTGCCTGAGCAAGAGCACCCACTTCCGCACCGTAATCGCCTTTGCCATCTTCGTGTGGAGTGTTGATAGTCACTTTACCGCCAGCCGCTTCGAAGTTTGACTGAATGCTGTCCGCTAGGCCTTTACCGTAATCGTTGTTGGTGTAAGTCATTGCGATCGACTTGTAACCTTTCTCCTGAAGCATTTCAGCAATTACTTGACCCTGACGAGCATCAGATGGTGATGCACGGAAGAAGTAACCGTTATCTTCAAGAGTTGAAAGCGCTGGTGAAGTCGCTGAAGGAGAGAACAGAAGAACACCGTTTGGCATCGCTACGTTCTGTAGGATTGAGATCGTTGCACCAGAACAAAGAGCACCCACAATCGCATCCACTTTCTCAGCTGAGATTAGACGCTCAGCGGCTGCAGCGGCAGCAGAAGCATCAACACAGGTTGAGTCAGCACGAACTGGAGTAACCTTAGCACCACCAAGAAGCTTGCCGCTATCAGCAACTTCTTTCATAGCCATCTCTGCACCTGCAGCCATATCAGCAGCAAGTGATTCAGCAGGACCTGTAAAGCCTAGAGCAACACCAAGACGAACTTCGCTTGGCATGTGGCTGCCAGCTTGCGCCGCACCCGCGATCATTGAAGCTGCAGCTACAGCCAATGCTAATTTTTTCATTCTCTTCTCCTTATAATGAAACATCACACCACTTTATCGATTAAGTAGTAGCGATCAGTGTCTGCAGTTTTTCAACTGGCAACGCATTAACATTATCGAATGTTGACCATTCAGACAACAGATTTCAGTTACGTATTGGTCAGACCATCTGATCAATTGATGGTTAATCAATTATAGAACAGACCTGATGGGTGATTTTGCCTATTTATTGAACAGAAACTGGAAAATATTCTTTTTATTCATATTATAAAAATCAATTTTCCTAGAAATTAGAGAAATTTAGGTGATTTGCTAACCATCAAAGACTTGGCCATGCTCTTTAACAGCCTCCATACAGACAAAGGTAGAGGTACTAGAGACATAGGGTAGCTCTGAAATAGTTTCACCCAGAACCTCTCGATAGCTCGCGATATCGCGTGTACGCACTTTAAGGATGTAATCAAAGTCTGCAGCCATCATATGGCACTCCTCTATTTCAGACACAGCGCCAACTGCATCATTAAATGAAGCAAGAGCAGCAGCCCTGGTGTCACTGAGCTTAACCTGCACAAAGGCAATATGATTAGTATCGAGCAGTCCGTAATCCATGATTACGGTATAGCCACGTATCACTCCATTGCTTTCTAGCCGCTTCATTCGAATTTGGCAGGGGGTTTTAGATAATCCCACTCTATCAGCCAACTCAGTGACCGTTATCCGCCCGTTTTGCTCTAAGGTTTTTAATATCGCCAAATCATAATTATCTAAAGACACATTAGTCATATCGCCTACCAATAAAATTATTTAACTATTAGTTATCTAAATTAAAGCGAATAATAAGTTTTAAAGTCTATATATACCTATAAAAATAGACAGAAGCCCTATAAGTCTAAATCTATAATTGCATTATCAATTTAGAGGGGCTAAACATGAACGCTCAAAACACACACATCCAGATACCCTATTGCGACCAATCAGAATTAGATCAACTGCAACAGCTCATCGAGAAAGAGCAACTTCTGCAGTGGGTCACGCCTGACCTCCAGACAGTGGCGAGCAACCTAGTCACTGCGATTCGTAACAATTTTAAGCCGTCTATCCTTGAGCAATTCCTTCGTGCTTATCCTTTAGACACGCAAGAGGGACTATCGTTGATGACTTTGGCTGAGGCCTACCAACGCGTACCGGACAAACAGACGGCTAACGAACTGATTATTGATAAGCTCGCTAACCGCGACTGGTCCGTTAAAACGGCGCAGACCAGTGCACTTGTTCGCGGCGCCAGCATGGGACTGCAACTGGGCAGCGCTAGCCTCAAGATGAAACCCCTTCGCAGCGCAATACTCGCCGCGATGCGAATCGGAGTGGGTGCAGGTATGCGGCTGATGGGTCGTGCCTTCGTCCTAGGTGAAAGCATTAAAAGCGCCCAAGAGCGCGCCGGCAAACTTGAGTTCCAAGGTTACACTTTCTCTTACGATATGCTGGGTGAGGCGGCTTATACTCAGGCCGACGCCGATCGCTATTTCAATTCATACCGCAACGCCCTGCTAGCACTGATCGAGCAGTCGAAATCAACCCAGATCGAAAAGAATCCAGGCATCTCAGTAAAGTTGTCGGCGCTGCATCCGCGTTACGAGCTATTCAATGAGGACGAGGCAGTTACCCAATTAAGTGAGCGCATGCTGTCACTCTGCTCACTTGCTAAGGAGCACAATATTGGCCTCAATATTGATGCTGAAGAGTGCGCACGCCTTGAGATATCGCTCGATATCATTCGCAACCTGATTGAAGCGCCTGAGCTTTCCGGTTGGGATGGTCTGGGTATTGTTGTGCAAGCTTACAACCGCAAAGCTTATTCGGTACTGGATCAACTCTACGCTTGGGCAGATCAGAGCAATCGCAAACTGATGGTGCGTTTGGTTAAAGGTGCCTACTGGGATACCGAAATCAAACTTGCGCAGGAGCAAGGGCTGGACCATTTCCCGGTGTTCACCGCAAAGCATCACACCGATGTCAGCTACCTCGCCTGTGCGCGCAAACTGGTGCGTTACGGCGACCGCATCTACCCACAATTTGCTACTCACAATGCCCAGACAGCAGCCTGTGTACTCAACTGGGCCAAAGAGGCCGGCATTGCATTCGAAATGCAACGTCTTCATGGCATGGGAGAGGCGCTGCATCAAGAGCTCTTGGAGAAGCACCAGACAGGTTGTCGTATCTATGCGCCCGTTGGAACGCATAAAGATCTACTCGCCTACCTAGTGCGTCGTCTGCTTGAAAATGGAGCCAACTCCTCATTTGTTAGCCAGCTTGCTGACGAGGCTATCCCGCCACAGCAGGTCGTTGCGAGTCCGGTGCATCAGAAACTCATCGAGCAAGCGGTAACACCCGGCAGCGCAATATTCACTGATAGGAGTAACTCTCGCGGTTTTGACCTTGGCGAACAGGCAGAAGTCGATGCGCTTTTAGCAAGCCGCTCACTCTTTATGCAGACAATTTGGGGCGAGACAGGTGACGTCCCTGTTGTAGAGCCTTACTCGCAAGAGCTATTGGGGCACTATCAAACGACTGATCTGAGCTCAGTCGATCAGCTGTTCAATCAGGCCAAGGTTGCCCAAACGGCTTGGGCAGACAAGCCACTCAAAGGAAAACTCTTGCGACAGATCGCAGATCTTTATGAACGCGACACTCCTGAGTTACTCGCTCTACTGGCCAGAGAAGCAGGAAAGACTCTTGCTGATGCAATCAATGAAATTCGTGAAGCGGTCGACTTTCTGCGTTATTACGCCGATGAGAGCGACGGACTTGATCAACAAACTGAGGCACGAGGTGTGGCTGTCTGCATCTCACCTTGGAACTTCCCGCTGGCGATCTTTACCGGTCAAATTGCGGCTTCTGTTGGTGCCGGCAATGCAGTGTTGGCTAAACCGGCCGAACAGACCAGTTTAGTCGCTCGCAAAGCGATAGAACTCTGGAAAGAAGCGGGCATGCCAACTGACCTAGTACAACTTGTGTTCGGCACAGGCGCACAACAGGGTAATGCACTGGTCTCACACCCAGACGTGAACGCAGTGATCTTTACCGGCTCGACAGCCACAGCGAAACGTATTGAGAAGGCACTTGCGCATAACGCTGCGCCAGATACTCTGCTGGTCGCTGAAACTGGCGGCCTGAATGCGATGATTGCCGATGCATCTGCGCTACCAGAACAAGTGGTTAAAGCGGTTATGGCATCAGCCTTCCAGAGCGCCGGCCAGCGCTGTTCAGCGCTGCGTATGCTCTACGTCCAGCGAGAGGTTTACCCGCAGATCCTCGAGATGATCACCGGCGCCATGGCGCTGTTAAAGGTGGGCGATCCAAGCGAACTGAAGTGCGATGTGGGTCCTGTTATTGATGCTAAAGCTGCGCAAGCGTTGAATACTTATATTGAAGAACAACGCTCAAGAATTGTGTATCAAACTAAAACTCAAGAGCTCGACGGTCATTTTGTTACACCAACCTTGCTTGAAGTTGATGGTATCCATGATTTGGACTTCGAGCGCTTTGGCCCGATTTTACATATTGCTCCATACAATGCGGATCAACTTGATGATGTGGTCAACGATATTAACGCGCGTGGATATGGCCTAACCTTCGCAATGCATTCACGCATACAGAACAGAACTGAGCGGCTCTGTGCTGAACTCAACGTGGGGAACTGCTACATCAACCGCAACCAGATTGGGGCTATAGTCGAGTCTCAGCCTTTTGGCGGGGAAGGTATGTCAGGGACCGGACCTAAAGCGGGTGGGCCAAACTATCTCGTCAATCTAACACAACCGGAGACAATTGAGAGTCAGTATCAACCTAACCCCTTAGACCTGCTATCAGCAGAACAGGTGCAATCAGCATGGCAGACTCTGCGATCTCAATTTAAACCTCTTGCTCGTGAACTTCTAACACAATGCCCTAGTGTTACGGGTGAAGATAATCAGCTATTCACATCAGCTAGAGGTTATTGGTTAGTCGCTGGCGACGAGCAAGCTTGGCAGCAAGCCATTGCAAGTGCATCAACCGGCAACCCAACGCTACTGCTAACCAAAAAGAGTCCTGACAGTGACATCATGAAAGATCTACCCATTATCTGTTTGGCCGGCGATCTGGATCCAGGACTGTTAACTGAGCTTGCAGACTTGGCAGGCGTATCTGTTAGCGCTCACGAAGCGTTATGTAAGCAGATTCGTATTACTCTCAGTCAAAGGGAGGGGGCGATCATTCCACTTCTCAAGTCTAAAGGGCACTCGGTTTACCACCGTAAAGAGCAACATATTTGCGAAGACACCACCGCTTCAGGGGGAAATGCAGCACTGCTAATGAGTTAATAGTATCGTTAACTCAAGACAGGCAAGGGGGTGATTTGCTATAACTCTTCAGTAGATTATCCCCTAGGTATCAAAGCCCATCATGCAACCATCAACCATCGGTATTCTGTTCTGTTTAGCGTCCATGTTGTCGTTTGCTATTCAGGACATCATCACTAAACACCTGCTAGTAGGGGGTTTGCCCCTAAGTCAGTTGTTACTGGTGCGATACCTGTTTTTTACCCTGTTTGCCGTCATGCTTGCCGGAGGGTTGCGGCAATCTGTTGTGGGACTTAAATCGGCACAGCCGATGCTGCAGCTGGGTCGTGCGGCGCTGTCGATTACCGAGATAATCTTTATTAACCTGTCATTCACGCTGATGTTGGTGGCAAAGGTACACGCGATCGTCGCGCTTTTTCCCCTGATTACGTTGGTTATGGCGCGATTTATCCTGAAAGAGGAACTGACGAGAAGAAGGGTGATAGCGGTTTTGATCGGTCTTACCGGTGCGATGATTATCATTCAGCCGAGCAGTGCCGGTATCTCGATCGAGTTACTGATGCCGCTGAGTGGCGCCATTGCATTAGCCAGTTTCTCGATTCTAACCAAATACCTGAGTGGCAGAGATGGATTCAAAACACACACCCTCTACATGGGGCTAGTAGGTTTGGTGCTGGCGCTGCCATTTGGCCTGTTTCAGTGGATTCAGCCATCGACAGAGCAGAGTGCACTGCTAATCGCATTAGCCATTATGAATATTGGCTCCCAGCTTTTTTACATTAAAGCGATGGACTATGCAGATGCGAGCACCCTGCAGCCGTTTAACTACACGCTGCTACTCTTTGCCACTCTGGCTGCATTAATTCTACTGGGCGAGGTACCCACACTGATGACGCTACTTGGCGGCGCCATCATCGTTGTGGGTGGTTTGATTGCCATGGGGCGGTTAGCCCCAAGGTAGTTTGCTACTCTACGGTTACTGATTTCGCAAGGTTGCGGGGTTGGTCGACATCGGTGCCTTTTAGAACAGCTACATGATAAGAGAGTAGCTGAAGAGGAATGGTGTAAACCAGCGGTTCTAACCAGAAATCGACAACGGGCAGTTCAATGACATGAATACCCTCTTCCTCTTGGATAGTACCTTCTTCCGCGAAGACAAATAGCTCACCGCCACGCGCTCGAACTTCTTGAAGATTCGCTTTCAGCTTATCCAGCATGTCGTTACGCGGGGCAACGGCAATGACCGGCATCTCTTTGTCGACCAGAGCCAGTGGACCATGCTTTAGCTCACCGGCAGGGTAGGCTTCAGCATGAATGTAAGAGATCTCTTTGAGCTTAAGTGCGCCTTCCATTGCAACTGGATAGAGCGCGCCTCGACCTAGGAAGAGCGAGTGGTGCTTCTCAGCAAACGCTTCTGACATCTTCTGAATCTGATCATCCAAGCCAATCACTTGCTCAAGTAAGCTAGGTAGTTGGCGCAGTGAGTGGATGATATAGGCCTCTTTCTCATCGGTTAGCCCCTGTCGGCGGGCCAGCGCGACCGTTGTCAGCATCAAAGCAACAAGTTGTGATGTGAACGCTTTAGTAGAAGCAACACCAATCTCTGGACCCGCTTGAGTCATCAGAGAGAGCTGTGATTCACGGACCAGCGAGCTACCTGGAACGTTACAGATAGCTAATGAGCCCGCCACTCGAGATTGAATATCACGCAATGCGGCCAAGGTGTCAGCGGTCTCACCGGATTGTGAAATAGTCAGAAGCAGAGTTCCCTCTGGAACAACGGCTTTGCGGTAACGAAACTCAGATGCCACCTCTACCGAACATGGCAAATTAGCTAATTCTTCGATCCAGTAACGCGCCACCATACCGGCATGATAGCTAGTACCACAGGCAAGAATTAAAACCTGCTTAGTGTTATCAAACAGTTCTGCAGCCTCTGCACCAAAGCACTGCTCAAGAAGACGATCTCCGGTTAAACGACCTTCAAGCACATCCGCCATTACAGTCGGCTGCTCATAGATCTCTTTCATCATAAAGTGCTTAAATTCGCCTTTTTCAGCTGCACTTGCTGAGTGCTCGTAACGCGACACTGCTCTCTCAACCGATTGACCTGTCGCATCCCAAACACGAATCTCATCACGAGTCAGGCAGCCAATATCGCCATCTTCAAGAAACATGAAACGGTCTGTAACAGGAAGCAGTGCAAGCTGATCGGATGCGATAAAGTTTTCGCCAATGCCAACACCAACAACCAGCGGACTGCCTTTGCGTGCGGTATAGAGCTGGTCTGGTAGATCCTTGTGTACCACGCCCAAGGCGAATGCACCCTCAAGACGGGCGATGACTTTTGGCAACGCTGCAAGAAGTGAATCTTCTGATTTAAGAAGCTTAGCAAGTAAGTGAGCGATTACTTCTGTATCAGTCTCAGATGAGAATTGAAAACCATCAGCAAGCAATTCAGCTTTTAGCTCTTCGAAATTTTCGATGATACCGTTATGAACAACAGCAACACTATCTCCTGACATGTGCGGGTGAGCGTTGTGCTCTGCAGGCACACCATGAGTGGCCCAACGCGTATGCGCAATGCCAAGTGTACCTGTGATCGGTGACGCTTCTTGAGCATCCTTAAGAGCCTGTACTTTGCCAATACGGCGTAGACGATTCACAGATTGACCATCATGAATGGCCATGCCCGCTGAGTCATAGCCGCGATACTCCAATCGACTAAGACCCTCTAATAGAATACCGCTGACCTGGCGTTCAGAGACTGCACCTACAATACCGCACATAACGATTAACCTTTCTTTATTGGGCGTTTCCAGCCCGAAATATTTCTCTGCTTACCACGTGCAACGGAGAGCTGATCCTCTTCCACTTTACTGGTAATGGTGGAGCCTGCACCGATGGTTGCTCCTGCTCCCACTTGCACGGGTGCAACCAATGAGCTGTTTGACCCAATAAATGCGCGATCACCAATCTCGGTCAGGGATTTGTTCACACCGTCGTAATTACAGGTAATGGTGCCGGCACCAACATTTACCTCTTCACCGATCTGTGCATCGCCAATGTAAGAGAGATGGTTCAATTTAGACCCTTGACCAACCAGAGCTTTCTTCGTCTCAACAAAGTTGCCGACTTTAACTCCAGCAGCAAGTTGTGAGCCAGGACGGATACGAGCAAAGGGGCCCAACTGACAAGCATCGGCAATAACAGCACCATCAATGTGGGTGTTCGCAAGAATCTCTACACCGTCACCGATAATCGAATTTTTAACGCTGCAATTGGGCCCAATCAAAACGTTTGAGCCAATGCGTACCTCGCCTTCTGCAACGAAGTTAACGTCAATGTGGCTATCTTGCCCTACCGTCAGTTGCCCTCGCACATCGAATCGAGCTGGATCAGCCAAGGTAACACCAGCATCCATCGCAGCATTGGCCTGCTGAAGTTGATACCAACGCTCTAATTCAGCGAGTTGTCGACGATTATTCACACCCTGTACTTCGAACTCAGATGTAGGATGAAGTGCCTGAACCGTTACACCCGACTCCGCCGCCATTGCGATCAAATCAGTTAGGTAGTACTCACCCTGTGCGTTATCGGAAGAGAGTTGCGGCAACCATTCGTTTAGATGATCGGTTGGCATCGCCATAATGCCAGTGTTCACTTCAGTGATCGCCAATTGCTCTTCATTGGCATCCTTCTGTTCCACTATACCCACAACATCGTTAACCGCACTTCGAAGAATACGGCCGTATCCCGTCGGATCGTCTAGGTTAACGGTCAGAAGCGACACTTTACCCGTTTGAGCGACCTGTACCATCTGCTCTAGCACACTCGCCGGTGTTAATGGCACATCGCCGTAAAGCACTAGCGTAACACCGCCTGCACGAAGACCCGCTGAGGCCTGTGCAACGGCATGGCCCGTGCCTAGCTGCTCAGCCTGTGTATAAAATTGGCAAGATAGATCGGACAACGCCTCTTTAACCTGATCCGCACCATGGCCAACCACAATATGCATCGCGCTGTTGTTTAACTGACTCGCTTGATCAATGACGTGCTTTACCAGCGATTTTCCTGCCAAAGGGTGAAGGACTTTAGGGAGTTTAGATTTCATACGGCTGCCTTGACCGGCCGCAAGAATGACTACATCTATCGACATTAACGGGTGTTTCCAAAAACAAAATTTATCCACTTGACGATACTTTAACCTAAGTGCACACTGCTGCAAGGTTAAATGTCATAAAAAAATTGACAAATATGGATAATTCGCTGTTTTTAGAGATCGGTCTTAGCGACCGTGACGTCTCAATCTACAAGGCCCTGCTAGCGCTTGGCCCCAGTTCGATTCGTACCATTGCTGAGCGTGCAGGGGTCAATCGCGGCACAACCTATGAAGCACTGAAGCAGATGCAGGCGTTAGGTGTGGTCAGCTATCTGCCAAAAGGTAAGCGCCGCATCTTCACAGCACGTGAGCCTGAAGTGTTGGTAGAACTGGCTGAAGAACGCCGTAAACGCTTAGATCTCGCTGTTGAAGAGTTAAAGCGTCGTGTCATACCCGAGCTGCATCAACTCTCGCCTGATTTTAGCGCAGCCAATGTTCAGTGGTATGAGGGTGACGAGGGGATTGAGCAGGTACTCAGAGATATCCTTAACAGTGTTAGCTCAAACCCTGAACCGATCTACTCTGTCTTCTCATCAAAACCGATTCGAAAGCATCTCTACCGTCCCTTCCCGAACTTCACAGCACAGCGTGTTGCTCGAAAGATCAAGGTACGGGTTATCGCGATTGGGGATGGGGGTGAAAGTGCTGATCTATCAGAACGTAAATGGATCAAAACCGAGGGGCCAGTAGACGCCGCTTATATAGCGATCTATCCACCAAAAATTGCCATCATCTCTTTAGCGTCTGATAACTACCCAACTGCGGTGGTTATCGATTCAAGTGAAGTAGCGGCCGCGCAGAAGATCATATTTGATACACTCTGGCGCCTGCTTTAGCGCTTAGGCTTACTGACCATCTTGTACTGGCGAGAGCAGTAGCCGCGATCAATCCCCTCTGGACGCTTTTTAAGATGTTTAGTGTTGCGACCAGAGACCCGTTCACGCCACATACGAAACGAACTGGGCTTCATCTCACGCTGCATCAACTTGATCACTTGTGGCTCTGACAAGCTGTACAACCCCTCAATCGCTTCAAAGGGTGTGCGATCTTCCCAAGCCATCTCAATGACTCGCGAAATCGCCTCTTCTGACAGGCCGGCGTGTGCTAGCTTTTGTGACATCTAAACCTCTGAAAAATAAAGCAGATGTCGTTGTGTACGCCAGCGTATGTGTTTTAGTTCAGATGAGAGGTAGCTTATGAGTGCAGATGACAGGCTGAATGCCTGTCACTGTGTACTAAACCAGCTACGGAGTGACCGTGACAGGCTTTCAGCCTGTCATCGGCTTTGTCAGCGTCTACCAGAGACTGTAGCGTAACTCCTGAGTCGTGTCAGACTAAAGGTCAGACACGGTGCTTTTTCAAAGCACAAAAAAAGGCAGCCGAAGCTGCCTTTTTTGATCGTGTAGATCTTATTTGCCGAGTTTGCGGCGAATTGCATCGAGGGTACGAAGCTGTGCAGCTGCTTCAGCAAGCTGAGTCGCAGCACGTGAGTATTCGAACTCACCCTGCTTGTCAGCCATTGCTTGTTCAGCATGCTTCTGTGCTTCTACAGCGGTTGCTTCATCAAGGTCACCCGCACGAAGTGCAGTATCAGCCAACACAGTAATCTTGTGTGGTTGAACCTCTAGGAAGCCACCAGATACGTAGAAGATATCCTCTTCACCGCCCTGCTTGCGAAGCTCGACAGGGCCTGGTTTGATTTCCGACAAAAGCGGAGTGTGACCTGGGTAGATACCCAGCTCACCCAGGCTACCTCTCACAGAGACGAATTCGATAAGGCCAGAGAAGATCTCTTCCTCAGCACTTACGATGTCACAATGAACAGTCATAGCCATTTCAATTACCTCTTCAGGTTCCGCTTAAGGGATTACATGCCTTTGGCTTTTTCGACTGCTTCGTCGATGCCGCCAACCATGTAGAACGCCTGCTCTGGTAGAGAGTCGTATTCACCGTTCAGGATGCCTTTAAAGCCACTGATAGTGTCTTTAAGAGAGACATATTTACCTGGTGCACCAGTGAAGACTTCTGCTACGAAGAATGGCTGAGATAGGAAACGCTGGATCTTACGAGCGCGTGCTACCGTCTGCTTATCTTCTTCAGAAAGTTCGTCCATACCTAGGATCGCGATGATGTCTTTAAGCTCTTTGTAGCGCTGTAGGACACCCTGCACTTCACGTGCAGTCTCGTAGTGCTCAGAACCGATTACTAGCGGATCAAGCTGACGAGAAGTAGAGTCTAGTGGGTCTACCGCTGGGTAGATACCTAGCTCTGCGATCTGACGAGACAGTACGACTGTTGCGTCAAGGTGCGAGAAGGTTGTCGCTGGTGATGGGTCAGTCAAGTCATCCGCTGGTACGTATACCGCCTGGATAGAAGTGATCGAACCAGTCTTAGTCGACGTGATACGCTCCTGAAGTACACCCATCTCTTCTGCAAGAGTTGGCTGGTAACCTACCGCTGAAGGCATACGACCTAGCAGTGCTGATACCTCTGTACCCGCAAGTGTGTAACGGTAGATGTTGTCGACGAATAGAAGTACGTCACGACCTTCGTCACGGAACTTCTCAGCCATTGTAAGACCAGTCAACGCTACACGTAGACGGTTACCTGGTGGCTCGTTCATCTGACCGTAAACCATCGCTACTTTCGACTTGTCGAACTGCTCAACGTTTACTACGCCTGCTTCCTGCATTTCGTGGTAGAAGTCGTTACCCTCACGAGTACGCTCACCTACACCTGCGAATACAGATAGACCAGAGTGCTGAGTTGCGATGTTGTTGATCAACTCCATCATGTTTACGGTTTTACCTACGCCGGCACCACCGAACAGACCGATCTTACCACCCTTAGCGAAAGGACAAACAAGGTCGATTACCTTGATGCCTGTCTCAAGCAGTTCGTTAGTCGCTGCTTGGTCTGCGTAAGAAGGTGCTTTACGGTGAATTGGGTAACGCTCCTCTTCACCGATCGGGCCACACTCATCGATTGGGTTACCTAGTACGTCCATGATACGACCTAGGGTCGCTGTACCTACAGGTACAGATACTGGAGCACCAGTGTTTACAACGTCCAGACCACGGCTTGCACCTTCAGTCTGACCCATTGCGATAGTACGTACGACACCGTCACCCAGCTGTTGCTGAACTTCTAGTGTCAGGTTGGTTTTAGTGACGTTTAGTGCGTCATAAACCTTCGGTACATCTTCACGTGGGAATTCCACGTCAACGACTGCACCGATAATCTGAACAATACGTCCGCTACTCATGTTCGGATCCTCTTAACTTATTAGCCTGTTAACTGCTTTAAACAGCAGCAGCACCACTTACGATTTCAGAAATTTCCTGTGTAATCGCTGCCTGACGCGCTTTGTTGTAGATCAACTGAAGCTCGTCGATTAGGTTGCCGGCGTTGTCGGTTGCATTCTTCATTGCCAACATACGCGCTGCCTGTTCACAGGCGTTATTCTCAACAACTGCTTGGTACACCATTGATTCAACGTAACGAGTCAAAAGACCTGTTAGTAGATCACGAGCATCTGGCTCGTAGATGTAATCCCAGTGGTGGTTGAGAGTGTCGTCGTCTTCTTCAGCCTGAAGGGGCAGAAGCTGTTCAATAGTCGGCTTTTGCGTCATGGTGTTAACGAACTCGTTCGATACCACGTATAGACGGTCAAGTTTGCCTTCGTTGAAGCTATCAAGCATCACTTTTACTGAACCGATTAGCGCTTCCAACTCTGGTGCATCGCCTAGGCCGCTTGTTGCTGCCTTAACGTTACCGCCGTAGTTACGGAAGAAGCTAACTGCTTTACCACCAATTGCACAGAAATCGATCTCGACATTCTGTGAATTGAACTCCTTCATTTTGCCAATAGCAGCCTTGAACAAGTTAACGTTCAGGCCACCACAGAGTCCGCGATCAGAACCGACAACAATGAAACCTACTCGTTTCAGGTCGTTGTTCTGCATGTAAAGGTGTTTGTATTCAGGGTTAGCTTTCGCTAAGTGCTGAATCACACCACGGATACTGCGTGCGTATGGACGAGAAGACTCCATGCGATCTTGGGCACGGCGCATCTTAGATGCAGCAACCATTTCCATGGCGCTGGTAATCTTACGTGTGCTACCGATACTCGCGATCTGCGTCTTAATCTCTTTTCCGACTGCCATAAATCCGCCTCTATTCCTTGACCTAGTATCGGCTGAACAGAGTCTGTTCAGCCGTTCTGCTCATAACTCGAGCGCTTACCAAGTCTGGGTAGATTTGAACTTCTCGATGCCAGCTTTGAATCCAGCAGCGATTTCGTCATTGTAATCGCCTGATTCATTCACTTTAGCCATCAGGTCAGCATGCTCCGAGTTGAAGTATGCAACCAATGCAGCTTCGAATGCACCGATTTTGTTCAATTCTACGTCGCTCAGGAAGCCTTCGTTCGCAGCGTACAAGCTCAAGCCCATCTCAGCGACAGACATTGGAGAGTACTGCTTCTGCTTCATCAGTTCTGTAACGCGCTGACCGTGCTCTAGTTGTGCACGAGTCGCTTCGTCAAGGTCTGAAGCAAACTGCGAGAACGCTGCCAATTCACGGTACTGTGCAAGTGCTAGACGTACACCGCCACCCAATTTCTTGATGACTTTAGTCTGAGCCGCACCACCTACACGTGATACTGACAGACCTGCGTTGATCGCAGGACGAATACCTGAGTTAAACATACCAGTTTCAAGGAAGATCTGACCGTCTGTGATCGAGATAACGTTGGTTGGTACGAACGCCGAAACGTCGCCACCCTGAGTCTCGATTACAGGTAGAGCAGTCAATGAACCTGTTTGTCCTTTAACTTCACCTTTAGTGAACTCTTCTACGTAGTCAGCGTTAACACGCGCTGCACGCTCTAGTAGGCGTGAGTGTAGGTAGAATACGTCACCTGGGTATGCTTCACGACCTGGTGGACGACGAAGAAGAAGTGAAATCTGACGGTAAGCCCAAGCTTGTTTAGTTAGGTCATCGTAGATAATCAGTGCGTCTTCACCGCGGTCACGGAAGTACTCACCCATTGCACAGCCTGCGTATGGAGCTAGGAACTGCATTGCTGCAGGATCTGCTGCACCCGCTGCTACAACGATCGTGTGATCCATTGCGCCGTGCTCTTCAAGCTTACGTACTACGTTAGCGATAGTAGACTGTTTCTGGCCCACTGCTACGTAGATACATTTGATACCAGTACCTTTCTGGTTGATGATCGCGTCGATCGCAATTGCCGACTTACCGATCTGACGGTCACCGATGATCAACTCACGCTGACCACGGCCGATTGGTACCATTGCATCGATCGCTTTCAGACCAGTCTGAACTGGCTGGTCAACAGACTGACGAGCGATAACGCCTGGCGCTACCTTCTCTACTGCGTCTGTGATTTTTGCGTCGATAGCACCTTTACCGTCGATTGGGTTACCTAGTGCGTCTACAACGCGACCAAGTAGCTCAGGACCTACTGGTACTTCAAGGATACGGCCAGTACATTTAGCCGTCATGCCTTCTTTAAGACCTTGGTAATCACCAAGAACTACGGCACCGACAGAGTCACGCTCAAGGTTAAGCGCCATACCGTAGACGCCACCAGGGAACTCGATCATTTCGCCGTACATTACGTCAGCTAGACCGTGGATCAGGATGATACCATCGGATACGCTAACGATTGTGCCCTCGTTACGGGCTTCTGAAGACACATCAAGTGACTCGATGCGCTTCTTGAGAATCTCGCTGATCTCAGATGGATTCAGTTGCTGCATTTCTATTCCTCATTCTCAGGAATTCATCGCTTCGGCCAGTTTCGCAAGTCGAGCACGAACCGAACCGTCGATCACAAGGTCGTCTGTACGAACAATTACACCGCCTAGGATAGACTTGTCTACCTGTGCAGTGACTGCTACTTCACGACCCAACTTGGTGCTAAGCGCCTTAGCCAATTTCTGCTGCTGTTCATCAGCAAGATCGAAGGCAGTTGTCAGATCCACTTCAATTGAAGCTTCCTGAGCTGACTTCAGCTTTTTGAACTGTGCAGCGATCTCTGGCAACAGAGCCAAGCGCTGATTTTCTGCCAATAGAGCCATAAAGTTTTGGCCCGCTTGGTCGATGTCGCCTTCTAAAAGGCCATTCAGCGTCCCAGCTTTCTGCTCAGACGTTAGGGCTGGGTTTGCCAGCACCTGGGCTACTGTCGCATCCGCTACACAAGAGGCAGCGATTGACAGCATATTAGCCCACTGATCAAGGCTGCCCTTGCTAGCTGCATATTCAAATGCAGCTTTTGTGTAGGGCCGAGCGACTGTATTGAGTTCAGCCATCGTAAACCTCGCTTAAAGCTCCGCAGCTAGTTTTTCAACTAACTGTGCGTGTGCTTTCTCGTCAACAGAGGCTTCCAGAATTTTTTCAGCGCCAGCTAGTGCTAGTGCTGCAACCTGTGCACGAAGAGCTTCCTTCGCTTGGTTGATCTCTTGTTCGATTTCCGCTTCAGCAGCAGCTTTAACGCGATTAGCTTCTTCGCGCGCTTGCTCTTTAGCTTCGTCAACAATCTGGTTAGCCCGCTTGTTGGCCTGTTCAATGATGGCAGCTGCTTGCTCTTTAGATTCGCGCAGATTATCTGTCGCTTTCTCTTGAGCTAGCTTCAGATCGCGCTCAGCGCGTTCTGCCGCATCAAGACCATCTGCAATCTTCTTCTTACGTTCAGCCAGTGCACTTGTTAGTGGTGGCCATACGTATTTCATACAAAATACGACGAAGATGAAGAACGCGATAGCCTGACCAATGATGGTGAGATTGATATTCACGCCATTATCCTCGCGGTTGTCTGATTAAAAGTAGTGAAACCCATGGGGTATCTAGTTAAAAAACTACTTGTTAGCCAGCAACAGCGAACAGTACGTATAGACCAAGACCAACACCGATCATAGGAACAGCGTCGACAAGACCCATTACGATGAAGAACTGAGTACGTAGTAGTGGGATCAGTTCTGGCTGACGAGCAGCACCTTCAAGGAATTTGCCACCTAGAACGCCGATACCGACCGCAGCGCCTACAGCGCCTAGACCCATCATCAGTGCACCAGCAATGTACAGCAATGCCATTTCCATCGTTTTTCTCCGATTTAGTTAATTTAAGGTTATTACAGTTAGTAAACTCTTGTTATTCCGCTTAGTGATCTTCGTGGGCCATCGCCAAGTAGACGATTGTTAGGACCATAAAGATAAACGCCTGAAGCGTAATAACTAGAATGTGGAAAATTGCCCATGGAACCGACAGGATCCATTGAGCCCAGAACGGCAGCAGTGCAATCAGGATGAAGATCATCTCACCTGCGTACATGTTACCGAAAAGACGTAGTGCCAATGATACTGGCTTAGCCAGTAGACCAACCACTTCTAGGAAGAGGTTGAATGGCAGCAACCATTTGCCTAAAGGCTGGAAGCTAAGCTCTGCTAGGAACCCGCCAAGACCTTTCTGCTTGATGCTGTAGTAAAGAATAAGTGCAAAGACGCTCAACGCCATACCCGCGGTCGCGTTTACGTCAGTCGTTGGAACCACTTTCATGAAGTGGATACCCATCTCTGCTGCTAGGAATGGAATCCAGTCAACGGGAACCAAGTCCATGGTGTTCATTAGGAAGATCCATACAAAGATGGTCAACGCCAATGGAGCGATGAGTGCATTTTTGTAGTGGAAGATACTCTTCACGTTGTCATCGATGAACTCGATGATGGTTTCTACAAAGTTTTGAGCGCCGCCAGGTACATCACTTGTCGCACTTTTAGCCACCTTACGGAAGAACCACACGAACGCTAGACCAAGAGCAATCGACCAGAACATTGTGTCTACGTTGATCGCCCAGAAGCCCATCTCAGCAGCTTCTTGCGCACTGTGCGCAAAGCCAAGACCGTTAACAGGGTGGTTACCAAAGGTAAGGTTGGTTAAGTGGTGAGCAATATACTCTGAGGAGGTAACTGTTCCAGATGCCATTCTCAGTTTCTCTCTTTATCGAAGGTTAAGAATCCGTTTTAACGCCGAACTGCATGATCAGATTACTGACCTGAAGCAGAATCAACATCGCAAATAAGGAAAAAACACTGATGGGTTTTACCAGCACAAACGCCAGTGAAAAACTGATGGCCATCAATGCCATTTTCCATATTTGACTCGCATACAACTCTGCGAGTGTCCCTTGTGCAGACCTCTGTGTCTGCTTGTTAAAGTGCTTGTTTGCGAAATAGGCGTTAGGAATCAAGTAGATTAAACCACCTATAAGCATTGAGTACGCTGCTACAAAATCAATAAATACAGCGACTGCACTTAGCACTAACAGGATGCCTGACTGATATTTCAAAACGGTGAAATATCGAGCTTTCGCCCTATCAGAACGCTTACCAATGAGGTTTGGATTCATCATCTTTGCCCAAAAGTAGTGCGTTTATCCCAACTAATGCGGGCGCAATTGTAGGTGAAAAGGGAATAAGCATCAAGCACAGAGTAGTCTAACTATGACTAAGGTCTTGTTCGCTTTAATCGCGAAGTTGTTTAACGATCGCTTTTAGCTCTTTAGCATCATTGTAGCTGATCACAATCTTACCCTGACCCTTTGCGTTTTCGCTCAGCGTCACTTTGGTAGATAGCAGTCGAGTCAGATCTTCAACGATACGCTCATGCTTGCTGGTAAGCTCTGGCTTCGCTTTAGGCTCCGTTGGATTTTGCAAAGTGCGCACCAATAACTCAGTCTGACGAACCGATAGGCCTTTAGCCACAACCTCTCGACCGGCATCGATCTGTAACGCTTCCGTGAGAGGCAGTAGAGCACGCGCATGACCCATCTCAAGGTCTCCATGCTCTAACATACGTTTGACTTCGTCGGTCAGGTTAAGAAGACGCAGAAGGTTGGCAACGGCGGTACGCGATTTACCAACGGCATCAGCCACTTCTTGCTGTGACAGTTCAAACTCCTGCTGAAGGCGCTGCAAGGCTATGGCCTCTTCGATCGGGTTTAGGTTTTCACGTTGAATGTTTTCGATGAGTGCCATCGCAATGGCCGCTTCATCAGGAACATCTCGAATGACAACAGGCACACGCTCCAAACCAGCCATCTGGGCTGCACGCCAGCGACGCTCACCCGCGATGATTTCAAAATTATCACCACCGATGGGACGCACCACAATCGGCTGCATAATGCCTTGCGCTTTAATCGAAGCGGCTAGCTCTTCAAGCGCTTGAGGCTCCATATCACGGCGGGGTTGGTAACGACCACGACTTAGGCGCTCAACCGCCAGTTCAGTGAGTTGCGTAGAGTCACTCGATTGGTCGTTCGCGACAGTCGCTGCAGAACCGGAAAGTAGGGCGTCTAAACCACGACCCAATCCACGACGTTTTGTGCTCATTTCAACTCCTTAAGAAACCGCTTGGGCTTGCTCTTTGTCGGTACGACGAACCAGTTCACCCGCCAGTGCTAGGTAAGCAATCGCACCTCGAGAATTTTTATCGTACATGATCGCCGGAAGACCGTGGCTGGGGGCCTCTGCTAAACGGACATTACGTGGAATAACCGTACGGTAAACCTGATCACCAAAGTACTCTAAGAGGTGATCAGAGACATCCTTGGTCAAACTCATGCGTGGATCGAACATGGTGCGTAAAATACCCTCAATCTTCAGTCGAGGGTTTAGACGTTCATGGATCTTATCGATGGTGCCCACCAGTGCACTGATCCCTTCGAGAGCATAGTATTCACACTGCATAGGGATAATAACCCCGTCAGAGCTAGCCAGT
Source organism: Marinobacterium sp. xm-m-312 (assembly GCF_013283295.1). Lineage (NCBI taxonomy): Bacteria > Pseudomonadati > Pseudomonadota > Gammaproteobacteria > Oceanospirillales > Oceanospirillaceae > Marinobacterium > Marinobacterium sp. xm-m-312. The sequence goes on along the minus strand of NZ_WBYS01000009.1, from coordinate 48,213 downwards.
GCATTCACCGTTAGCAAACTCAGCGAAGGTGGGTTATCGATCAGAATGAAATCGTATTGGTCAGCCACAGCATCGAGCGCCATCTTCAGACGAAACTCTCTACGTGTCATCTGCAGAAGTTCAACTTCTGCCGCCGTTAGGTCGCCATTGGCCCCTAAAACATCGTAGCCTACTTCTAAATTGGTGATGATCGACTCTTTGGCGCTCGCTTGATCGGTTAATAGCTCATAGACCGAGAGTGTAAGATCATGCTTATCAACACCAGAGCCCATGGTCGCATTACCCTGAGGATCTAGATCGATAAGCAGAACGCGCTTGTGCATAGCAGCCAGTGATGCCGCTAAGTTCACGCTGGTGGTGGTTTTACCAACCCCACCTTTCTGATTGGTGACCGTTAAAATCTTGGCCAACTTACACTCTCCCAATTTTCAACAGGTGTCGCTCTTCATCAAGACCGGGCACTTGAAGGGGGTAACTCTCGATTAAATGGTACTGATTTGGCAGATCTGCCAACTCCTGATCAGGATAACGGCCTTTCATCGCAAGAAACAGACCCTGATCGGCTAATAGCTCAGCGCTTAACGTTACCATATCTTCGATAGAAGCAAAGGCCCTAGAGGTAACTTGTTGGAAAGTACGACCGGCAAACGCCTCAACCCGACCATGAACCACCTCTAAATTCGATAGATTCAACTCAACTTTTACCTGATGCTGAAACCGAGTTTTTTTACCGTTGCTGTCCAGAGTAACAACTGGCATATCAGGATTAAGAATGGCCATAGGAATTCCAGGTAACCCAGCACCACTACCGACGTCGATAAGGTCGGTTTTTTCTACGTAGGGCGCAATCGCGACACTGTCCAAAATATGTTTTATCAGCATCTGTTTTGGATCGCGGATCGCCGTCAGATTGTAGGCTTTGTTCCATTTCTGTAACAACGCTAAGTAGGCCAATAGCTGCTCAACCTGTAATTCAGATACAGACAGGTTTAACCGAGTAAGACCTGACTCTAAATCGCTTTTTGGATTGTAATCCATTAACTCGCCGCCTTAGCTTGAAGCTGAAGTTTCTTCAAATGAACCAATAACAGCGAGATAGCCGCTGGCGTCATGCCCTGAATCCTTGAAGCCTGAGCAATAGTCACCGGGCGGACATGCTCTAGCTTAGATTTTAATTCGTTAGAGAGACCACCAACGGCATCGTAATCGAAGTCCTCAGGCAAAGAGGTGTTCTCTTGACGACGCATCTGATCAATCTCTTGCTTCTGACGATCAATGTAACCGGCGTACTTGATCGAGATCTCAATCTGCTCTTCAGCCGCCGCCTCAATCTCAACCTCAGAAGGTTTAATGGATTTGATATCGGCATAACTAAGTTCAGGACGTTTTACCAGATCAGCAAGGTTGTACTCACGTGCCAAAGGTGAACTCAACTTGGGTTCCAATGCAGCCGCTTCTGCTGACTTTGGTTGAATCCAAGTCGATGAGAGTCGTGCCATTTCACAATCAATTTGATCGCGTTTAGTCGAGAAGGCGGCCCAGCGATCATCACCAACTACACCCAGTTTGCGGCCGATCTCGGTCAAACGAATATCCGCATTATCTTCTCGCAACACCAAACGGTATTCAGCACGGGAGGTGAACATACGGTAGGGCTCTGATGTGCCATGCGTAATCAAATCATCAACCAAGACACCGATGTAGGCTTCGTCACGACGCGGATACCACTGATCCTGATCCAGTGCACGAGCAGCGGCATTCATACCGGCCAACAACCCTTGTGCGCCCGCCTCTTCGTAGCCTGTTGTGCCATTGATTTGACCGGCAAAGTAGAGACCAGAGATCACTTTGGTCTCAAGTGTGTGTTTCAAATCCTGAGGATTGAAATAATCGTATTCGATGGCATAACCCGGACGTGTGATATGAGCGTTTTCAAAACCGCGCATTGAACGGATGACCTCAAGCTGCACATCAAATGGCAAACTGGTTGAGACACCATTTGGGTAAAGCTCGTGCGTGGTTAACCCTTCCGGCTCAACGAAAACCTGGTGGGAGTCTTTGTCCGCAAAGCGGTGAATCTTATCTTCAATGGAAGGGCAGTAACGCGGTCCTATCCCTTCAATAATCCCAGAGTACATCGGCGAGCGATCAAGGTTATTTCGAATAATCTCGTGTGTCCGCTCATTGGTATGCGTGATGTAACAACTGATCTGTTCTGGTTGGTCACTCGCCTGGCCCATAAACGACATGATAGGCGTTGGTGTATCACCAGGTTGTTCTTGCATCACTGAGAAATCGACACTGCGTGCGTCAATTCGTGGCGGTGTACCCGTTTTGAGACGGTCAACGCGAAGAGGATACTCACGTAAACGCTCTGCGAGTCGTAATGAAGGCGGATCACCGGCACGACCACCCTGATAATTTTGCATACCAATGTGAATCAAACCGCCAAGGAAGGTACCTGCTGTTAAGACAACGCTGTTTGCAAAGAAACGAATGCCAGCTTGGGTCACAGCACCGCGAACTTCATCATTTTCTACGATGAGATCATCGACCGCCTGCTGAAAGATATCGAGGTTAGGTTGGTTTTCAAGAATAGAACGGATGGCTGCTTTGTAAAGAATACGATCCGCTTGTGCACGTGTGGCACGCACAGCGGGACCTTTGCGTGCATTAAGCGTTCTAAACTGAATACCGCCCTTATCGGTAGCACGAGCCATCGCACCATCCAGTGCATCAATCTCTTTAACAAGATGACTCTTACCAATACCACCGATGGCCGGGTTACATGACATTTGACCCAGTGTCTCAATATTGTGAGTCAATAGCAGGGTTTTAGCCCCTTTACGTGCTGATGCTAATGCCGCTTCAGTGCCAGCGTGACCGCCACCAATAATCAACACGTCATAACGATCTGGATAATCCACTCTCTACCTCTTAGCTGCCTTTTCAAACCTAGACAGAAATATGGCGCGGATTATACCTAGGGATTGCCATTGAAGAAATGGTTAAAAAATAGCCAACCTGCTGTTTGTAGAGTGAGAGTAGATAAATAAAAAATAAAATAAATATATAAAGAGAGTTTATTATTTTTAATATTATTTAAGTAGGCTGATTTCTGTTATTAACTGATTAAAAATCAATAAAAACAGTAGTTTGTAGAAATTATAACCCGCTTATAAAGCGCGAATAGCTTGAACATTTGTTGTGTGTGAGTTGTGTATAAGTAGGCTAGTTATACACAATTTATTTTATTCACAGTTTAATCGTCCAATTACTCGGGGTTAGGCTGACAGTTTTTCCACAATCGAAGAATTATTACCGCGTTTTGTGAGCTATTCTTTGGATAACTATTGAATATATCCACAACAGATGCTCAGCATTCGCCTTTTATCTGTGAGTAACTCTATTTTTGGATTGTGGAAAACTATTTACCGATACAGAAAGAGCCGAAAATCTTTCCAAGCAGGTCATCCGCTGAAACTTTACCGGTTATTTCACCTAACACCTGCTGTGTCTGCCTCAGATCTTCCGCCAGAAGTTCACCAGCACCTTGGGTATCTAACTGCCAAAGACCGGTGTTTAATAGCTCCTGTGCTTGTTCTAGAGCCTCCATATGGCGTCTACGCGCCATAAAAGCGCCTTCAGCATTGCCTTGATAGCCCATAATGGACTTTAGATGCTCCCGAAGCAGATCAATGCCTTGCTCATCTTTGGCTGAGAGTCTAATCAGTGTGTTTTCACCCTGTTGTTCAAGACTAGTACTCTCGTCTGTTAGGTCGATTTTATTGCGAACTAAGGTGACATGGCTCAGATCACCGTTGAGTTTTTCGACCATCTCAGGCCACAGCGTTTGTGGATCCGTTGTCTCTGAGTGGCTAGCATCCACGAGCATTAAGATACGATCAGCCGTTTTGATCTCCTGCCAAGCGCGATCAATACCGATCTGTTCGACTCGATCAGGTGCATCACGTAAGCCAGCGGTGTCGATAATGTGCAGTGGCATGCCATCAATGTGTATCTGCTCTCTCAAGACATCTCGTGTTGTCCCCTCAATGTCGGTGACAATTGCTGAATCACGCCCCGATAGCGCATTGAGCAGACTCGATTTTCCGGCATTAGGACGGCCAGCAATCACGACAGTCATACCCTCTCTCATTAAACTGCCTTGCTGCGCTTGGCTCTGAACCTGATTGAGTTGCTCAATAATGTTGACCAGATCACCACGCACTTTGCCGTCGCTTAAAAAGTCGATCTCTTCATCAGGGAAGTCGATGGCTGCTTCTACATAGATGCGCAGGTTGGTTAGCTGATCGACCAATTGATCAACTTCACGCGAAAAAGCGCCTTGCAGTGATTTTAACGCACAGCGAGCTGCCTGTTCTGAAGAGCTTTCAATCAGATCAGCAATGGCTTCAGCTTGAGTGAGATCGAGCTTATCGTTTAAAAATGCTCGTTCTGAGAATTCACCTGGTCTAGCCATGCGAGCACCTAGCTCAATGGCGCGGCGAATGATGAGATCGATGACAACGGGACCACCATGACATTGAAGTTCGGCAACATCTTCACCGGTGAAGCTATTGGGTCCAGGAAAAAGCAGGGCGATGCCTTCGTCGATCTGTTGATCAGTTTCATGAAAAGGGGTGTAGTGAGCGTAACGGGGTTTGGCTTTAAACCCGATAAATGCCTCTAAAATTTCAGCAGACTTAGGCCCTGAAAGACGAACAATCCCGACGCCCCCTTGGCCAGTGGCGGTTGCTTGTGCAACGATCGTATCTTTACTGCTGCTGATCATCTGAAGTCTTTCTCCAATCAATAAAAAGGGCTCCGAAGAGCCCTAGTGTGTCGCGTGGGGATTTAAGCTGCAAGTTGCTTATTTAGAATCACCCGCTTCGATCTGTTTGTTGATTACATACTGCTGTGCAATTGATAGGACGTTGTTCACCAACCAGTATAGAACCAGACCCGCTGGGAACCATAGGAAGAAGAAGGTGAAGACGATTGGAAGCATCTTCATGATCTTCGCCTGCATTGGATCTGGAGGCGTTGGGTTCAACAGCTGCTGAATGAACATGGTCGCACCCATCAAGATAGGCATGATGAAGTAAGGGTCCATTTGCGACAGGTCTTGGATGTAACCAATGAATGGCGCGTGACGGATCTCAACCGCTTCCATCAATACCCAGTAAAGTGCGATGAAGATCGGCATCTGAGCAACGATAGGAAGACATCCACCGAGAGGGTTGATCTTCTCTTTCGAGTAGAGCTTCATCATCTCTTGAGACATCTTCTGGCGATCATCACCGTATAGCTCTTTAAGACGAGCCATCTCTGGACCGAACTTGCGCATTTTTGCCATCGATTTGAACGCTTTAGCATTCAAGTGGAATAGGGCAGCTTTCACCAAAATCGTGACACAGATGATGGCAAGACCGTAGTTACCGACGATCGAGTAAAGCCACTTAAGAACCATGTAGATTGGTGAAGCGATGAAGAAGAGAATACCGAAGTCGATCGTAAGATCTAGGTTCGGAGCGATCTTCTCCAGCTGATCAGTATCTTTAGGACCCGCATACAGCGTTGCCGAGATCTGGCCTGTCTGGCCTGGAGCAACAACAGCAGAGGGTGCTAAGAAACCAGCAATGTAGTTACCGTTAAGCTGACGGGCCTGGTAGGTGTACTCCTGACCTGGATTAGGGATCCAAGCACTCATGAAGTAGTGCTGAATCATAGCAACCCAACCGTCTTGGCTCTTCTCGCTGTAACGGCCATCGTCGTCTATATCATCGAAGCTAACTTTGTTGTAGTTGTTCTCTTGAGTTGAGAACACTGGGCCTAAGTAAGACTGCATACCCATATCAGTAGTTTCTGAAGGGTCAGCACTACGATCACGCTTAAGTTGACCGAATAGAGTCGCTTGCCAGTTTGAGTCACTGTTGTTAGCAATCAGGTAGTCCATCGCAATGGCGTTGCTACCGCGTGTGAAGGTGAATCGCTTAGTAATGGCTACGCCGTTATCGACTAGGTTCAGATCTACAGCCAGTGTGTCGGCACTGCCCATGTCGTAGCTAGCTTCAGCGACAGAGTAGAGTGGACGCCCCTCTTTAGACGCATCTGGGCCATTAGGGCCAACTAAGCCTGATTGAGCAACATAGGTACGGTTAGCGTTCTGCTCAAGCAGAACCAAGGGATCTTCGCCTTCCAACGTCGCTTTATGATCGAGCAGTTTGACTTCAATGATGTCACCGCCACGTGGATCGATCAGAATGCCGAACTTATCAGTGGTTACACTGACCAGATCACCTGTTGCTGCAGCCAGTGTGGACGTTGCTGCACCTGCGGTTGGTAGATCAGCTTCAGCTGCTGGCGCTGCGCTTGGCAGGTCGTTACCTGCGGCTGGCTGGTACGCTGAAACTGATTCAGTTTGAGTTTGTTGTGCTGCGACGGGAGTGTTGTAATCAGCATTCCACTGGAGAACCAGCATGTATGAGATTAGACCGAGTGCGCCGAGTAGAATGACTCGCTGTATATCCATGGCGAATTAACCATTACCTTTATTTGAGGTTTGGGCTTTTAAAGCCTGCTTGTTTAAACGTTTCCAACTTTTCGCTATGAGCGCATGTAATTGCTCGTTTTCCAGCTCATCAATACCACGTCGAGATAAAACAACAATGTCGACATTAGGGAGCTGATGCTGGTTAAAACGAAAAGACTCGCGAATGATACGACGAACGCGGTTTCGATTCACGGCTCTGCGAATATTTTTTTTGGAAAAAACGAATCCGATGCGGGGATGATCAGATTGGGAGTGGCGGGCAAGAATCAGTAGATGAGTATCACTGACCTTAAAATCGGCTTTGTCGAATACCCTTTTGAAATCACCGCCAGTTAAAAGTCTTAACTGGCGAGGGTATTCGAACTCAGCCATTTGGCATTCAGCAAGTCCGCTTAATTATGCAGACAAGCTAGCGCGGCCGCGTGAACGACGACGAGCAAGCACTTTACGACCGTTTTTAGTAGCCATACGAGCACGGAAACCGTGGTTGCGCTTACGCTTTAGTACGCTTGGTTGAAATGTTCTTTTCATTGCCTTGTCCTATTACAAGTCATTTATACGTCACAGATGTTGTATGGACATCTGCCTAAAAATCGAGACGCAAAATTCTATAGAAATCGCTAAGCAGTTGCAAACCTTTTGTTTGCTATCCATAAAAAAACCAGCCCGAGAGCTGGTTTTTTATCAGCTAAACGAGCTATTAGCGCATTTTACGCTGCATGTAGCCGTCTAGAGGACCTTCTGAAACAGACATCCACTGGTTCTGGTCTTTCTGGAACGCAGCCATGCTGTCGTAGATGCGTTTGAAGTCTGGGTGTTCAGCAGAAAGCTCTTTGTAAGTTTCCTGTGCAGCTTCCCAAGCAGCATCCATTACGTCTTTCGGGAAGACCTTCATCTTAGTACCACCCGCTAGGATAGTCTTAAGTGCTTCTGGGTTCTTCGCATCGTAGAAGGCAGTTGTCTTAACGTTTGCACGCTCAGCTGCTGCTGCAACAATGTTCTGGTACTCAACTGGTAGAGCGTCGAACTTCTCTTTGTTGATGTAGACAGAAAGGTTTGGAGCCGCTTCCCACCAACCTGGAGTGTAGTAGTACTTAGCAACCTTGTTGAAGCCCATCTTCATGTCATCGAATGGACCAACCCATTCAGCTGCATCGATAGTGCCTTTCTCTAGTGATGGGAAGATATCGCCACCCGGGATAGACTGAGGCACAACGCCTAGCTTCTCGATGATCTTACCGCCCATACCACCGATACGCATCTTCAGACCCTGAAGATCGTCTAGTGATTTAACTTCTTTGTTGTACCAACCACCCATCTGTACACCCGTGTTACCTGATGGGAATGGAACGATGTTCGATTTAGCGAAAAGCTCTTTGATCATTTCGCCGCCACCACCGAAGTTGTACCAAGCTTGGAACTGACGGTAGTTAAGGCCGAAAGGAACGGTTGTATCTAGAGCGAATGCTGGGTTTTTACCGAAGTAGTAGTATGACGCTGTGTGACCTGCTTCGATCGTACCGTCTGATACTGCGTCAAAGATCTGCATAGTGCCTACGATTTCGCCCGCAGGGAATACACGAATCTTGAATTTACCGTTGGTCATCTTCTCTACTTCTTCAGCGAAGTAGACACCGCCCATGTAGAAGCCGATACCTGGAGGTACAGCCGACTGTAGGCGCCAGTTAAGTTCTGGAAGCTCAGCAGCTGAAGCTGCAGTTGCTGCTGAAACGGCTGCTGCTAGTACAGCACCTTTAAACAGATCTCTACGTTTCATGATATTTCCTTGTGTTTGCCTTTTCGGCGTTTATTGTTAGTTAGGACACAGCTAATACTAGCTATAACCAGCCACCATGCAAGAGTATTAATTATTTGCCTGAATCAACCTGCTACTTTGGTCTAACTAATCAGGTGATCTGGTAGGACCAGTTAACCCTTAAATTTCTCTTTGATGGTTCAAACATGGCCATTTAATAGGCTTTTCGATCTGAAATTAAGACTTAAGTCTATATCTATCGTTTGTTCTGGTATGACCAGTTGCAACCTCTTCTTGTACCACACTTGAAAACCGGTCACACTGCGAGGCTATAACAAATAGATCAGAGAGCGTGTTTAAGGAATGAAAGCTTTACTGAAATTCTCAGCGGGCATTGATGCAATCAATGGCTGGGTTGGCAACTACATTAAATGGTTAATTCTTGCAGCGGTATTGGTCAGTGCAGGTAACGCAACAACTCGTTATCTGTTCAGTATCGCGTCTAATGCAATGCTGGAGTTGCAGTGGTACCTGTACGCTGCTGTGTTTACGGCGGCAGCGGGCTATGTGCTTAAACTAAATGAGCACGTACGCATCGATGTGGTGAGTCAGCGCATCTCACCAAGAGCCCGCAACTGGATTGACGTTATTGGTCTGCTCTTCTGTGTGATGCCGGTCAGCCTCTACATCTGCCTACAATCCATTCCCAATCTTTTAGAGACCTATGCTAACCAAGAGGTGAGTCAAAATGCGGGTGGCCTGCTGCGTTGGCCAGTGCGTGCAATGATTCCTCTCGGTTTTGGTTTGTTATTCATTCAAGCATTCAGCGAATTGATTAAGCGCTGGGCTTTTCTAAAAGGCTATATCGAAGATCCGCTGAGTAAAGGTGGTCACGTAAACATGGACGACGAGCAGGAGACGGCGTAAATGGAATTTCTAGCGGATAACATCGCGCCGATTATGTTCGGCACTCTGATCATCTTCCTTCTATCGGGCTTCCCAGTTGCGTTTAGTTTGGCAGCTAACGGCATTCTGTTTGCGATCATTGGTCATGAGCTTGGTCTATTGGATTGGGTGCTGCTTCAGGCAATACCTGAACGTATCTACGGCATTATGCAGAACGACACTTTGCTGGCGATTCCGTTCTTCACCTTCATGGGGATTATCCTGCAACGCTCAGGCATGGCAGAGGACTTGCTTGAATCGGCAGGGCAGTTGTTTGGGCGAGTACCGGGTGGTCTTGGTTATGCTGTCATTCTTGTCGGTGCGCTCCTCGCGGCAACGACGGGTGTTGTGGCAGCATCGGTGATTTCAATGGGCCTTATCTCCTTGCCGGTTATGATGCGATACCGTTATCACTACCCGACAGCGGCGGGTCTTCTGACCAGTGCCGGCTCGCTGGCACAGATCATCCCACCTTCACTGGTGTTGATCGTACTGGCCGATGTGCTTTCACTGTCAGTTAAAGATGCTTACATGGGTGCTATGCTACCGGCGGCAATGGTTGTGAGCTTCTTACTTCTATACATGTTCGCATTGTCGATCTTCAAACCGGCGATGGTTCCACCACTGCCAGCAGAGGCGCGTACTCTTCAGGGCACCAAGCTGATGGTGTCGGTTCTGACCGCGATGCTGCCACCGATCATTTTGATCTTCTTGGTATTGGGAACCATCTTCGTTGGTTGGGCAACACCGACCGAGGGTGGGGCAATGGGTGCTGTGGGGGCTCTATTGCTCTCGATCATCCGTCGTCGTCTGACGCTGGAGGTTATCAAAGGGGCTCTGGACTCAACGGCCAAACTGTCGACCTTCGTCATGTTTATTTTGGTTGGTTCATCTATCTTTGCTCTATCCTTCCGAGCAGTAAACGGTGACCTATGGATTGAGCACCTGTTTAGCTTTATCCCTGGTGGTGAGCTTGGCTTTGTTCTATTTGTCAGCTTATTGGTATTCGTACTCGGCTTCTTTATCGACTTCTTCGAGATAGCATTCATCTTGATGCCACTAATTGGCCCGGTTGCGGCAAACATGGACATCAACATGGTGTGGTTCCTCGTCGTGGTTGGATTGAACATGTCGATGTCGTTCTTAACACCTCCCTTTGGCTTTGCACTCTTCTACCTGCGAAGTGTGGCTCCAAAGAGCGATTACAAGGATGAGATTACCGGTCGTTTGGTACATGGCATGAAGACCATGGAGATCTACCGAGGGGCTATTCCATTCATCCTGATTATGCTGACATCACTGGCGTTGATCATCATCTTCCCAGAGATAGTGACCTACAATCTTGATGCACCTTTGGATGTTGATCTGGATACGATAGAGATCACTATCGATGGTATGGGTGGTGGTGACGACCCATGGGGCGCTGACGCGTCGGACCCATGGGCTGAGTAATACTATCTACGTTGAAAAGGCTGCTTCGGCAGCCTTTTTTGTGCCTGTTTTTACGTTGATTGTCAGTTTTTTGTGAATAAGTCTGTTTATAACTTATGAAAAAGCTGTCATTTAGTTGTTAAGTTCTGGAAAAAGTCGGATATAGGTCAAAGGTTGTGAGGGCTTGTAACCTATTGATTTAAAAACCTTGCCGCTATTTATCTGAAAATTCTGTGGATAATTGCACCCATTGGGGATAAGATTCAACCATACTTCTAAAAACCCACTGGGACTCAACAAATGTTTCAAGATCTATGGCAACAATGCCTAGAAACGCTAAAAGATGAACTGCCGTCACAGCAGTACAACACTTGGGTTCGCCCATTGCGTTTGGATCTAGAGACCGAGTCGCACATTGTTCTACTGGCCCCAAACCGTTTCGTAAAGGATTGGGTCGCGGATAAGTTCGTTACCCGCTTTCAAGATGTCGTTGAACGCTTGAGTGGTGAATCTGCGCCACTTATCGAAATAAGCATAGCAGGGTCCGTTGCCTCACCCGTCACTCGTACTCGACCAGAAGTGGCTCGAGCAAAGCCAATGCGTGTTGAGGCTCAAGAGTCCCAAGCTGAATTCACGTCGACCTCTATTGTTGCCCCCTCTACTGATATTATTCAGCCTGAGCTTGAGGTTCAGCCAGAGGTGATGGAGCGAACGGTGCAGGTCGAGGGTGGTTTGCGCCATCAGACCAGTTTAAACCCCAGCTTTACGTTCGAATCCTTTGTTCAAGGTAAATCAAACCAGCTAGCCTCTGCTGCGGCTCAACAGGTGGCCGATAACCCGGGTGGTGGTTACAACCCACTCTTTATTTATGGTGGTGTCGGCTTAGGTAAAACTCACTTGATGCATGCTGTGGGTGCAGAAATGCTTAAGCGTAATCCCAACGCTAAGATTGTCTACCTGCACTCAGAGCGCTTCGTAGCCGATATGGTTAAAGCACTTCAGCTGAATGCGATTAATGACTTTAAGCGCTACTACCGCTCGGTCGATGCACTGTTGATCGATGACATTCAGTTCTTTGCCAACAAGGATCGCTCGCAAGAGGAGTTCTTCCACACCTTTAATGCGCTACTTGAAGGTGGCCAGCAGATGATCTTGACCAGTGATCGCTATCCTAAAGAGATCGGTGGCATGGAAGAGCGCTTGAAGTCTCGTTTTGGTTGGGGTCTAACCGTGGCTATTGAGCCGCCAGAACTTGAGACGCGCGTCGCTATTCTTATGAAAAAGGCGCACGAAGCGCGAATTAAGCTTCCAGATGATGCCGCCTTCTTCCTTGCACAGAAGATTCGTAGTAATGTCCGAGAGTTAGAAGGTGCTTTGAAGCGAGTTATAGCGAACGCTCACTTCACTGGTAGTCCGATCACCACGACCTTTGTCAAAGAGTCGCTGAAGGATCTACTGGCATTACAGGACAAACAGGTTAGTATTGATAACATTCAGCGAGTGGTGTCTGAGTACTATAAGATCCGTGTAGCCGATCTTCACTCAAAACGCCGCAGTCGCTCAGTCGCTCGTCCAAGACAAGTTGCTATGTCTTTGTCTAAGGAGCTTACTAACCACAGCCTACCAGAGATAGGCAACGCATTTGGCGGTCGAGATCACACCACGGTCTTGCACGCGACACGAAAAATTAAAGAGTTGCGTGACAGCAATGCTGAGATCGCAGAAGATTACAAAAACCTGCTTCGTCATTTGACGACCTAACTGACAGACTGAGATAGGAATACGCATGAGATTCGTCATCACTCGTGAGGCTTTGATTAAACCACTACAGCTTGTTGCCGGCGTGGTTGAACGCAGACAGACACTGCCTGTGCTCTCGAACATTCTGATGGTGGCTGAGGGTGATCAACTCTCACTAACCGGTACCGATCTCGAAGTCGAGTTGGTAGGGCGCGTGCAGCTTCAAGAGCCGGCACAACCAGGTTCAGTGACCGTTCCAGCACGCAAGCTGATGGATATCTGTAAATCGCTCTCTGATGACGCTCGTATCGAGATGGAGTTGAGCGGTCAGAAGATGATCATCAAGTCGGGTCGTTCTAAGTTCTCACTAACAACCTTGGCGGCGTCTGAATTCCCGAATGTTGAAGATAGCCCACAAGCCTTCGAGTTAAGCTTGCCACAGTCAGAACTGCGTCAGTTGATCGAAAAGACAGGCTTCTCTATGGCGCAACAGGATGTCCGTTATTACCTAAATGGCATGCTACTGGAAGTAAGTGAAGACTCACTTCGTTCGGTTGCGACCGATGGTCACCGTCTGGCTACTTCGGCTTCTGCAGCGGATGTGCCAGCGGGTGGTGCGCATCAGATCATCGTGCCTCGTAAAGGTATTCTTGAGCTAGCTCGATTACTCCAAGGTGGTGACTCACCGGTTACACTGGTTATTGGTGCATCACACATTCGTGCCAATGTCGGTGACTACACCTTCACGTCGAAGCTGGTTGATGGCAAGTTCCCTGACTACCAACGAGTGATCCCTAAAAACGGTGACAAGGTCGTTCTTGGTGATCGCCAAGAGCTGCGTCAGGTATTCCAGCGTATTGCGATTCTATCGAACGAGAAATATCGAGGTGTGCGTCTGACGCTCAGCGATGGCTACCTTAAAGTGACGGCAAATAACCCAGAGCAGGAAGAGGCAGAAGAGACTGTAGCTGTTGAGTACGAAGGTCCTTCGATCGATATCGGTTTCAACGTTAACTATCTGCTCGATGTACTCTCTATTCTTGGTTCCGATGTGGTTCGTTTCACCTTAGCTGATGCAAACAGCAGTGCGCTGATTCAAGGCTTCGATGATCCAAACTCAACCTACGTCATCATGCCAATGCGCATGTAATTAACGCTTCAATAGAGGCCGTCCCTAGGGCGGCCTTTTCTGTTTATGCGCATCAAGCGACTACAACTCTCTAATCTTCGATCCATTCAATCCCTGGCCTTTGATGCGTCAGCGGATATCAACATCATTCACGGTCAAAACGGCAGCGGCAAAACCAGTATTCTGGAAGGTCTTCACTTCTTGTCTGTGGCCCGCTCATTCAGAACGCACCAGAGCCGATATGTCATCTCTGAGGGCCAACAACAACTGACCTGTTTTGCGAAGATTGAGGGTGAATCTGATTCCGGTGGTCTAGGTGTTGAACGAACCCAGCAGGGCGATGTGCGTGCCCGTTTCAGAGGTGAAGAGATCGACTTAACGGCCCTTGCTGGCTTAGTCCCGATGCAGGTGATCGACTCTGAAAGTTTCACACTTTTAGACGGTTCACCGTCTGTTAGACGACAATTTATCGATTGGGGTGGATTTCACCATTCTACGGGGTTTATTTCCGTCTGGAGAGGCTTTCAAAGAGCGTTAAAACAAAGGAATTCACTGCTAAAACGTGGTAATATTGATCGGTCGTTACGCGAGGTTTGGGATAGAGAATTTATCCTTCACGCAGAACGACTTACAGAGCTTCGAAGCGCTTATGTTGATGCCCTTTTACCGCACTTTACAGGCATTGCTGAGCAGTTGGTTCGAGAGGTCGTTACGGATCTACGTTTTAGCCCGGGTTGGGACAGAGATCAGGATCTACAGACTCTGTTAAATGAGAGTTTTGAACGTGATATGCGTCAGGGATTTACCTCCCTTGGGCCACAGCGTGCTGACCTTAAATTCAAGGTTGGAAGTCGCAGTGCCGCTGAGCACTTATCACGAGGCCAGAAGAAATTGGTCGTTAGTGCACTTAAACTTGCGCAGGGTCAGCTCTACGAGGCTACCCGAGGTCACTCCTGTATCTACTTGATCGATGACCTCCCTGCTGAGTTAGATAAAGAGCACCTGGCAACGTTTTGCTCGTTCTTGAAACAGAGCAACAGCCAAAGTTTTGTAACCTGTGTTGAGCCAAGCTCAATGCTAGAGGTATGGGGCGCAACTACTGACGGTGCCCTATTGAACGTCGATTCAGGTCAGTTAACTGCAAAGCAGACATTTGGAGAGATCTATGAGTGAATCAAACCAAGATTACGATTCGTCCAGTATTAAGGTTCTTAAAGGCCTTGATGCCGTGCGCAAGCGCCCAGGGATGTATATCGGTGATACCGACGACGGTAGTGGTTTGCATCACATGGTGTTCGAGCTGGTCGACAACGGCATTGATGAGGCACTCGCAGGTTTCTGTAGTGAGGTGGGCGTAACCATCCATGCTGACGAGAGTATTACCGTCAGCGATAATGGTCGCGGCATTCCGACGGATATCCACGAAGAGGAGGGTGTCTCTGCGGCCGAGGTTATCATGACGGTCCTCCACGCCGGTGGTAAGTTCGATGACAACACCTATAAAGTCTCAGGTGGTCTTCACGGTGTTGGTGTGTCGGTGGTAAACGCCCTGTCGACTGAGCTGCGTTTGACCATTCGTCGTGCTGGTCAGGTTCACGAGCAGGTTTACAACCACGGTGTACCGGCAGAGCCTCTAAAAGTGATCGGTGAGACGGATACCAGTGGTACGATCGTGCGCTTCTGGCCTAGCCCTGAAACCTTCACCAACATCGAGTTCCAGTACGACATTCTTGCTAAACGCCTTCGTGAACTCTCATTCCTTAACTCAGGCGTTCGTATTCGTCTTAAAGATGAGCGCTCTGGCCGTGAAGAAGTCTTTGAATACGAAGGTGGTCTAGCTGCCTTTGTTGATTTCCTTAACCAGAACAAATCGCCTATTAACAGTATCTTCCACTTCAATGCGATGCATGAAAATGGTGTTGGCGTTGAGGTCTCTCTACAGTGGAATGACTCATTCCAAGAGTCGATTCACTGTTTTGCCAACAACATCCCACAGCGTGATGGTGGTACCCACTTATCGGGCTTCCGCGCCTCCTTGACGCGTGGTTTGAACAGCTACATAGATTCTGAGTCGTTAAACAAAAAAGGCAATGTCAGCACCAGTGGTGATGACAGTCGTGAAGGTCTAACGGCGATCATCTCTGTTAAAGTGCCAGATCCTAAATTCTCTTCACAGACCAAAGATAAGCTGGTTTCGTCTGAAGTTAAGACAGCAGTCGAGCAGTTGATGGCAGAGCACTTCAATAACTACTTGCTAGAGAACCCATCTGAAGCGAAAGCGGTTGTGCAGAAGATGATGGATGCGGCGCGTGCCCGTGAAGCCGCGCGTAAAGCGCGTGAGATGACGCGTCGTAAAGGTGTGTTGGATATCGCTGGTCTACCGGGTAAATTGGCAGACTGCCAAGAGAAAGATCCGGCACTCTCTGAACTCTACTTGGTGGAGGGTGACTCGGCGGGTGGTTCTGCTAAGCAGGGCCGTGATCGTCGAACTCAAGCCATCCTTCCGCTTAAAGGTAAGATTCTTAACGTTGAGAAAGCACGTTTTGACAAGATGCTGACTTCAGCTGAAGTCGGTACTCTGATTACTGCACTAGGGTGTGGTATCGGCCGAGATGAGTTCAACGTTGAAAAACTTCGTTACCACAGCATCATTATCATGACCGATGCGGACGTCGATGGATCTCACATTCGTACCCTTCTATTGACCTTCTTCTTCCGTCAAATGCCAGAGTTGATTGAGCGTGGCTACATCTACATTGCTCAGCCGCCTCTGTACAAAGTGAAGAAGGGCAAGCAAGAGCAGTACCTAAAAGATGATGAAGCGATGGATATGTACCTGCTTCAAGGTGCTTTGGAAGGTACTTCACTCTATCCTGCTGAAGATGCGCCTGCTATCACTGGTGCAGCGCTTGAGACGCTATTTGGTCGCTACCGTAAGGTGATGGCAATGATCAACCGTCTCTCGCGAATCTACCCAAGCCAGGCTTTGATGCAGTCACTCTATGTTCCGCGTTTGGCGGCCGATTCGCTGGGTGATAAAGCGACGGTAGAGGGTTGGGCTAAAGAGCTACAAGCTAAGCTAGATTCTATTGTTACGTCGGGTTCAGAAGTCTACACAGTGGATGTTGAGTACGACCAAGAGCACAGCTCTTATGTGCCGGTGGTTAATGTATTGCTTCACGGTATTACGAATGCGTTCCGTTTTGAGGCTGACTTCTTCCGCTCTAAAGATTACGACTTGATCGTTGATCTTGGGGCAGAGCTTTCTGGTCTGTTAGCGGATGGTGCTTACCTTCAGCGTGGCGAACGTCGTATGGATGTGACAGAGTTGGGCGAAGGCATTGAATGGTTGATGGGTCTTGCGCGTCGCGGCAGTAACATTCAACGCTACAAAGGATTGGGCGAGATGAACCCTGATCAGCTTTGGGAAACAACCATGGATCCTGATGCGCGCCGCATGCTTAAAGTGACGATCGAAGATGCTATCTCTGCTGATCAGTTGTTTACCACGTTGATGGGTGATGAGGTTGAGCCTCGTCGTGACTTTATCGAGTCCAACGCACTGAATGTCTCTAACCTAGATGTTTAATGTTTAGTGTTTTAGAGAAAGGGCGCCTATAGGCGCCTTTTTAATTTGTTTCACGTGAAACAAACTCCTTGTTTCTATTTCTAAGTTTCAATCTTATTTGATAAAAAGTTTCACGTGAAACATTTGAATCAATCGTCGCTAAATTAACTGTGCATCGCTTGAGTGAATCCGTCCATTGAAAATCTAATAGTAAAATCAGAACTAGACTTCGGTTGATAGTCGATGAACGTATGGCTTTCAAACATGTTTAAAAGTAGCTGGTTGTCATTTGGGATGGTCGGTGTGACAAATTGAAGATCGGCCCGCTTATCGTCACAACTGGCAGTAAAAGAGATAGGTATCTGATTGACGAGTGAGTGATAAATAGAAGGGCTGCTAAGGCAATCACTGACGCTGAGAATGAAGCCGGTTGTTAGAGCTCCATCCGTGTCATCACCAAAATACACCGCATATTTATCAAATTCATTAATGCTTCGGTGGAGATGTGTCGCAGAGAGAGGCTTGTTAAGCATATTAAATGGAATCATTTCGAACCCAATATAACTGTTCAAACCAAGTGCATATTTGATCTCTTCACCATTCGGGTGCTGGTTAAAAATGATAATTCGATCATCCTCATTGGTTATGGGTTTATCTAGGAAAAGTGTGTAAAACACTAAAAGGCCAATAATGAAATAGGCGATGGCGGTGAGTTTGGGATTAACTTTTTGCATCTTGCATCCTTGCAGTCAGTGGTTTGATTCAACACTATGCAAAGTAGTAGAAAAGCAGATATTTACAAATAAAAAACCCGAGCAGTGCTCGGGTTTTTTGATGGCCAATTAAGTTTAGCCAGCCAATTCGGAGATATCGGCGATTCCACCAAATAGCTCTTTAAGTTGTTGCAGCATCGCAAGACGGTTTTGCTTAACGTCAGCGTCATCTGCCATGACACGAACCTCTTCGAAGAAGCGGTCGATTGGCTGACGAAGATCAGCTAGAGCTTGAAGAGCGCCCTGGTAATCGCCTTCACCTGTCATTGATGCAACTGAACTGCTTAAACCCTTGAGTGCTTGAGCAAGCTCTTTTTCAGCCTCATCAGATAGCAGTGCATCGTTGATAGCGGTAGACGGTGTAGAATCTAGTTTCGCAAGGATATTACCAACGCGCTTGTTGCCAGCAATCAGTGCTGAGGCCGCTTCAAGTTGTGTAAAGGCCGCAACAGCATGAGCACGACGCACAAAGTCTAATGGTTTGCTTGGGCGAAGACCGTGGATCGACAGGTAGATCTCAGCGCTAATGCCCTCTTCTTCAAACCAGAAACGGAAGCGTTCCAGCATGAATTCAAAGACATTATCAGCAGCACTGTCCAAAGCAGGGAGTGCTTGGTAGTTTGATGCTGCAGTCTGAAGAAGCTCTTTAAGATCAAGATCTAACTCATGTTCAACGATAATACGAAGCACGCCCAATGCTGCACGACGCAGTGCAAATGGATCTTTAGAACCTGTAGGCGGCTGGTTGATCGCAAACAGACCGACTAGTGTGTCCAAGCGATCTGCCAAGGCTACAGCAATGCCCGTTTTAGAGGCAGGTAGATCGTCACCGGCAAACTTTGGCATGTACTGCTCGTAGATCGCCTGTGCAACTTCTTGCTCTTCACCATCGTGCAGTGCGAAGTGGTAACCCATAAGGCCCTGAAGCTCTGTGAACTCATAAACGGTATCTGTTAGCAGGTCACACTTAGCAAGTTGTGAAGCACGAGCGGCAAACGCTTCATTACCGCCAATCAGTTTGGCAATGGCAGTGGCCGTTGCTTCAATGCGAGCAGCTTTGTCGGCGACTGTGCCAAGCTCGTTTTGGAATACGACACTCTTTAGCTTCTCTAGGCGATCAATAAGAGGCGCCTTCTTGTCCGTTTCAAAGAAGAACGCAGCATCAGCTAGGCGAGGGCGAATCACCTTCTCGTTGCCTGCAATCACCTGCTGAGGATCTTTAGACTCAATGTTTGAGATCGTAATGAAGTACGGCATCAGCTTGTTGTTGCTATCGACAAGGTGGAAGTACTTCTGGTTCTCTTTCATTGAAAGGATTAGGACTTGCTCAGGTACCTCAAGGAAGCGCTCTTCAAAACGTCCAGCCAATGCAACAGGCCATTCGTTCAGTGCACAGACTTCGTCCAGAAGATCTTCGTCAATCTCAGCAGTTCCGCCAATACGAGCAGCTTCAGCTAGCACTTGTTCACGAATCATTTCACGACGCTCAGCGAAGCTAGCCACAACTTTACCGGTGTTACGAAGCGTGGCAGCGTATTCACCTGCAGTCATCAGCTCAATATCATGTGGGTAGTGGAAGCGGTGGCCACGTGATTTACGGCCAGAAGTGACCTCAAGTAGAGTACAAGGCAGAACCTCATCACCCAGCAGCGCAACGATCCATTTAACAGGGCGAACAAACTCAGTACGGCTAGCCGCCCAACGCATACGCTTAGGAATCGGCAGGCCGCTCAAAGCGGTCTCAAGCATTCCTGGTAGAAGTTCTGAGGCAGGTTTGCCAACCTCAGTACCGCGGTAGACGTAGTAGTCACCCTTGTCGGTATTCTCAATGACAAGGTCTTCAAGAGAGACACCGCAGCTGCCAGCAAAACCTTTAGCGGCCTGTTCAGGTGCTTTTGCAGAGGGGCCGCGTTTTTCAATGTTACGATCAGGCTGTTGGCTGTCTAGCTCTTTAACCAATACGGCCAAGCGACGTGGAGCAGCAAATAGCTCTAAAGATGAAAAGTTAAGCTGAGCATCGTTCAGTTGAGCCGTGAGGCTTTTACCCAGTGCGTCTGACAGAGAGAGAAGTGCACCCGGTGGTAGCTCTTCAGTACCCAGTTCAAATAGAAAATCTTGATTACTCATTACTCGGCTCCCTCCAGTGATGCTAGGACCTCTTGGCGAATAGACTCTTCTGCCATTGGGAAACCAAGCTCTTTACGCTTGTTGTAGTAAGCTTCGGCAACACCGCGAGCTAAGGTACGAACACGAAGAATGTAACGTTGACGCTCAGTCGCAGAGATCGCGTGACGCGCATCCAGTAAGTTGAAGGTATGCGATGCCTTCATGACCTGTTCATAAGCCGGTAGCGGTAAGCCGACATCCAGCAGTTTTTGACACTCTTTTTCGTAGTGCTCAAAGTTGCTGAATAGGTGTGGCACATCGGCGTATTCAAAGTTGTAAGTCGACTGCTCGACTTCATTTTGGTGGAATACATCGCCGTAGGTTACAACGGTACCGTCCGGTGCCTTAGACCAAATCAGATCGTACACACTGTCTACCTCTTGAACGTACATTGCTAGACGCTCTAGACCGTAGGTGATTTCGCCAGTGACCGGGTAACACTCAAGACCGCCAACCTGTTGGAAGTAAGTGAACTGAGTGACTTCCATGCCATTCAGCCAGACTTCCCAACCAAGACCCCAAGCACCCAATGTAGGTGATTCCCAGTTGTCTTCTACAAAGCGTACATCGTGTGTCAAAAGATCAAAGCCAAGACGCTCAAGCGAACCAAGGTAGAGCTCTTGGAAATTGTCTGGGTGAGGCTTCATCACAACCTGAAATTGGTAGTAGTGTTGAAGACGGTTTGGGTTCTCACCGTAACGGCCATCGGTTGGGCGTCGGCTTGGTTGAACGTAAGCTGAGTTCCAGCTCTCTGGGCCGATAGCACGCAGAGTGGTAGAAGGGTGGAAAGTACCAGCACCCACTTCCATATCCAGTGGCTGAACAATTACACAGCCTTGCTCGGCCCAATACTGTTGTAGGGCAAAGATAAGACCTTGGAAGGTGCTTACATCAGGTTTGACAGTGTCGGTCACGACAGAAGTCCTCGGCTAGGATTTTTTGCAAAAAATTAGCCGAGAATTATACAGCATTCCTTAAGAATTTAAGAGGGGCGTAACCCTATCCATTTAATAGGGTTATCGGCGCCAGAAAGCCGGTGTTAGTAGGACTAATAAGGTAAATACCTCAAGACGTCCAAGCAACATCGCAAAGACCAGAATCCATTTGGCGGTAGTCGGTATGTCACCATAGTGTGCCGCAACATCACCAAGGCCTGGGCCAAGGTTGTTGAGCGTAGCGCCCACTGCCGACCATGCCGTTACTTGATCCAGTCCAGTGGCTAGCAGAGCTACCAGCATCACCACAAAGACGATCAAGTAGACCGAGAAAAACCCCCAAACCGCTTCAAGCACTTTATTTGAAATTGGGCGTCTTCCCAACTTCACTGGCATGATTGCGTTCGGGTGAATCAGGCGCATAATTTCACGGTAACCCTGTTTTAGAATCAGCAGTAGACGTATCTGTTTCATGCCACCACCGGTCGATCCTGCACAGCCCCCGGCAAAGGCTGCCAAGAAGAGTAAGAAGGGCAGCATGGCGGGCCAGTGTGCAAAGTCCGCGACGGCAAAGCCGGTCGTCGTTGCAATGGAGACAACCATAAAGACCGCTTTGCGCAGCGCCTCAATCGATTCATAGGTACCAGTAAAGTCGAGCACAAACAGCGTAAACAGCGACAGGCTGATCAGAGAGAAGAGGTAGAACTTGAACTCTGGATCTGAGAAGTAGTGGGCGACACTGTGCTGTCTCCAAGCGGCAAAGTGAAGGCCGAAGTTGATCCCCGAAAGCACCATAAAGAGTACACAAATCATCTCGATCAGTGCGCTGTCATAGAATCCAATACTGGCATCGTGTGTTGAGAACCCGCCAATGGCAACAGTAGAGAAACTGTGGCCAATCGCATCGAACAGCTCCATTCCTGCCGCCCAGTAGCCCAGTGCGCAGGCAATCGTCAGCGTCAGGTAGATGTTCCAAAGCGCTTTGGCAGTTTCGGTGATTCTAGGTGTCAGCTTTGAATCTTTTACCGGGCCAGGTGTTTCAGCGCGGTAGAGCTGCATCCCACCGATGCCCAGCATTGGCAGTATCGCGACGGCTAGTACGATGATACCCATACCACCTAACCACTGCAGCTGCTGTCGATAGTAGAGCAGGGACTTGGGAAGCGTATCCAGTCCAGTAATCACTGTTGCCCCTGTTGTTGTCAGACCAGAAACGGCCTCAAACAGAGCGTCGGTAAAGGTAAAGTTTGTTTCGGCCGAAAAGTAGATAGGTAACGAACCGAAGAAGCCCAGTACCGTCCAGAATAGAACGGTAATTAAGAATCCGTCGCGTGTTCTAAGGTCTTGGCGGACTCGCATGAAGGGGAGCCAGATTAAGAAACCGGTACACAGAGTGACGAAGAAAGCCCCAACAAATGCTTGAATATTGCCATCGTCGTAGATCATCGAGACGAGGGCTGGCGGAAGCTGAGTGATGCTGAATATCATCAACAGCAGGCCAAGTATTCTGAGAATCACTTTGAAGTGCATGGGAGCCTCAGAAGAAGGTTAGGCCGACGGTAAAGAGCTTCTCTACCTCGCCAATTTGACGGTTATCGATAAGGAACAGAATGACGTGGTCGCCATCTTCAACCACGACGTCATCGTGGGCAATCAATACCTGGTTGTCTCTCACAATGGCACCGATGGTCGCACCTGCGGGTAGCGCAATATCCTCAATGGCGCGCCCAACTACTTTAGAGCTTGACGGGTCACCGTGGGCGATCGCTTCAATCGCCTCTGCTGCACCACGGCGCAGAGAGTGAACCGCTGCTACATCACCGCGACGAACGTGGGCTAGTAGGGCACCAATGGTGGTCTGTTGTGGTGATATGGCAATGTCGATAACGCCACCCTGGACAAGGTCAACATAGGCCGGGTTGTTGATCAGCGTCATCACCTTTCTGGCGCCTAAACGTTTGGCCAGCATCGACGCCATGATGTTAGCTTCGTCGTCGTTGGTTAGGGCACAGAAGACATCGACATCATCAATATTCTCTTCGAGAAGCAGTTCAGAGTCAGAAGCGCTGCCATGCAGAACAATGGTGCGGTTTAGATCGCGTGCCAAGTGGTTGCATCGATCTAGGCTTCGCTCAATCAGTTTGACCTGGAAGTCATCCTCAATCGATTCGGCTAGTCGGAATCCGATGTTGCCACCCCCGGCAATCATGATGCGTTTATAAGGGTTATCTAATCGGCGCAGTTCGCCCATAACCGAACGTATATCGCCAGCAGCGGCAATAAAGAAGACCTCATCGTCCGCCTCAATGACCGTGTCACCGGTTGGAATAATAGGGCGGTCCTGTCTGAAAATGGCTGCCACACGAGTGTCGACATTGGGCATATGCGCTCTAAGTAGGGCGATCTCACGACCCACCAGTGGGCCACCGTAATAGGCCTTAACAGCAACCAATTGCGCTGCACCATCGGCAAAATCGAGAACCTGAAGGGCGCCTGGGTGATGGATCATTCGGGCAATGTGTTGTGTCACCAAGTGCTCAGGGCTGATCAATACATCAATTGGGATGCCGGCAACGTTGTTCTCTTTCTGCGTATTGAAGAGCTTACCTTCAGAGTAGTTGTAAGCTTGGTCACGAACTCGGGCAATCAACTTTGGTACGCGAAAATGCGACCAAGCGACCTGGCAGGCAACCATGTTGATCTCATCTGAGTTAGTCACTGCGATCAACATGTCGGCATCTTCTACGCCAGCGCTATGCAGAATAGTTGGCAGTGAAGCTTGGCCTTCAACCGTACGAATATCGAGGCGGTCGGCAAGTTCTCTGAGTCTTGGGCCATCGACATCAATGACAGTAATATCGTTGGATTCACTGGCGAGATGCTCTGCTAGAGAGCCACCCACCTGTCCTGCACCCAGAATAACAACGTTCATGTAACGCTTAAGCCTCTTCTATTCGCTTGATGCGGGCGTAGTAGAAGCCATCATGGCCTCCATTTTGTGGAAACAGCTGCCGACCGGCAGGTCTCTCTATGCCCCATTCTGCGACTATTTTGCACTCTTTCGCATCCGAGTGCTCTTTCAAAAATCGTTCGACAACACGCTCGTTCTCTTGTGTGAACACTGAGCAGGTTGCATACAGCAATGTACCACCAGGCTTGAGCATATCCCATAGGTTATTAAGGATCTCAAGTTGAGTGGTTGCAAGACCCAGGAGATCTTCGTTACGACGCAGTACTTTGATGTCAGGATTACGACGAATGACACCGGTAGCACTACAGGGCGCATCCACCAGAATGCGATCGTAAGCGTCACCGCTCCACCAATCCCGTTGAGCGGCATCACCGACAATGACACCCGCACTCTGTTCTAGTCGTTCTAAATTCTCTTCGATGCGCGCGACTCGTCGAGGCTCTAACTCCAGCGCATCGATCTCAATATCATCTTCCAATTCAAGAAGGTGGCAGAGTTTTCCACCGGGTGCGGCACAGGCATCGAGTATGCGTTCGCCCGCTTTTACACCCAGCAGTTCTGCAGCCAATTGTGCCGCTTCATCTTGAACCGATACGTGCCCCTCTGCAAAGTGTGGCAGCTTATCCACAGAGCAGGGCGACGTTAGGTAGATGGCATCGCTTGAGAACAATCCAGCGGTTGCTTCGATTTCTGCACTGTTCAGTATCTTAAGGTATGAATCACGATCGCTTTTCGAACGATTGACCCGCAGACACATCGGTGGGCTCTGATCGTTTTCGGTCATTATGCTTTGCCAGTGATCGGGCCAGTTGTGCTTGAGTTTAGCGATTATCCACTCAGGGTGATTCCAGCGGCCAGTCTCGGTCTGCTGGATATCAGCTTCTAAACTATCTTTTTCACGCTGGTAACGACGCAACACGGCGTTCAACAGTTTGGCGGCCCAAGGCTTACCCATCTGCTTAGCGCCTTCAACGGTTTCGTTGATGACAGCATGTTCAGCCGTCGAGAGATGTCTCAATTGGTAGAGCGCGCTCAACAGTAGGGCAAAGACGTCAGTGTCCTCTTCTCTAAAAGGCTTGCGCAGACACTCACGGCTGAGCGCTTCAAGCTGTGGATAGAAACGAAGCGTGCCGTAGCAGATCTCTTGAAACAGAGCGCGGTCACGAGGTTCAACTCGAGAGAGCATGCCTGGCAGTCGGCTAGAGAGTGAACCGTTGTGTTGTAACAGCTGCGATAGAAAAACAGCCACTTGCACCCTTAGGTTAGCGGTATTACTCAAAGCGCATACCCTCTACAAACGGGTGGTTGTTTGAATTGAGAAGGGCCGACGCTTCAGTGGCGCGACCGCCTGGCATCTGAATGGTTTTGATCAGCAAAGAGCCTTCGCCACACCCGATCAGGACGCCCTGTTTATCGGCTTTGATCAGAGCACCAGCATCACCGGCTTCTGATTGTGCTTCCGCTCTCCAGATGCGGACGCTTTTATCATCAAGGGATGTGTAAGCCACCGGCCAAGGAGAGAGGCCGCGAACTTGACGGGCGATCGCGTCTGCCGACTCAGTCCAGTCGATTTTACCTTCAGCTTTCTCAAGCTTATTGGCGTAGTTAGCTAACGCATCGTCTTGAATTTCTGGAGTTAACTCGCCTGCTAACAGTGCAGGTAGTTGCTCAACCAGCATATTGGAGCCGAGTACTGCTAATCGATCATGCAGTTCTCCGCTACTCTCCTGTTTATCGATTGGCGTAAACACCTTAGCCAGCATAGGCCCAGTATCCAGCCCAGCCTCCATCTGCATCAGCGTCACACCGGTCTCTTTGTCACCTGCCAGCAGTGCACGGTGGATCGGAGCAGCACCACGCCAACGCGGTAGAATAGAGGCGTGTACGTTAACGCAACCCAGTTTTGGTGTATCCAATACAACCTGCGGCAGTATCAAGCCGTAGGCAACAACAATCATTAAATCAGCGTCGATCGCAGCCAGTTCCGCCTGAGCCGCTTCATCACGCAGTGAGAGTGGTTGAAACACGGGAATATTTGCTTGCAGTGCAATCTGCTTAACGGGGCTCGCTTGTAACTTCCTACCACGGCCCGCTGGTCGATCGGGTTGGGTGTAAACGGCTACCACATCAAAGCCGGAATCGATCAGAGCCTGTAGATGAGAGGCGGCAAAATCTGGGGTTCCGGCAAAAATAATTTTAGACAATTCGATATCCTAAAATGAAACAGGCTTGCCAAGGTGAGCGGCAAGCCTGTCTGATCTTTAAGCCTGAGCGGCTTCTAATTTATGTTTCTTCTCGAGTTTTCCGCGGATTCGATCACGTTTTAATCGAGAGATATGGTCAACAAATAGCTTACCATTCAGATGATCCAGCTCGTGCTGAATACAGACCGCTAGCAAACCGTCAGCAATTAACTCATAAGGTTCGCCATCACGACCAATCGCATTCAGCTTAACGCGCTCTGGGCGAACGACGTTTTCGTAGAAGCCAGGGACAGAGAGGCAACCCTCTTGCATCTGTTCAGTCTCGTCGGTTAACACTTCAAAAGAGGGGTTAATTAGAACCAGTGGCTCATTGCCCTCTTCGGATATATCGATTACGACGATCTGTTTATGAATATTGACCTGTGTTGCGGCCAGACCAATGCCCGGAGCGTCGTACATGGTTTCAAACATGTCATCGATGATCTTGCGTACCTCATCATCGACCGTCTCAACCGGTTCAGCAATGGTGCGAAGGCGCGGGTCTGGGAACTCTAAAATTTTAAGCAGTGCCATACCGTTTAGTGATCTCTCTCAATCGGATAACTAGTAACATTGTTAATATTGTCTATTATACCTATTAGGACTCTGTTTGCATGTGGTACACGTTAAGCAGTGCAATCGAATAGATAAGCGTCAAACGCTGAAGGACAGTATGTTTAAACGGATAAAACAGATCGCTGCCGTTGCATTGGGTTTAACCTCTATGCTGGTGCAAGCTGACACCATCAAGTTGGCGCAAGATGCCCCCTCGGAATACACCGTTGTTAAAGGGGATACCCTGTGGGATATCTCCGCGCGTTTTCTCAAAAGCCCTTGGCTCTGGCCTAAGGTTTGGGAAGTAAACTCGCAGATCTACAACCCTCATCTGATCTATCCTGGAGATGTCATCTACCTCTACTGGGAAGATGGTGAGCCACGCCTAGGTCGTAAACCAGGTACTCTGGTATTAACGCCTGAGGTTAAAGTCGTGCCACGCGAAGAGGCTATCGCTTCGATCCCTCTGCGTGATGTACAAGCCTTTCTCAATGATAGCCGAGTGGTTGATAATCAAATGTTAGCGGATGCGCCCTACGTGCTGGGTGGTAAAAACCAACGCATCCTCGCTGCCAATGATGATCGAGTCTATGTTCGAGGTGAATTGTTAGATGACAGTCGTCAGCAATCTCTCTACCGTCCTTTGATCGAGTATGTAGATCCCAACACCGGTGAGTCTTTAGGTTATGAGCTACACCGCGTCGCTGATGCGCTGGTACGTGGTTCTGAAGGCGACACAATCAGTGTTGATATTCGCAACAGTACTGAAGAGGTGCGTTTAAAAGATATTCTGATTCCAACCGGCGAAGCGCCGTTGGTGACTCGGTTTATGCCGCGCCCGGGTCCAGAGCTCGAAAATGTTGAAGTCATCGCCGTATTAAATGGCGTTGCCAACATTGGTCAGTTTAACAGTGTCACAATCAATGCTGGCGAGCGCGAAGGAATCGAACCAGGCAGTGTCTACGCGATCTACAATCGTGGCGAAGAGATTCGTGACCCTAAAACAGGTGAAAAACTTCAACTACCAGCCGAGCGTGCCGGTGAGTTGATGGTCTACAAAGCCTTCGACAAGGTCAGTTATGCGCTGGTGATGCGTGCAACCGAAGTGATTCAGGTTGGTGACCCACTTCGTCAGCCTTAACGTCACAATATTAGACAATCGCTGCACAAGGATGTGCAGTGTCAGGAGCAAGGATGCCAGCCGAATCGATCGACTGGGTTGCACTGCGCCTTTTGGCTATGCGACCCGCTTCCAATTTAAAATTCATTCAACACACTGACTGGCCTGATCGGCTAAAAGACTCTAAGTGCTTAATAGAGCAGTTAGAGCTTTTTAACGAAAGTCAGTTCGCTGTCAGGCAGATAAAGTCACTCTACGATCATGCCGAAAAGCATCTAAATGTCATTAAAAACATAGATTGTGACGTTATCTGCTTTGAAGATAGCCGTTATCCCGAATTGCTTAAATCGATCTACGATCCGCCCGTGGTGCTCTTCTCAAAAGGCAATGTGCAAGCATTGAGCGACCCTCAAGTCGCTATGGTGGGTGGGCGAAAATCATCCAGCTTGGCCCGTGCAACCGCACAGCGATTTGCTCAAGAGTTAACCCAATCCGGCGTACATGTCACCAGTGGATTAGCCATAGGCATTGATCACGCAGCTCATCTCGGCGCAATACAAGCCGGCCCCGGTTCAACAATCGCCGTTATGGCAAACGGCCCAGATCTGGTTTATCCACAACGGCATCAACGGCTGGCCCAGCAGATATTGGACTCAGGCGGGCTGTTAGTCACTGAGCAGTTGCCCGGTATCCAGCCCAGGCCCTACCTATTTCCAGAGCGTAATCGCATCATCAGTGGTATGAGTTTGGGAACCCTAGTCGTTGAAGCCGCTATTAAGAGTGGATCACTGGTCACGGCGCGTTTGGCGCTGGAGCAGGGGCGGGAGGTATTTGCCATACCGGGTGCGATTACCAATGAGCTTGCAAGAGGCTGTCACCATCTAATTAAAGAGGGAGCTCAGTTGGTTGAAACGGTTTCCGAAATATTGGCGTCACTCTATCTACCGCTTACTACAGATCGTGTTGAGACGCCGCCCATTGAGTCTGAGGATCCCATAATCCGTGCACTGCATCAGCAGCCGTTAACTGCCGATCAGCTTGCAGCAAAGCTCAGTATTCCGATTGGGCAGCTTCAACGTCTGCTCGTGGAACTAGAAATCTCAGGAATTATTGGCCGAGAGGGAGCCCGTTACGTCGTTCTTCGGTAGAATAGCGTTTTTTCCAAAGTAAGATTCTGATTATGGTGAATGATTGGAGCATTAAACAGGCCGTAGAAGTGGTCCAGCAGGGTGGCGTAATTGCCTATCCTACAGAGGCGGTTTGGGGGTTAGGTTGTGACCCTTGGAACGAGCATGCCGTGAAACATCTGTTAGCGGTTAAACGCCGCCCTATGCATAAGGGCTTAATATTAGTGGCAGCCAATATTGGACAGGTTGAACCACTGCTGCAGAATCTGACAGCCGAGCAGCGTCAGGTTGTTGAGGCAAGCTGGCCTGGACCCAATACCTGGTTGATACCGGATACCGACGAGATGATCCCTGAGTGGGTTAAAGGCCAGCACAGCTCTGTTGCTGTTCGTGTCTCTGCACATCCCATCGTGCAGGCGCTCTGCAACCGTGCCGATATGCCGTTGGTATCAACCTCGGCTAACCCCTCATCTGCAGTACCTGCAAAGAGTAAGTTGAGAGTAAGTACTTACTTTGGAAATAGAATTAATTATCGTGTTCAGGGCGCATTAGGCGATTCGGATCGACCATCCGTGATTCGTGATGCACTGACTGGACAGACCCTACGAGTTTAGAGACGGAGATTGCGAATGAGCAAACCGAGCGTAGCAGAAGTAAAAGCCTTCTTAATGGATCTTCAGGATCGTATCTGTAATGAACTGGCAGCAGCCGATGGTGGCGCTGAGTTTGTTGAGGACTCTTGGGATCGACCCGAAGGCGGCGGTGGCCGAAGCCGAGTCATTACGAACGGTGCGGTGTTTGAAAAGGGCGGCGTTAACTTTTCGCATGTTCACGGTAATCAGATGCCTGCATCGGCAACTGCGCACCGTCCTGAGCTTCAAGGCCGTAACTTTGAAGCGATGGGTGTCAGCCTTGTGATGCACCCTAAAAATCCTAAAGTGCCGACCTCACATGCCAATGTTCGTTTCTTCATTGCGGAGAAAGAGGGCGAAGAGCCAGTTTGGTGGTTCGGTGGCGGATTTGATTTGACCCCTTACTACGGCAATGAAGAGGATTGTGTTTTTTGGCACCAAGTGGCTAAAGACGCTTGTGACCCTTTTGGGGACGATGTCTACCCACGCTATAAAAAGTGGTGTGATGACTACTTCTTCTTGAAGCATCGTGGTGAGCCTCGCGGTATCGGCGGCCTCTTCTTTGATGACCTGAATGAGTTGGGTTTTGATCAAAGTTTTGCGCTGATGCAGTCCATTGGTAATGCCTACACCAAAGCCTATGTACCGATTATCGAGCGCCGTCGTGATGAGAGTTATGGTGAAGCCGAGCGTGATTTCCAATTACACCGTCGCGGCCGTTACGTTGAATTCAACCTAGTGTTTGACCGTGGCACTCTGTTTGGATTGCAGACCGGTGGCCGAACCGAATCGATTCTGATGTCGCTTCCACCGGAAGTGCGCTGG
The DNA here is from genome assembly GCF_013283295.1 of Marinobacterium sp. xm-m-312. Classification (NCBI taxonomy): domain Bacteria; kingdom Pseudomonadati; phylum Pseudomonadota; class Gammaproteobacteria; order Oceanospirillales; family Oceanospirillaceae; genus Marinobacterium; species Marinobacterium sp. xm-m-312. The sequence continues at coordinate 17,741 of NZ_WBYS01000009.1, read as the reverse complement.
GACTACAACTGGGCGCCTGAACCCGGTACAGAAGAGGCGCGTTTGACCGATTACTACCTGCAATCTAGAGACTGGTTAGGCTTAGAAGCATGATCGATCAGTACCGAGTGACAGGCAATCCGATCAAACATAGCCTGTCACCCAGAATTCATAGCCACTTTGCTCAGACAACGGGTGAGTCTCTGAACTACACCGCTCAGCTGTTAGAGGCGGATACCTTTACGGACACGCTGAGGGTTCAACTGACCTCTGGAGAGATCAAGGGCTCTAATGTGACCCTGCCGTTTAAAGAGCTGGCTTGGCAGCTTGCACAGGAGCGCACGGCGCGCGCTGAGACAGCCGGTGCAGCCAATACTCTCTGGTTAAATGAGCAGGGCGAAATTTGTGCTGATAACACCGACGGCATTGGTCTGTTAACTGATCTAAAGAACAACTTGGGTTTGGAATTAGCCGGCAAACGCGTCTTGATACTGGGTGCAGGTGGTGCTGTGCGTGGTGTCATTCAGCCGATGTTAGAAGCTCAGGTTGCTAGCGTTGTGATAGCGAATCGCACGGTATCAAAAGCTCAGGTTATTGCCGATGTCTTTGCGGGCGCTCCCGTCTCTGCTTGCGGCTATGAAGACATTACTGGGCCGGCTTTCGATCTGATCGTCAATGGCACTTCGGCCAGTATTGGCGGTGAGTTGCCCCCTGTGCCTGCTGAAGCGATCGATGCCAACAGTTGTGGTTACGACATGATGTACGGTGCCGAACAGACGCCATTTTGTGCCTGGTGCGAACAGCATGGTGCACGTGCCATAGACGGTCTGGGTATGTTGGTTGAACAAGCGGCAGAGTCCTTCGCAATTTGGCGAGGGGTAAAACCCGAAACAGCCGAGATTCTTAATCAGCTCAGATCCGAACTGCAACACAAATAGCATTGACTTAGAGGGGGGAGCGCTTCAGTCTAAGGGTATCAATTCGCTGTATTGGATGCCCCGCATGGAAAAGCTAGCCCCGCTCTCAGTCGATCAACTCTACCGTACCTGCGATACCGATCTTCTCCCGTTTAAAACCACCGATAACCTAGAGGGCTTCGCCGGCTTCTTTGGTCAAGATCGTGCGCTTGAAGCGATGGAGTTTGGGGTAGGCATGAACCGCCCCGGCTACAATCTATTTGTGATGGGTAACCCGCACACAGGACGTTTCTCCTTTGCGATGGAGAATCTGCGAGAAGCCGCTAAAAGCCAATCCAAGCCATACGATTGGTGTTACCTAAAGAACATACAAGACACTCGTCACCCTCAAGCGCTGCGCCTCCCAGCCGGTAAAGCCGTTAAGTTGCAGCACGATCTTAGTAAGCTTCTTAACCGTGTCGTCACTGAGCTGCCTGCTGCCTTTGAAAGTCCCGCCTATCAGCGTGAAAAATCTAAGATTGAACGTGACTTCAACCGTCTCTATGACAAAGCAGTAGAGACGGTCGAGAAGCAGGGGCGTGAATACTCCATCGCCGTTTATCGTGATGCGGGCACGATTGGATTTACGCCCGTAGCGGAAGGGCAAGCCATCGATGAGGCGGTCTTTTCGGCGCTTCCGGAAGAGATCCGTGACGCCTTTTCAACACACATATCCGAACTGGAAGAGCTGCTTAATGAGCAACTGACAGAGATGCCACGCTGGCGCCGTGAGGCCGCTGAAGCACTGCGTTACCTCGATCGTGACACCGCTCGTCACGCAATTAAACCCCTGTTTGAAGAGGTGCGAGGTGAATATTCAAACCTGAAGGGGGTGAACAGCTACCTTGAAGATGTAGAGCGTGATCTGATTCGTAACGCCGGTGAGATGATTGCGGAGGGGATTTTTGAGAACAAATCCGAGACGGCTCGTCGCGAATTCATGAACGAGAACTACGGTCTTAATCTGCTCGTTGATAATGAGAAGACCAAAGGTGCGCCAGTGGTCTATGAGGCGCACCCAAGTTATGAAAATCTGTTTGGACGCATTGAGTACAACAGTGAAATGGGTGCTATGATCACCAACTACCGTCTGATTCGTCCGGGTGCACTGCATCGAGCCAATGGCGGTTACTTGATCATTGAAGCGGAAAAACTCTTTGAGCAACCCTTTGTCTATGGCGCCTTGAAGCGAGCGTTAAAAGCGCATGCGATTCGCATCGAAAACCCAGTCAGTGAGTATGCCGGTATCAGCACCGTAACGCTCTCACCTGAGGAGATCGATCTGGATGTGAAGATCGTCCTCATTGGCGCCCGTAACATCTACTACCTCTTGCAAGAGCTCGATCATGACTTCGAAAAGATGTTCCGTGTTGTGGTCGATTTTGAAGAGGATGTCGAGCGCACACCGGCGACCATTCGCCAGTACGCCCGTCTAATGAGCACGCTGGCCAAAGAGGAGAAGCTAGCACCGTTAACTCGTGAAGCGGTAGCGCGACTGGTTGAGCACTCCTCTAGACTGGCGGGTGATCAAGATCTTCTATCGGCGCATATCGGTGAATTAGTCGATCTACTCTGTGAAGCGGACTACCGTCGCGCTAAATCGAATGACAAATACATCGATGCGGCACACGTCGACGCGGCACTGTCGTCCAAAGAGCGTCGAACCGGGCGTCTCTCTGAAAAGATCCAAGAGGGTATTACCAACGAGACCGTTTTGATCGACACGGATGGTGAAGCGATCGGTAAATCCAATGGTTTGACGGTTCTGCAGGTTGGTGATGTTAGCTTTGGTTCGCCGGCGCGTATTACCGCAACGGTACACCCCGGTAGTCGTGGCATCGTCGATATTGAGCGTGAAGTCACACTCGGCCAACCGATTCACTCAAAAGGGGTGTTAATTCTGTCCGGTTACCTGGGTCACCGTTACGCTAAAGAGTTCCCGTTAGCGATCTCGGCCAGCATAGCGATGGAGCAATCCTACGGTTATGTGGACGGTGATAGTGCCTCAATGGCGGAGATCTGTACCCTGATCTCAGCGTTAACGCACATACCGATCAAACAGCAGTTCGCGATGACCGGATCCATCAACCAATACGGTGAAGTTCAGGCGATTGGTGGTGTTAACGAGAAGATTGAAGGTTTCTATCAACTCTGTGAGTCTCGCGGTTTAACCGGTAGACAGGGTGTGATCATTCCCAAAGCGAACGTACGCAACTTGATGCTGAAACAGGAAGTGGTGGATGCCGTGAAAGAGGGGCTCTTCTCAATCTACTCAGTCGCAACCGTTGATGAAGCGCTGGAGCTTCTAATGGGTCGCAGCGCAGGTAAAGAGAAAGCCGACGGCGTGTTCACCCAACGCTCTATTGGTGCTGAAGTGGTTAAACGCTTGCGTGAGTTGTCTAAGGCGAAGGCTTAGTCTATTTAGTCTCTGCCGTTTCTTAGAGTGGGGTCAGACCACAGGTCAGACCCCTGTTGGAGTCTTCTCGCAGAGGAGACGATGAGATATCGCCTCATTTCGCTTCGCTCAATAAAGCTCCAGCAAATTTTTAATTTGCCCAATCCTCGGCCAGATGCTCATTCTTCAGCTTCACATAGTTGGCAGCAGAGTAGCTGAAGTAGCTCATCTCTTTTTCAGTCAGGTCGCGAACTGCTTTGGCAGGGCGGCCCATGTAGAGCTTGCCACTCTCTAGACGCTTACCTGGCGGTACAAGCGCGCCGGCACCGACAACGACATCATCTTCAACGATTGCGCCATCCATTACCGTCGCTGACATACCAATCAGGACACGGTTGCCTATGGTGCAGCCGTGCAGCATCGCCATGTGACCGATGGTCACTTCATCGCCAATAATCAACGGATAGCCGTCAGGGTTATAGCTGCTGGCATGAGTGATGTGCAGGATTGCTCCGTCCTGAACATTGGTGCGAGCGCCGATACGAATATGGTTCATATCGCCACGGATCGCTGTCAGCGGCCAAACAGATGCGTCATCACCCAGCACCACATCCCCAATGACAACCGCACTGGGGTCAACAAACACCTTATCACCTAGGGTTGGGCTGATGCCTTTAAAAGGACGTAGTTTCATATCGCATTCCTTGAATAACTGATCCGCTCACCCCATTGTATAGTAAAGCGTATAGAGTTTTTGATCTCGGAGAGACCGATGAGTAACCCACTGTTAGAACCATCTTCACTGCCACAATTCAGTACCATCAAACCTGAGCATGTTGTTCCCGCCGTCGATGAGCTATTGCAGCGTAACCGTGAGCGTATTGCAAAGATGACCGAACAACCACTGATGGATTGGCAGAGTTTAGTGGGTGAACTGGAACAGCTAAATGATGAATTAGCTCAAGCCTGGTCTCCGGTCTCTCATCTCAACGCCGTGGCGAATACCGATGAGATGCGCGAAGCGTATAACGCCTGCCTACCTAAACTCTCTGAATACTTTACTGAGCTTGGCCAGAATAAAAAGCTCTATGAAGCGTACGAACAATTTAGTCAAAGTGCGGCCTTCTCTGAACTTTCAGATGCCCAAAAGAAAGTGATTACTAACTCACTTCGTGACTTCCGTCTAGCGGGTATTGGTCTGCCAGAAGAGAAACAAAAACGTTACGCCGAGCTTCAACTAAAACTCTCTGAATTGACCACTAAATTCTCTGAGAACGTCTTGGATGCGACACAGGGGTGGACCAAGCATATTACCGATGAGACCGAGTTAGCTGGGTTGCCCGATCATGTCCTTGAAGCGGCTAAGCAGGCGGCTGAAAGTGAACAGTTAGAGGGCTGGGTGCTGACTCTCGACTTCCCTGTCTACTATGCCGTGATGCTGCAGGCTGATAATCGTCAACTGCGTGAAGAGTTCTATACGGCCTATGCGACTCGTGCTTCTGATCAGGGGCCAAAAGCGGGTGAGTGGGATAACACCGATCTCATTGAGCAGATCCTGACCCTGCGCCTTGAGTTGGCGAAGTTGCTTGGGTTTAGTAATTACGCGGAATATTCACTGGCCACTAAAATGGCTCAATCTACCGATCAGGTGGTGAACTTCCTTGAGGACTTAGCAGCTAAAAGCCGTCCTCAAGCCGCTAAAGAGTTAGAAGAGCTGACCGCTTTTGCTCAATCAGAAGAGGGTATGAGCGATCTGCAAGCTTGGGATATCACCTACTATGCAGAGAAGCTGAAACAGCAACGCTTCAACATTTCCCAGCAAGAGCTGCGTCCCTACTTCCCACTCCCTAAAGTGTTGGATGGGCTGTTCGCAGTAACCGAGCGCCTCTTTGGTGTCAGCGTTACTGAACTGAAAGAGTTTGATACCTACCATGACGATGTTCGACTGTTTGAGTTGAAGCGTGATGGTCAGGTACTCGCAAACTGTTACCTAGATCCATTTGCTCGTGCCGGTAAACGTGGTGGTGCATGGATGGATGACTGTCGTGTTCGCCGTAACATCAATGGTGATATTCAACTGCCCGTGGCGTATCTAGTCTGTAACTTTACGGCGCCGTTAGAGGGCCAGCCTGCGCTACTAACCCATGATGAAGTAACGACACTGTTCCACGAGTTTGGCCACGGTCTGCATCACATGCTGACGCAAATGGAACATGCCGATATCAGTGGAATTAATGGCGTGGCCTGGGATGCTGTCGAACTGCCCAGTCAGTTCATGGAGAACTGGTGTTGGGAGCCAGAAGCGTTGGCACTGATCTCCGGTCACCATGAGACAGGTGAGCCTCTGCCAGAAGATATGCTGAATCGCATGCTTTCGGCTAAGCATTTCCAATCGGGCATGATGATGGTGCGTCAGCTTGAGTTTTCACTGTTCGATTTCATACTTCATCGTGATTTTGAGCCTGGCCAAACGTCAGTACAGTCTGTTTTGAACAGTGTTCGTGAACAGGTAGCAGTATTGAACCCACCTGCATTCAACCGTTTTCAGCACAGCTTTAGCCACATCTTTGCAGGCGGCTATGCAGCCGGGTACTACAGCTATAAATGGGCTGAAGTTCTGTCGGCCGATGCGTTCTCTCGTTTCGAAGAGGAGGGTATCTTTAATCAGGAGACTGGTGCATCCTTCCGAACTGAAATCCTTGAGAAGGGCGGTTCTAAAGAGCCAATGGAGCTATTTGTCGCGTTCCGTGGCCGTGAACCTGAAGTGGATGCTTTGCTTCGCCACTCAGGTATTGCCGCTTAATTCAGCGAAGGAGCTGCTATGAAACCAGTTAAACGCTTTGTCGCCGGTGTGGTCTGTCCACGCTGTGCCGCTATGGATAGCACACGAATGTACCGCGATGAAGAGCGTGAGTATCGTGAATGTGTTAAATGCGGGTTTGAAGACAGCATGCGCCTTGATGGCCGTCCAGAACCCAAAGAGCTTGAGACTCGAGTCTCTAAAGAGGGTGTGGATCCGTTAAAGAATACGCCAGCAACGGAAGTAGAAGCTCAGCCGCTGCAGTTCTTTACTAACCCTAATTTGCAGAAAAAGGACCACTGACGTGAGCCAAGATGCTGATATCTGTGGCTGGGCACGTCAGTCTGAGATAGAGCATCGTTACCACGACCAAGAGTGGGGTTTACTGCGAACTGATGACCGAACACTGTTTGAGTTTATGGTTCTAGAGTCCGCACAAGCGGGTTTAAGCTGGCGCACCGTATTAAATAAACGCGAAGGCTACCGTCGCCACTATCGTAATTTTGAACCCGAGCGAGTGGCTCAGTTTGGAGAGAAAGAGATAGAGGCGATGCTGGCTGATGCCGGAGTCATTCGTAATCGCGCCAAAATCGAAGCCTCTATTAATAATGCTAAGCACTTCTTAGCCATTTCGACGGAGTTCGATGGTTTTGCAAACTTTTTGTGGTCGTTTATGGAGAGTAGAGTGATCGTAAACAGACCCAAAACGCTAGCTGATATACCTGCAGAAACCGATCTCTCAAAGCAGATTGCGAAAGATCTAAAGAGACGTGGCGTTCGCTTCTTCGGCTCAACCATCGTCTACGCCTACCTTCAGGCTACCGGCTTCGTCAACGATCACCTAGAGACCTGCCCCGCCTACCAGCGTTGCATCGATCATCTGTAGGAACGAATTGCCAAAGGCAAACCGTGACGCAGAAATAGTCGTGTCAGGCTGAAAGCCAGACACGGGGACTTTGTGGCGGGTCTTGTTGCAACGGTGTCTGGCCTTCAGCCTGACACCACCTTCAAATGTTATTTAGGATTGGATTACGCCTTAAACCAAACCCCACGCTGGTTATAGCGGTGGAAAATCCAGAACCCCATCAATGCTCTGACCAAAAATGCCGCGGTGAATGATAACCATAGGCCGGTATTACCTAGATCTTGTGTTAGCCACCAGAGGGGTAAAAACGTGCCAAACACAGTGACGACCATGATCTGCAGCATCGCTTTAGATTGAGTCGTGCCGACAAGAACACCATCTTGGAAATAGCTCCATACAGCGATCAATGGAAGCACCCAGATAAAGATCAAATAGTCCTGTGCGACATCCAATACCGATTCAATGTCGGTCATCAGGCTCAGAATAGAGTGCCCACCCAACATAAACGTGAGTGTAAGCCCCAGCGCAAACAACAAGGACCAGAGAGCTGAACTCTTCATGGCGCGGTAGAAGTTGTATCGATCCTTGGCACCCGCATAGCGACCACAGATCGCCTCAGCAGCGTGGGCGAATCCATCGAGAGCGTGCGAGATCAGCATCAAGAAGTTCAACAGGAGAGCATTAGCCGACAGTATATCCGTTCCAAGTCGCGCACCTTGTGAGGTGAAGAAAGCAAACATAAAGAGCAGTGACGCGGTCCGAACAAATAGGTACTTATTCACGGTAAAAATCGCGCGATAGGCTGACAGTTGACGAAGTGAGTTTGGCAAAATTGCACCATCAATCAGGTTTAGATGGCGCTTCATCAGCAGTAACCCAAGAACCACACCGGTGTATTCAGCTATCAGTGTTGCACTGGCGACACCCTCTGCGCCCCAGCCGAAACCGAGCACAAACAGCAGATCTAACACCAGATTCGTCAGGTTGACGACGGTCATAATGATCAGGGGTGAGCGTGTATCTTGATTACCGACAAACCAGCCCACTAAGACGTAGTTGAACAGCGCCGCTGGAGCACCGTAGATACGAATATCGGCATAGCTTCGAGCGGTTTCGTGGACATCGGAATCGGCACCCATCCACTCTAAACCCAAAGTGAGTATGGGGATTTGTGCGAGCCACATAAGGCTGCCGAGACCCAGTGCGATCAGGGTTGCTTGCGCTAAAAAGGTCCTATTTGCATTGCCATCTTGGCGTCCCACAGCTTGTGCAATTAGCCCAGTGGTGCCCATTCGTAAGAATCCAAACGCCCAGTAGATGGTGGTAAACAGTGTGGCTCCAATTGCCACCGCCCCTAAATGCTTCGGATCATCCAAATGGCCGACAACGGCGCTATCGACAAGACCCAAAAGGGGAACAGTGATGTTGGATAGCAGCATCGGCCAGGCCAGCGCCCAAACACGCTGATGCATGCTCCAATCATTCAGTTGAATCATGCCCTTGCCCGGGGTGCGAAGAAGATCAATAAGAAGATCACCAGTGCGCAGACAACGACACTCGGGCCCGCTGGAGTGTCCGCAAACCAAGAGAGCGCAATACCTCCAACAACCGCGATAGACCCAAGCATACTGGCAAAAATCGCCATCTGTTCTGGCGTGGCAGACATTCGCCGCGCCGCTGCAGCCGGCATGATCAATAGAGAGGTAATGAGCAGCACACCAACCAGTTTCATCGCACCAGCAATCACCATGGCGATTAACAACATTAGGGCGAGTCTATAGCGAGCAACCTGTATCCCCTCTACTTGGGCCAGCTCCTCGTTAATAGTGATGGCTAGCAGTGGTTTCCAAAGCCAGTAGATCGCGGCTAAGACAGCTATGCCTCCCAACAGAATCCACTTAAGGTCTTCGGGAGTGATCGCTAATAGATCTCCAAACAGGTAGGCCTGAAGGTCGATGCGTACGTTATCCAACAGTGATATCGCGACCAGACCCAGTGATAGCGCACTGTGCGCCATAATCCCCAACAGCGTATCGGTGGCTATCCAGTGTTGGCGCTGCATTGCGACTAAACCAAGCGCCAGCGCTACACAGCAGAGCACGACGGCTAGGCTCAGGTTGATATCAAACAGAATGCCCAGTGCGATGCCGAGTAGAGCTGAGTGAGCCAAGGTGTCACCGAAGTAGGCCATACGGCGCCACACAACAAATGCACCTAAAGGGCCGGCAACAATGGCGACTGCTATGCCGGCAATCAACGCATAGATGATGAAATCAAGCATGATCACCCCCACAGCAGTCACCTTCAACGACGTTACCATGCATATCGTGGCTATGGTTGTGATGGTGATTATAGAGCGCCAGCGTTGACGCGTGAGAAGCGCCAAACAACTCTATATAGGCAGGGTCTGCGCTGACGGCTTCTGGATGTCCCGAGCAGCAGACATGTTTGTTCAGACAGACGACGTGATCGGTCGATGACATAACCAGATGCAGATCGTGTGAAATCATTAACACACCGCACTTTCGTTCTTTACGGATATCCGTGATCAGCCGATAGAGTTCGGTTTGACCATTAATATCGACACCTTGAACCGGCTCATCTAGCACGAGTAGATCGGGGTTTCTTAACAGAGCCCTAGCAAGAAGGGTTCTCTGCATTTCACCACCGGAAAGATCATGAATCGAGTAATCGACCAGGTGTTCAGCACCCACCGAAGCTAATGCAGCCTCGATGTCGTTTTGGTTATAGCCATGGGGAATCTGCAAAAAGCGTTTAACGGTTAACGGTAGTGTCCGGTCGATCTGAATTTTTTGCGGCATATACCCGATGCGCAGGCCCGGTTTCGTCCAAACAGTGCCTTCGGTCGGTTTCACCAGTCCAAGTAACACCTTTACCAGTGATGACTTACCCGCGCCGTTGGGTCCGATCAGTGTGGTGATGCAGTCGTTATGCAGTGGCAGGTTCACATTGTTGAGCACCGATTTATTACCAAAGCGCAAACTGACCCCGTCCAATCTGGCCAGATCTGGATTACTCATGATTCACTCCCACGACAATCGCTGCAAAGACCTAACAGCTCGATATTCTCTTCCTCAAGCTGAAAGCCGTGCGTATTAGCGACTCGATTAAAGCTCTCTTGAAGCTCACTGGTCTCAATTTCGGCTGCGGTTTTACACTCTCTGCAGATCATAAATGCCGATGGATGTGGGTGTTCTGGATTTGAGCATCCAACAAAAGCGTTGAGTGATCCGATTTTGTGAATGAGCCCCAGCTGATGCAAAAAATCCAATGCCCGATAGACCGTCGGTGGCGCTGAGTTAAAGCCCGCGTCAGCCAGCGCGGGTAACAACTCATAGGCACCCAGTGGCTTATGGGAGCTCCAGACGAGTCGTAACACTAACTCGCGAATAGGAGTCAGACGCTGGCCACTCTCTTGGCAGATCGCCTTGGCGTTATCTAACGCACCACTGACGCAGTGATCGTGGTTGTGGTCTGAATTGAATGCGTCGTTGATTTCAAGCATGCTTTATCTCAATTATTGTTATATTATAACAATACATTTTCTGGTTTATAGGCATTGTACCCAATGACACACAAATTTACCGCTTCTGTTGCTACCTCTCTCTTACTAGCATCCACTCAAGCTCAAGCCGATACTGTGATGGCCAGTGTTAAACCGCTGAGCCTTATTACTGCCGAACTCTTAGTCAATGTTGCCGAGGTTGATACTCTTCTGCGAGACGGTGCCTCCCCGCATGACTTTGCCCTGCGTCCCTCCGATCGTAAGCGACTGAACAATACAGATTTATTGATTTGGGTCGGCCCTGACATAGAACCCTATCTAGAGAAAGTAATCGATGCTTCTAAGGTTGAGCATTTAGCGATGCTTGATGAGCATGCAGAGCATGGTGAAGATGATCATAGAGATCCTGATCATGAAGAGGAGCATCATCACGATGAACACGAAGGCCATGAACATGAAGAGGAACATCACGATGCTCATGATGAGCATGAAGGTCATGATCATGCCGGTCTGCACCCTTGGCTAGATATCGAGACCGTTGAGCACTTTGCGGAAGAGCTGTCGGTTGAACTTCAGCACCACTTTCCTGCTAAAGCCTCACAAATCAAAGAGAACGAGACCGCTTTCTTAGCGTCACTGAAACAGTTCGAAAGCCAAGCAAAAGAGCAATTAGAGCCCGTTCACCAAAAGGGCTTTCTGGTTTTCCATGACGCCTACGATGGCTTTGTGAATCACTTTGATCTTAACCAGGTTGGCTACTTCACAGTCAGCCCCGAACTTAAGCCAGGTGCCAAACATTTAGCCGAACTTCGTGAGACGTTGGAGCATAGTGGCGTTTCATGTGTCTTTAAAGAGCCACAGTATCGACCTGCTTTGATCGACTCGATTACACGAGGATTTGAAGTTCATGTCGGTGAACTGGACCCGTTGGCCTCCGATGTTGCTCTCGCGCAAGGAGCATACGTCAACTTCATGCAGGGCTTGGTCGATGAGTTCACGGAGTGTTTAGCTAAACGCTGATTTAATCTGCATACCCTGAACCAAACGCTTTAAAAGGCATCTTCAAACCGAGCTCAGGAACCTGCTGACCAATCCATGCAGGAAAGGTATTACTGTTAGGGCCGGGAAAGAGAGTGTATTCGTTAGCCCAAGGGTAGCGTTTGGCTGCTTCGTCAATTTTAGGAATTAAGTGTTCTGCTTCAGCGCCGCGAATGTCCAAAATGAGCTCTGGTTTAGAGTTATACCAGTAGCGATCAGGGATATCCTGTTTGATTTGTAGGGCAGGTAATCCGCGTCCGGTGCGCCAACCGACAACGTCGTAAACGGTGTAGTGTTGTGCATTTTTCTGCTTGGTAGAGATCCATGTATGCACTGCAAAGTAGCCACGCACACCGAACAGATCTGCACCGTATACTTGGATAACTGCCTCAGGGTGCTCACTGGGTAGCGGTGCGATTTCAGCACTATCGCGTTTTGCGGTTCGCCAATCTTGGGTGCTACAACCGGCTAAAAAAGCGGCTATAAGAAGCGTCGCTAATGGTTTAACCATACTTTTTAATGAGGTTTGGTCGTGTTTGGTTTTTGCACTGCCCAAGGTTTTCCATTACAGGTTTTACGGTTTGGGCAGTTAGGTAGACAGCCGCGGCAGGGAAGTGGTGCATTGTTGCTCATAAAAATCTCCTTTCAGACATTTACGCCCAACAAAGCAAATCAGGTCATTCACTATCGACTGCGCAGTGTAAAATCTGTGATTCCCAGCCATCATCAAGACGCTTGGCAATCATCTCAATGCGACTCTCCTCACACGCATCGATTGCGAGCTCTTTTAGGGATCCATCCGCTAGGTTATAGCCAAATAGCCCCTCATTGGTGATAAACACCGCTTTCATTCGCTCAACCTCTAAGCCCGATAAGAAGAGATAGAGTTTGGAGCGATCAAACTGGTATCGCTGATCAAATCGCCACCCAACACTTAAGAACCCATCGCCTTGGTTTTCTGCTTTAAGAAAGCCAATTTCAGGGAGAGGCTGTTCGCTTGCCAGAACTGATTGGTGCGAATGGTGATGGTGTGCATGAGCAGCCTTAGCATGGGTGCTGCCAGACAGCAGGCTAGGGTCGAGCTGACCCTGTTCGGTAAACGCGAGTGGTTTGCTTGGGGAAAAATGCTCGTCTATATACTGTGATAGACGCTCTTTATCTCCCTCATCGTAAAGATCTTGTTTATTACCAATAACGACATCGGCAATCGCAATTTGCTGATTAAAGGTCTCATGCGTTGTATAGCGTTCATCTTTAAGCTGGCGCGCATCAACCAGTGTGATGATCTTTTGAATTGAAAGAACGTCCTGATAGTGCTCATTGGAGAGAACTTCTAGCACCTCTTTAGGGTGGCCCAAGCCAGTGGGTTCAATCAGAAGGCGATCGGGCTTAGCTTTTGCGAGCAACATGTTCAGAGCGATCTGCATCGGCAACCCTGCTGCACAACACATACAACCGCCAGGTACTTCCCTTATGAATATTCCCTGCTCTTCTGAGTATTGGCCTTGCATCAAGCTACCATCGATACCGATCTCGCCAAACTCATTAACCAAGATGGCCCAGCGTTCATTTTTTGGTTTGTTCTGCAGTAAGTGAACAATGGCAGAGGTTTTACCGGCTCCTAGAAACCCTGTAATGATATTGGTGGGGACAGCTTTAATCGTAGTGTTATCGTTTAGCATCGAATAAATCATCTATTGATGGTGTGACTGAGGATATTAATACCAAACCTATTGAATGTCTGTTGCGTAGAGAAGACAAACTTGGGAGATTAGAGATGTTTGGTTTATTTAAGAAAGATCCATTAAAGAAGTTAAAAAAAGAGTATGCAGAGCTAACAGAGCATGCGATGCAGTTGCAGCGCAATGGGGATATTGCGGGTTACTCACAGTTAACGAGCAAAGCTGAGGCTACCTACAAGAAGATTCAAGAACTTGAGAGTCAGTAGTGGGTTTACCTATTGTGAAAGCTGGCTCAACTCTTCAGTTTTAAGCAGTGTTTCAAAAGCAGGCTTGGCGAATAAGAAACCTTGCTGGTAGTAGATTCCTAGTTCCTGCAATGTCTGCTTCTCTTCAACGGTTTCGACACCTTCCGCAATGATCTGAATACCAAGATCATCACACATCGTTTTCACAGACTTAATGATTGCAAAACGTGTCTTTGAGTGGTCAATTTCATGGATCAGCTGGATATCGAGCTTGATCAGATCAGGCTTAAATTCCGTCAGCATATTTAAACCTGAGTACCCAGAACCAAAATCGTCCATAGCTGTCTTAAAGTCCTGCTCCTTATAAAACTCAATCGTTCGTTTCAGGTGAGCAATATCGTCGACACGCTCAGTTTCGCTGAACTCAAAAATCAACCTTTTGGGATCAATCGAATAGACTTTTGCCGCTTCGAGTGTGGTGCGAATACACAGCTCAGCCTTATAGATAGCCCTGGGCATGAAGTTGATACTGAGGAGCGACTCATCGTCAAAACGCGACGCAATCTCAATGGCTTTAACGCGACAAGTCTGGTCAAAGCGATAGAGGTTCTGTTCATTGACCTGTTCAAAGACTGATCCGGCCCCCTCGCCGTTAAGCCCCCTTGCCAGTGCCTCTTGGGCAAAAATCGTCTGATGGCGGAGATCAACAATGGGTTGGAAGGCCATAGTGAAATCAAAGCCCAACACCTCACCATTTAGGCACTGCTTACAGCCCAATTTTGAGTAGTCGATCGGTGTTATGACTTTGTCACTTACCATGTTGCATACCTAATCTGAGATTAGTTTCAGCATAGTTCAGTCTGTTAATGCCTTCAAATAAAAACCTTATTAACCACTAATTTGTTGGTAGATGGTTCGTGTATCAACAACAGCCTTGTGCTTTGCGGCCATTAGATAAAGCCCTGCCATTTTACGATGTAAAAACAGCACATCGGCCGGTGGGGTATGCCACGCATCTGGGTCTTTACTAACACTCATACCAATCTCATGGATGCGTTTAGCAATATCACTCTGAGCAAAATGATAAGGCGTTGCTGATCTGAGGGGTTCTGCGGCAATGGTAAAGATATCGATAACCGCTGCTTTGTTTGCCACATCGGTACCATTTTTGAAAAACCCAAGCACCTCCAATGCCGCTTCAAGGCCTGCTCGGTTTTGATCAATGGCCTGGTCTATGGCCTGTTTGTAACGATCGACAAACTGAGGATCGAACTGCCTTACCGCGCCAAAATCGAACAGAATCAGTTTGCCAGTGTCTGGGCAAACATGAAAATTTGCGGGGTTGGGGTCTGTCTGCATTAAGTTCATCTGCAGGAGTTCAGTAAAGAATAGTTCCAGCATCAGCCCCATGATGCGGCTGGCATCCTCTGGGTGATCTTTTAGCCACTCTTCAATGCCCACGCCCTCTACAAAGCTCATCGTCATGATGTTAGTTTCCGAAAGCTCAGCGAAGTAAGTTGGCATTATAAGATTTTTACTGATGCTAAAATTACTGATCTTGCCGGAAAAATCAGTCAAATGCCTTGATTCTGCGTAGTAATCAGCCTCTAAGTGAAGCTGGCGCCTTGCTTCATCAACCAATTCATCTATATCCAGCCCTTTGGGCAGTAAACCGCTTAGCCTGAGCAGTGAAATGACGTTATCTATGTCGCTGTCGATGCTCTGTGCCACACCGGGGTATTGGATTTTAATTGCTAATTCATTGTTATCCAGAGTTCGTGCTTTGTGGACCTGCCCAATAGAAGCGGCGGCAATGGGGTCGAACGAAAAATAGTTAAACTGATCCATCCAATCAGTGCCCCAGCTCGACTCAAGCGTATGTATGAGCTGAGTCTTAGGCATGATGACGCCTTGCGACTGTAGCCTAGCTAGGACAGCTGCCAGCTCAGGCGGGAGTAGGGTTCCAGCATCCATCGAGAGCAGTTGACCCAATTTCATCGCTGCGCCACGCATCCGAGCCAGTTTATCGGCAACATCACCCATATTTTTAGGTGTTAAAACCAGCTCATTCAAAGAGGGTGCTTCACCTTTTATCCAGCGTTTAGAGCCCTCTGTTAAGACGTTTCCAGCAAGTTTTGTAGCTAATCCGCCCATGCTTAATAGGCGTGATGCTCTGCTTTTGGGGACGGGGGAGGCAGTGGTTAAGGTTTTCTCATTCATGAAGTGGCGTACGTGAACGATAAACCTTCAGATCGAAACCTTTAATCAGGTTTGAGTAACGGTGGCCTAGAACGGCCACCAAGATGATTTAAGACGGTCGCGACAACCTTGCAGCTGACTGCCATACATTCGCGCATTGGCATCGACCTTTTTAGCAACACCAATTAACCAGGCTTTTTTATTGAAGGTCTGTTTCTTCCAGCCGCCGTGGCCTTCGTGATATGCAAGGTATTGGTTGTAGGCGTCCCATTTAGAGATACCCAAAGTGCGTTGTGAGATGCCGGCGTACCAACCCATAAAGTCGACAGCGTCGGCATAGTTCTCTCGGCTTGCCCAGAATCGGCCCGTTTTACTTTTGTACCAATCCCAAGTGGAGTCCTTTGCTTGTGCATACCCGTAAGCTGAAGAGATCCGCCACCACATTGGCACCCCTAAAAAGGTATCTCGTGGCGGTGCTGCATCGTGCTTAAAGCTCGACTCCTGGCGCATAATCGCCAACTGAACCTGCATCGGAAGCCCCCACTTCTCTTCCGCCGCCATCGACGCTTTGTACCAGTCAGGCTTCTCATTAAAAATGTAACAGGCGTTCTCAACATTGCGCGGAGGCGAGGTTGCGCAGCCAGCTAGCAACAGCACAGAAAACAGAGCAATAAAACGTGTCATAACAACTCTTAATTTAAACATTTGACTAGGAGAGGCTAGCACATCTTGGTTTTGCTAGCAGCGGTAATGCCGTGATGCGGCCTTTCTAATCTGTAAATGGGTGACTCATTGTTTTATAGGAATTTGCGACTACGCTTAAATTATTAGCAAATTGGAGATTGTTATGATCATTCGCACAGTTTTAGCCTCGCTTCTCTCTATCTCACTATTGGCGACATCCCCATTGGCGGTTGCAGAAAAAGGAAAAGAAAAGCCAGAACATCACCAAGAGAAAGCCAAGAAAAACAAATCGCAAAAAGCAGGCGTGGCCAAGCAGGAGGCTGTTGATCAGCTTGTTAAGGAGTTAGGGCTAAAAAATCGCGGCCAGCTTCATAGGCTATTGGGCGGATTAAACTCAACTGATATCACCACCATCACAGCCAGTGATATTCCAACAAGCAAACTCAAGCAAAGAGTCATGGATGGTGATAAATCTGAAGAGACAGTTGACCAAATTCGAAAACTAAACAGAGCGGCTATTACCTTGTTGGCTAAAGAGCCAGCAACATCAGAAGAGATTGCGCAATCAGTGGCTGACGTTCTTGAGTTGTTGAAAAATTAAATTGAGTCTTTGATATGCGGTATTGGAAGCGAAAACCGCATTAACTGGGTTAATTCTAGAGTGATTCTTTGCGGATGGGTTTATGGTAATACAAGCATTTTGTACTAGTCTTAATGATACCGGTAGTACGACTTCATAGATGAAAGGATTCCAGCATGACCACACAAATAGATAGTATTCCTACCCACGAGCGTAAAGTGTTCCTTGAACAGCATCCTGAGATGTTTAAAGCAGCGCCTTTTAGCTTCCTGCTAGCCTTAATTCTGGTTCCGATTGGCATCGGTTTGGTTATTTTTCTGATCTGGTGGTTAAAGGTAAAAACGACAAAGCTGGTTATCACCGATCAAGAGGTTGAATTCCACTGGGGCATTTTGAATCGAGATATGGTCGAAGTGAATCACGCCGCGCACCCATCTGTTGCGATAAAGCAGTCATTACTGCAAAGAATATTTGGTAATGGTGACATCACCATCACACGAGCAGGCGATGACGCAGATCTTGTGATCAAAGGATATGATGACCCAAATGAGATAAAGCGCATGATTGACGCTTGCGCACCACAATGAATGAGATTCTTGAGATCGGCAAAGAGGTTTACCATAGAACACAAACAAAAAGCCCAGTCGTTTGACTAGGCTTTAAAGATGGTGCCTCGAGGCTTCTATGTTGCCTTCCACGAGCACTTTAATAGCTAACAAGCGTACTGATTACGCCAGTCTACGGTACTTTAAGGTTCGATGTACAGGGCGGAAATGTACCGAAAAATGAGCC
>NZ_WBYS01000008.1:0-116489 GCF_013283295.1 Marinobacterium sp. xm-m-312 | reverse complement strand
AAGTATGCAGAATCCATTGGGGCTAGAAGAAAGAGATCTTCATCAAAAGCCGGATATATGACTGCAGCTCACCTTAACCATTGGTACTTTTATCTTGCATAACGCGGGACGGACCATATATGACCTTTGGTCTGACCCCTTTTTGTTAATACAAAATAACCTACTCTGCGTAGTCACTCACCGGTGGACAGGTGCAGACGAAGTTTCGATCGCCGTAGACGTTGTCGATACGGTTAACCGTTGGCCAGAACTTCGCTTGGCGAACCGCACTGACTGGGAACACAGCCTGCTCTTTTGAGTAGCTGCGGGTCCACTCTGCATCCACCAGATCTTCCAGGGTGTGCGGTGCATGTCTAAGAACAGAATCTTCCGCAGCGACTTCACCTCGCTCAACCGCCGCAATCTCTTCACGAATCTTAATCATCGCTTCAATGAAACGATCAAGTTCCTGAATAGATTCTGATTCAGTTGGTTCCACCATTAGCGTGCCCGGCACAGGGAAGGACATGGTCGGCGCGTGGAAGCCATAGTCCATCAAACGCTTAGCAATGTCCTCTTCAGTAATGTCAGAGACCTCTTTCAGAGGGCGGATATCGATAATACATTCGTGTGCGACAAAACCATTCGTGCCGCGGTAGAGAATCGAATAGTGATTCTCAAGACGTTTAGCAATGTAGTTAGCATTTAGAATCGCCAGTTCGGTCGATTCGCGCAAACCGCGATCACCGAGCATACGGATGTACATCCAGGTAATCGGCAGAATAGACGCCGAACCGTAAGGTGCTGCTGCTACGGCTCCATTGCTGCCATTACCTGGCACGGGCGATACACTGTGGCTAGCAAGGAATGGCGCTAAGTGTGCTTTCACACCAATAGGCCCCATACCTGGACCACCACCACCGTGAGGGATAGCAAAGGTTTTGTGCAGGTTAAGGTGTGATACGTCAGCACCAATCGTACCTGGCTTACACAGGCCTACCTGCGCATTCAAGTTAGCACCGTCCATGTAGACCTGACCACCATGCTGATGAATCAGTTCACAGATTTCACCCACAGCCTCTTCAAAGACCCCGTGCGTTGATGGGTAGGTAATCATCAGTGTCGACAGGTTGTCGCTGTGCTGCTCAGCTTTCGCTTTCAAGTCAGCCACATCCACGTTACCCACTTCATCACAGGCAACCACGACCACTTTCATATCCATCATTGCGGCTGAAGCAGGGTTGGTACCGTGCGCCGACGACGGAATCAAACAGACATTACGGTGACCTTCACCGATAGACTCTTGGTACTTACGAATCGCTAACAGACCAGCATACTCACCCGATGCACCTGAGTTTGGCTGCATAGAGATCGCATCGTAGCCGGTAATATCAATCAACCAACGATCCAACTGTTCTAGCATTTCAGCGTAGCCCTGCGCCTGCTCTGCAGGAACGAACGGATGAACATTACCAATCTCTGGCCAAGTGACCGGTGCCATCTCTGAAGTCGCATTCAACTTCATTGTACAGGAGCCAAGCGGGATCATACCGTGAACCAGAGAGTAATCTTTATTCTCTAGACGCTTCATGTAGCGAAGAATATCGTGCTCAGCGTGGTAGCGATTAAAGACAGGGTGAGACAACACTTCATCTTCACGAATCATATCCGTTGGGATCGATAGAGCCGCATCGACATCACCTAGGTCCTCAACTGAAACAACCTTACCGGTAATGATACTTACAAGTTGAGCGACATCTTCAACGCTGTGCGTCTCATCAAAGCTGACACCGAAACGAGTCTCAGTGATCTTACGAAGATTGATATTGGCATCTAAAGCGCGCTGATAGACCGTTGCATCGGCATCAAAGCTCAAGGTATCAAAGAAGTGGGTATTGGTCGTTAAGCCAGCACGGTTAAGCTGATTCGCTGCAAGCTGAGCGAGGCGGTGAACACGAGTAGCAATCTTTTTCAGACCCGCTGGGCCATGGTAGATCGCATAAAACGCAGCCATATTGGCCAACAGAGCCTGAGCTGTACAGATGTTAGAGGTCGCCTTCTCGCGACGAATGTGCTGTTCACGTGTCTGCATCGCCATGCGGTAGGCTTGGTTACCTCGGGAATCGATCGATACCCCAATGATGCGCCCAGGAACAGAGCGCTTAAGCTTTTCGCTGGTCGCGAAAAATGCAGCGTGTGGACCTCCAAAGCCCATCGGTACACCAAAACGTTGCGCTGAACCGAGTGCAACATCTGCACCAAGAGAGCCCGGTGATTTAAGCAGCATTAATGCTAAAAGATCGGTTGCCACCGCAACCAGTGCACCCTGAGCCTTAGCATCTTCAACGACGCTGGCAAGATCGATGATCTCCCCTTCACTGCCTGGGTATTGAACCAGACAGCCGAAACAGTCGTGTGAAGAGAGGTTTGTGGCATCATCAACAACAACCTCAATACCAAAGTACTCGGCACGTGTTTGAATCACATCCAAGGTCTGTGGGTGTACCTGAGAATCGACAAAGAAGGTGTCTGATTTCTTACGATTAGAACGCTTAAGCAGAGTCATTGCCTCGGCTGCAGCGGTCGCTTCATCAAGCAACGACGCGTTTGCCAAGTCCATGCCGGTCAGATCCATCACCATCTGCTGGAAGTTGAGCAGCGACTCTAGACGGCCTTGTGAGATCTCAGGCTGGTAAGGGGTGTAGGCGGTGTACCAAGCGGGATTCTCTAGCACGTTACGCTGAATCACACCCGGTACCAAAGTGCCGTAGTAACCCATACCGATATAGTTTGTGTTCAGTTGGTTCTTAGCCGCAATCTGCTTAAGTTCTGACAGGGCTTCAACCTCTGTCACCGGATTACCAATCGAGAGCGCATCACTCAGCAAGATCGATTCAGGAACGGTTTTCTTAATCAAATCAGCACGATCAGAGACACCCAGGGTGCTGCACATCTGTGATTGCTCAGCATCATTTGAGCCGAGGTGGCGCTGAATGAATTGATCAGAATCGCGAAGTTCTTGAAGCGTACTTTGAGAGTGAGGCATGAAGGGTTCCAACTGACTATTAGAAAGTTTCAATTAAGGCCAATATTCTACTCCTTCAGCCTTATTCATGACACTTTTTGATAGATTGATTGAAAATAAAAAGGCCAGTACACATTTCACAATGCGAACCGGCCTTATTAATTAACGGATTAAATCAGTTGTTAGCGTAACTAAGCCGCTAGTTGGACAGCGACCTCTGATCGGTTGATGGCCGAGATCAGTGCCTTTAGAGAAGCCCCTAGGCTATCAGTATCAAAGGCCATACCGACGACACGTTGCCCATCAACATTGATCAAGAAGTAAGCCGCTGCCAAGGCATCGGTGCCACTGCCAACCGCATGTTCGAAGTAGTCAATAACGTTGACTGCCTGCCCGGTCAATGCGGCCCAACCATCCAGGAACGCGGAGATTACACCTTCCCCCTGACCAATCAATTCACGATCTTGGCCGTTAATCGACACTGTCGCTTTGAACTGTTCGTTGTGCTGACGATCAATTGAGAAGCCTTGCAACGCAACTGGCTCAGCCGATTTAATAAAGTTCGCTTTAAGAATTTCAAAAATCGCATCACTGCCCATTTCAGAGGCACTCTCTTCTGAGGCTTTTTGAACCAGCGGAGCTAATTCAGTCTGCATCCAGCGCGGCAGAGTAATGCCATAATCACGTTCAAGTACAAAGGACATACCGCCCTTGCCTGATTGACTGTTTACGCGAATAACCGCTTGGTAATCACGCCCAATATCCTTAGGATCGATTGGCAAATAGGCCACCTGCCAGTGCTCATCCTCGCCCTGTCGGTGCAAACACTTCTGTATAGCATCCTGATGGCTACCCGAAAACGCGGTGTAGACCAACTCTCCAATCCAAGGGTGACGTGGACTAACCGGCAAGCGCGTACACTCAGTAAAGGTGGTAATAATCTCATCTGGATTAGACAGATCCATTTTAGGATCAACACCTTGGCTGTATAAGTTCATCGCCATTGTTACCAAATCCATGTTACCGGTACGCTCGCCATTGCCTAGCAAGGTCCCCTCAACACGATCAGCACCGGCCAATACTGCCAGCTCAGCAGCCGCCACAGCACAACCTCGGTCATTATGTGTGTGAACAGAGATGATCGCGCCCGCACGATTCTTCATATGGGTACAGAAGTACTCAATCTGATCGGCAAAAATGTTGGGCGTCGACTCCTCTACCGTTGACGGTAGATTAATGATGCAGCGGTTCTCAGCTGTTGGCTGCCAAACATCCATTACCGCATCACACACCTCGATCGCATAGTCGATCTCAGTTCCGGTAAAACTCTCTGGAGAGTATTGGAAGGTCCAATCAACCTCAGGGTAATCTTTGGCGCCGTCCATGACCCACTGCGCACCCTGAGTCGCAATGGCTTTGATTCCCTCGCGATCCTGATTGAATACGCGCTCACGCTGAATCGTACTGGTTGAGTTGTAGACGTGAACCACCGCACTTTTAACGCCACGAAGCGCCTCATAAGTACGATCGATCAGCTCTTTACGGGCCTGTACTAGTACCTGAATCGTCACGTCATCAGGGATCTCACCGTTGTCGATCAACCAGCGAACAAAATCGTAGTCCGGCTGACTCGCTGACGGGAAGCCCACTTCAATCTCTTTTAGCCCAATCTTCACCAACAGACGCCATAGACGCTGCTTCTGTTCAACAGTCATCGGTTCAAGTAGCGCCTGATTACCGTCACGCAGATCCACCGACGCCCAAATCGGCGCGTGGGTGATTGTGTTGTTAGGCCAAGTACGATTCTCAATTTGAATCTGTGGAGCTGGCTGATAGCGGCGGTAATCAAAGTTAGACATACAATCCTCAACAGTGGCTTCGAGTTAATTCATTGCTGCACAGTGTACTGGGGTTATTGAGGTGAATGATTGCGAATCACCCATCAAATAGGTGAAATTATTATCATTAATTGCTATAAATTGATTGATAGAGCAATTTAATTTCAATTTTTACGGATATAAAGAAATGGATCGTTACGACAAGGCTATTCTTCAGCAGCTTCAGCTAGATGGACGCATCTCGAACCAGGAGTTAGCGGATAAGGTTGGCCTCTCACCCTCCCCCTGCTTACGCCGTGTCAGAGCCCTTGAAGAGAGCGGTATCATTAGTGGCTATCGCGCCAGCTTGGATGCCAAGAGATTGGGGTTAACGCTAACCGCCATCATTATGATCTCGATGGATCGTCATACCCCGGAACGATTCGCCAACTTCGATAAGGTCATTAATGAGCTACCGGAAGTATTGGAGTGTCTGCTGATTACCGGTCAGGATGCCGATTACCAGCTCAAAGTGGTGGTGCATGACATGGAAGATTTTCAACGCTTACTGCTCGAGAAGATCACCCGCATAGAGGGCGTGACCGGCGTGCATTCGAGTTTTGTGATGCGCAATGTGAAGAGTGAATCAGCACTACCCGTTCGATAAAAGCGTGTTATATTTCTGGTCTATAAAAACAGAACAAGGTGTGTGCTATGCAGTTAAAAGCCCTCTCTTTAAGTGTGTCACTTCTCACAAGCCTAGTGTCGACGTCAGCCTTTGCTGTGACGCCCGATGATAAGTACAAAGAGTCCCTACTCTACGATAAACCCGTCAAAGTCGCCGAAGATGTCTACTCAGCCATCGGGCAGTTGAAGTTCTATACCTATGAGAATGCGGGTCATAACAATAATCTTAGTTTCGTGATCGGCGATGAGTCAGTCCTGGTGGTGAATGGTTCAAGTACTTACCTATTAGCCAAAGCCCTGCATGATGAGATCAAAAAACTGACCGACAAACCGGTTAAATACGTCGTTGATGAAAATGGCCAATCCCATGCCGCTCTAGGAAATAACTACTGGAAAGAGCAAGGGGCAACCATTATTGCCCATGTCGATGCGGAAGAGGAGATTCATGAACAGGGATTTCGCGGTCTAGAGATGCTGAAAGAGACGCTTAAAGAGCGCATTGAAGGTACCGAACTGACCGAAATCGATCAAACCTTTGAAGAGAGCATGACGCTGGATCTTGGCGGCATCACGGCTGAACTTATTCACCTTGGTCCTGCCCACTCCAAAGGAGACATCAGTGTTGTGATTCCTGAACGCAACGTCATCATTGCAGGCGATATCGCGTTTCACCAACGCATGCTGCCCGTCTTTCCGGAGACCAATACGGCTGAATGGATAGAGACCTGGGTGAATGAGTTCACCCCCCTTGCAAAGGATATGATCATTGTTCCGGGTCACGGAGAGCCCACTAACTTTGCCGAGGTCGACAAATATACTCGCGGTTACCTTGAGTACGTTCGGGGTAAAATCGGCGAGCTGATTGATGAGGGCGGCACACTCGATGACGCCTACAAAATTGACCAAACACCCTACCTTCATCTAGAGACAGCCGATGAGCTAGCGGGCAAAAACGCGGGGCGCATCTTTGAAGCGATGGAGTGGGAGTGACACAGCGCTTTACTCTTCGCCCCTATCAACAACAGGCGGTCGATGCGACGCTGACGCACTTCCGCCAAACCTCCGAGAGCGCCGTACTGGTACTCCCTACCGGAGCCGGTAAAAGCCTAATCATTGCCGAGCTAGCCCGCCTAGCAAAGCGTAAAATATTGGTGGTCACCCACGTTCAAGAACTGGTCGAACAGAATGCTTCCAAATATGCGGCATTAGGGCTGACACCGGGTATCTACTCGGCGGGATTAAAGCAGCGTGACACTGAACATCAAGTGGTGTTTGCTTCGATCCAATCGATCGCCAGAAATCTCGATCAGTTTGATCATCAGTACTCATTGATCATTATTGATGAGTGCCACCGCGTCTCTGATAACGACGAATCGCTCTATCAACAACTGATCAGCCACATCAAGAAGAGTAATCCATCGCTAAAGGTATTAGGACTCACTGCCACACCCTATCGTTTAGGCCATGGCTGGATCTACCATCGGGATTACCGTGGTTTTTTCCGCCAATCAGAGAGCACCATTTTCCAACACTGCATCTATGATCTGCCGATGCGCAACCTGATCAAACAAGGGTTCTTAACGGAGCCTAAGCTGATCAATGCAGCGACCGCACACTACGATTTTTCAGCACTGACACCCTCACCTAACGGACTGTTTGCAGAGCGTGAGGTCAATGAACTACTGGCTAAATACCCCAGAGTCACAGAAGCCATTTGTGAGCAGGTCGTGGAACTTGCCAAGGATCGGCAAGGCGTCATGCTGTTTGCGGCCAGTGTTAAGCACGCAAAAGAGATACTGGACTACCTGCCTGAAGGGGATGCGGAGCTGGTGATTGCCGATACCGATGCAAAGCAACGTACAGAGATCATCAACCGCTTTAAACAGCGGCTGTTTAAATACCTAGTTAACGTTGCGGTACTGACCACCGGTTTTGATGCACCGCATGTCGATCTAATTGCGATTCTTCGCCCCACCCAATCGGTCAGTCTGTTCCAACAGATGGTCGGTCGCGGCTTACGACTGAGTGAAGGTAAAAATGAGTGTTTAGTCATCGACTACGCAAACAACGGTATCGACCTGTTCGACCCTGAAGTCGGTCTACCCAAACCAGCACCGGATACCGAGCCGGTACAGGTGTTCTGCCCTCTCTGCGACTTTGCCAACCTCTTTTGGGGCAGAACCGATCAAGATGGAGCCGTAATTGAGCACTATGGGCGCCGCTGCC
This sequence comes from Marinobacterium sp. xm-m-312, assembly GCF_013283295.1. NCBI lineage: Bacteria > Pseudomonadati > Pseudomonadota > Gammaproteobacteria > Oceanospirillales > Oceanospirillaceae > Marinobacterium > Marinobacterium sp. xm-m-312. The sequence continues at coordinate 108,755 of NZ_WBYS01000008.1, read as the reverse complement.
AAGGTCTCTCTGATGACGGGGAGCAGTGTCAGTTTCGCTTTAAGTTCAAAAGCTGCCCTCATTGCGGCGCTGAAAATGATATTGCGGCCCGAAACTGCCAAGGGTGCCAGGAGGCTCTGATCGACCCTGATGATCTGATCAAAAAAGCTCTGTCACTGAACAGCTGCAAAGTGATTCGCTGTGCGGGACTTAGAGTCAATCAAGAGGATAAGGCGATACGAGTGACCTACTATGATGAAGATGCAAACACCCTATCGGAGAAGTTCAATCTCACAAACCCCAAACAAAGGGCGCTGTTTAATCAACTCTTTGGATCACGGGTGAAAAGTGGTCAATCACCCACTCAGTTTAATAGCGTGGAATCAGTACTTGAGCTGAGCAGCGCTTTACCCGTACCGGACTTTGTCGTCTCCAGAAAATCGGGTAAGTATTGGCAAGTGACCGAGCGCATTTTTGATTACCAGGGGCGCTATCGTAAAGCGAACCAGCTGTAAAAAACCCTACCTTTTACAGGGTGTTAATTCTTCTCTATTTGCTATGATGCGCGCTCAAATTGAGAGGAGAGAACTATGCGTTTAGCCGAAATGGAAGCGATCATGTTTAACGTCGGTGTCACCGTCTTCGCTCTCTTCATCTTCTTTATCATCTACGATCTTGCTAAAAAATCGAACGCCGGCAAATTCGGTACCTTTATTCTCTTCTTTGCACTCGGCCTAGGCCTTGCTGCCTTTCTAGCAAAATCAATTATCGTTGAGTTTATCGGCGGCTCGATTTAAAGCAATTACCGGATTCACCAGTGACTGGCTTTAGCCTGTCATCTGCTTTATCAGCGTTTTCCAGAAGATTGAATGTAATTCGAAAGCGGATGACAGGCTGAAAGCCAGTCACCGTTGCTAAAGTAGTTACCTTCTACAATATACCGGCTAGTTACTTTATAATCGCGGAATCATTTTTATAAGGAACAACAATGGAACAGCGCAGTATCAAAGTCGGTCAAATCGATGTGAATAACGATAAGCCGATGGTGCTTTTTGGTGGTATGAACGTATTGGAATCGCGTGATTTAGCAATGACCATTGCTGAGCAGTACGTTGAAGTGACGAACAAGCTGAACATTCCTTATGTTTTCAAAGCGAGCTTTGATAAGGCAAACCGTTCCTCTATCAACTCTTTCCGTGGCCCTGGCTTGGATGAGGGTTTGAAGATCCTTCAAGAGGTTAAATCGACCTTTAAGGTACCTGTTATTACCGACGTGCACGAACCCTTCCAGTGTCAGCCTGCCGCTGAAGTTTGTGATGTGATTCAGCTACCTGCATTCCTCTCTCGCCAGACTGATCTTGTGGTCGCTATGGCGAAAACCGGTGCGGTGATTAACATCAAGAAAGCACAGTTTTTAGCTCCTCATGAGATGAAGCACATCTTAACCAAGTGTGAAGAGGCCGGTAACGACCAACTGATTCTGTGTGAGCGCGGCAGCGCCTTTGGTTACAACAACCTAGTGGTCGATATGCTTGGCTTTAGCATCATGAAAGAGTTTGGTTACCCAGTTATCTTCGATGCTACCCATGCACTGCAGATGCCAGGTGGTCGTTCGGATTCAGCCGATGGACGTCGTGCACTGGTAGCACAGCTGTCACGCGCGGGTCTTTCACAGGGTATTGCCGGCCTATTCTTGGAAGCACACCCTAATCCAAATGTTGCGAAGTGCGACGGCCCATGCGCCCTGCCGCTATCCAAGCTAGAGCCTTACCTAGCACAGATGAAAGCGGTGGATGAGTTGGTTAAGTCCTTCCCCGCGTTGGATACGTCGGCGGAGTAACGCGATCCTGTAGGAACGAATTGCCGAAGGCAAACCGTGAACAATTAATTTGGCGGGTTCGTCCATTCGCGGTTTTTCACTTCGTTCAAATTCGCTCCTACAGAGTGCCGGTGACTGGCTTTCAGCCTGTCATCCGCTTTATCAGCATCTTCCAGAATCTACAATGTAATTCGAAAGCAGCTGACAGGCTGAAAGCCAGTCACTGCTGTCAAACCCCGGCATTTTGCCCAAGCTTCGCTTCCCACTGCTGAGCTCTCTCTAAATCAATCTCCCTACCCAGCTCGCCCTTGGTGTAGATATCCACCATTCGCTGAATGGCAACTGGGTGGCCCTGTTCCGCCGCAGCTTTGTAGTGTTCATAGGCTTTATCAGCCAATTTGAAAATCACTGGCGGATACCCAGACTCATAGAGCTTAGCCATTTGGTATTGTGACTTTCCATCACCGCGCTCAGCAGCAGCCTGAATATACAAAGCCCCCTGCTCTTTGCTGGCAGCATCGGCACCGCGAAAGTGCAGAAGAAACCCATAAGTAGAGAGCGCTTTGACGCTACCGCGTTGGGCCCCTACCCTGAAGAGCTTCATCGTCTTATCGTGAATCCATTTAGAGCGACGTGCGAATGGGCTTCTAAATATGGCGTAGGCAGACCAAGCTGCTAAATTACCCAGCAGTGACATCTTCACTCCTATTTTTTCGGTAATAAAAAAGGGATCAATAGTAGATCCCTTTATTAGATTCAGCTCATTGCGAGATATCAAGCTTTTTCATTGTGCCAGCAGATCAGCCCACTCAGCTTTGAGTGCTTCGAGCTCGTTTTCCGCTTTCTGCTTCGCTTTTTTCTTAAGGCTTGCAACCTCATCTGTTTTCGCTGCAACAATCGCTTTAGCTTCTGCTGCAGGATCCTCGGCATTGGCTACCTGATCCAATAGAGGCTGGGCACCACGGAGAATGGCACGACGGCGCCCCTCTTCAATGCGCGCTAACTCTTCTGCTGTAAGCTCTTTCTGCTTGGCTTTCTGCTTTTCAGCCTTAGGTGCTACATAGGTCAACGGACGAATACCGGCCGCGATACGAACCTTTTCAAGCAGTGGAGCCGCTTCTGCACGTGCCTTTTCAGCCCCTTTGTGAAGCTCAGCTTCAACGGCATCAAGATTGTTCATCAGTTCATTGTAACGTGCACGTGGCGCTGACAATTTGGCATCCAGAAACTCAAACAGCTCTCGCTTTGCTTCACCCCAAGCGATGCCATTTTCAAACGCTGATCGCATTGTTGCACTTTCGTCCTTATTGGCGAACAGATTGTAGAGTTGGAAGATGGTGCTGTTATCGGCATCCTTTGGCTCACCGGGCTCACGCAGGTCGGTTTTAATCTGATTGATGAGCTTGCGTAGCTGATCAGTTGGCGCAAACAGAGGAATCGTATTGTCGTAACTCTTCGACATCTTACGACCATCCAAACCGGGGATCAGTTGAGTCTCCTCATCCACCTGAGCTTCTGGAAGTGCGAACAACTCTTCATAGGTATGGTTGAACTTACCAGCGATATCACGCGCCATTTCGATGTGTTGAATCTGATCTTTACCCACCGGAATCTTATGCGCGTTGAACATCAGAATGTCTGCCGCCATTAGAATGGGGTAGCTAAACAGGCCCATGGTGATGCCATCGTCCAGATCCTCTGACCCAGCATCACGGTTAGCATCGACTGAGGCTTTGTAAGCGTGAGCACGGTTCATCAAACCCTTAGAGCACATACAGGTAAGAATCCAAGTGAGTTCTGGAATTTCTGGTATATCGGTCTGACGATAGAAGGTCGCTTTGTCGGTATCCAACCCAAGTGCCAACCAAGTCGCCGCAATTTCGCGTGTTGATTGCGCCACGCGTTCCGGATCGTGACATTTGATCAGTGCATGGTAATCCGCCAAAAAGAAGAACGAATTGGTGTTTGGATTAAGGGTCGCTTCAATCGCAGGTTTAATCGCACCAAGGTAGTTACCAATGTGCGGAGTACCGGTGGTTGTGATACCTGTTAAAACGCGTGTATTGCTCATGGAACACTCAAGAGTCTGTGTGAAAATTAAGGTGCAGATTCTACACAGTTGTGGCTGTAACGCCCACCCCAATCCATTTGCACTTACCGGTTAATGAAGGTTTAATTTAGGAACTGTTAATTTAAGGAATCTTTTGATGGATAGCCAACTTCCGTCCTACATCACTCTGCTAGGCTTTGTAGTGCCTGCTCTAGTCTTTATCATTCGTTTAGACCGATACCAAGCAGCGACTATCGTACACGCACTGTTGATGGCTCTGCTCTGTCTATTTGTTGGCTTCCTGTTCTCTGGGGCCGCCATCAAGTTATTGAGCCTTAGCAACCCCCTACTCACCTCAGGGATGGTGGTTCTTGGATCTACAATTGCCACCCTTGCGAGATTGATCTGGATAAAACGCTTCGCGTAACAGCTATCAAACCCTCTATTTCAAGTACATTATCTGAAGACTGTATCCATGCTACTACTGATATCACCTGCTAAGACTCTCGATTATGAAACACCGGCCAGCACCCAACTGAAAAGTGAGCCGGAGTTTACCGACCGAGCTGAAACGCTGATCAACAACTTGCGTGAATATGCGCCGCAAGATATCGCTGAACTGATGAAGCTCAGCGACAAACTGGCCTCTTTGAACGTAGCGCGTTACCAAAGCTGGGTGAAAGAGCATAATGAGACGAATGCTAAACAGGCGATGTTAGCCTTTAAAGGCGATGTCTATACCGGCTTGGATGCTGATTCGTTCGACGAAGCGGACTACCAATTTGCACAGAACCACCTAAGAATTCTGTCCGGCCTCTATGGTCTCCTAAAACCGATGGATCTGATGCAGCCCTACCGCTTAGAGATGGGCACAAAACTTCAAAACGATGCCGGCAAAAACCTCTACAGCTACTGGGGTTCAACAATTACCGATCGCCTCAATGACGAGTTAGCCAGTGATAAAACACCGGTCGTTGTGAATCTTGCGTCGAACGAGTACTTCAAGTCGGTGCAAGCTAAAGCACTTAATGCTCGCCTTATCAGCCCTGAGTTTAAAGACCTAAAAAACGGTCAATACAAGATCATCAGTTTTTACGCGAAAAAGGCTCGAGGTCTGATGACCCGCTACGCCATCAAGAACCGCATTGAGAATCCAGAGGATCTGAAACAGTTTGATCTAGAGGGTTATGCATTTAATGCGTCGATGAGTGAAGGAGATAAGTGGGTGTTTACGCGGGATCATGCGGAGTAACGGAACAACTTGGTGACTGGCTTTAGCCTGTCATCCGCCTGATCCGCCTCTACAATTTAGATCGAAAGCGGGTGACAGGCTGAAGCCAGTCACCTAACACGGAGTAAAAAAAGACCGCCAATAGGCGGTCTTTTTTATTGATTAGATCAAGCGTCCGGTGACGCTTTATCGAGCTGTTGTGTCTCATACATCAGGATCGGATCGTTCTTATCTTTAATCACACCCTGATCGATCACCACTTTCGAGACACCCTCTAATGAAGGAAGTTCGTACATGGTTTCAAGCAGTTTAGACTCTAGGATTGAACGCAGACCACGCGCACCGGTTTTACGCTCAAGCGCCAACTCAGCCACAGCGAACAGTGCGTCTTCACGGAACTCTAGATCAGCACCTTCCATCTCAAACAGTGCTTGGTACTGCTTAGTCAGGCTGTTTTTAGGTTCAGTCAAAATCTGAATCAATGCCTCTTGATCCAATTCAGAGAGCGTCGCGATCATCGGTAGACGACCAATGAACTCTGGAATCAGACCAAACTTCACTAGATCTTCTGCTTCGACGTCGTGAATACGATCGACACCCTTCTCGTCATCTTTACTACGCACGGTAGCACTGAAGCCGATTGAGCTTCGCTCACTGCGATCGGCAATGATCTTCTCGAGGCCGGCAAAGGCACCACCGACGATAAACAGGATGTTAGAGGTATCTACCTGCAAAAACTCCTGCTGAGGGTGTTTACGGCCACCCTGTGGCGGTACAGAGGCAACGGTACCCTCAATCAGTTTCAGAAGCGCCTGCTGTACGCCCTCACCAGACACATCACGCGTGATCGATGGGTTGTCGGATTTACGCGAGATCTTATCGATCTCATCAATGTAGATAATGCCCTGTTGTGCTTTCTCTACATCGTAGTCACATTTCTGCAGCAACTTCTGAACAATGTTCTCAACGTCTTCACCGACGTAACCCGCTTCAGTCAGCGTCGTCGCGTCAGCCATAGTGAAGGGTACATTCAACATACGCGCTAGCGTCTGCGCCAACAGAGTCTTACCGCTACCCGTTGGGCCGATCAGAAGTATATTGGACTTACTCAGCTCAACGTCACTGTTTTTACCCGTAGCACGTAGGCGTTTGTAGTGGTTATAAACCGCTACTGCCAACACTTTCTTGGCACGCTCTTGACCGATCACATACTCATCAAGATTGTCTTTAATCTGACTTGGCGTAGGGAGCGTTTCGTCATAGTGTGACTCTTCGATCTCCGCCATCTCCTCGGTGATGATGTCGTTACACAGATCGACACACTCATCACAGATGAAGACTGAAGGACCAGCAATCAGCTTGCGTACTTCATCCTGGCTTTTGCCACAGAATGAACAAAATAGCTTGCTGTCGTTCTGATCGTTGTTCTCTTCAGACATGTTAATTCCTCTAAAAAGATTAGCCTTCTCGGCTACTAAGCACTTTGTCAGCTAGACCAAATTCCACCGCCTGTTCGGCTGATAGGAAGGTGTCGTGCTTCATGATTTCGTACAGTTCTTCATACGATTTACCCGCAGTATTGCGTTCAGCGTAGATCTCAGTCAAACGATCGTTAAGGCGTTTAGCCTCTTCCATGTGACGACGGGCATCTTCAAACTCAAGCTCTTGTACATGTACAGAGCCACGTGTACCTGGTGTACCTGAGCTGACACGGTGAATCATTGTACGTGATTCAGGTAGCAAGAAACGCTTACCTTTGGCGCCGGCCATCGCAAGGAATGAGCCCATGCTAGCCGCTTGACCCAATACCATGGTGCTGACATCCGGTTTAATGAACTGCATGGTATCGTAGATCGCCATACCAGCAGTGACCGATCCACCAGGTGAATTGATGTATAAGTGGATATCTTTTTCTGGATTTTCCGCTTCCAAAAAAAGCATCTGTGCAACGATCAGGTTCGCCATGTGATCTTCGACAGGACCGACCATAAAGATTACTCGCTCTTTTAATAGGCGAGAGTAAATATCGTAAGCGCGCTCACCACGGGAACTCTGCTCGACAACCATTGGCACCAAGCCACTGTCTGTTACATCAAATGGGCGGCCTGAGTAGATATCTGACATCAATAGTTTTCCTTATTCACGGCACTAATAACCAAAAAACGACAGCCAGCTTTCGCTAACTGCCGTTTTTTATAAGGATCTAAACGAGGTTTAGATCCATTACTCAACAATAATTACTGCTGAGCCGGCTTAAGAGCTTCTTCGTAGCTGACTTTAACTTCCTTCACCTTAGCAGATGCAAGAAGGTGGTCAACAACTTCGTCTTCTAGAGCAAGGCTACGGATCTGATTTAGCATCTGTTCGTTGCCTTTGTAGTAGCTGATCACTTCATCAGCATCGTCGTAGCTCTCTGCGATATCCGCAAGAATCGCATCAACACGCTCGTCAGTCGCTTCAAGGTTACCCGCTTTGATCACCTCTTGTACTAGAAGACCGATCTTAACGCGACGGATTGCCTGCTCTTCGAACAGCTCTTTAGGTAGAGTGTTTGGATCGATTTGAGCCTGGCCACCAAACTGCTGAACCGCTTGCTGACGAAGTACGTTCACTTCATCATCGATCATTGCAGCTGGTGCTTCGATTTCGTTCTGAGCGATCAGTGCATCGAATACAGCTGTTTTAGTCTTAGTTTTAAGCGCGTGGTTCATTTCACGAGCCATGTTCTTTTCAACTTCCGCTTTGAATTCAGCTTCGTCTGCAGAAGAGACACCGAACTTAGCGAAGAACTCTTCGTTTAGCTCAGGAAGTTCTGGTTTAGACACTTCGTTAAGCTTCATCTTGAAGGTTGCAGCTTTACCCGCTAGCGCTTCAGACTGGTACTCTTCAGGGAAAGTGACTTCTACGTCGAACTCTTCGCCTTTCTTCTTACCGATGATGCCATCTTCGAAACCAGGGATCATGCTACCAGAGCCGATGACTAGGTCTTGACCTTCTGCTTTACCGCCTTCGAACGCTTCGCCATCTACGAAACCTTCAAAGTCGATGTTAACTTGGAAGCCTTCTTTAACCATGCCGCGAGTCGCTTTAAACGTGCTCTGCTGCTTGCGAAGTGTGTCGATCATGTTCTTAACGTCAGCCGCTTTGATCGATGCTGTTGCTTTCTCAACTTCAACGCCCGCTAGATCTTTTAGTTCGATCTCTGGGTAAACGTCGAATGTCGCAACGTATGCAAAGTCTTCACCTTCTTTATCGGTTTTGAACTCGATAGAAGGAGCGCCTGCTGGCATTAGTGATTCCTGCTGAACAGCTTCGTAGAAAGTCTCTTGTACGACGCGGTTTAGTACTTCGTAACGAATCGCGTCACCGTACATACGCTTAATTACTTTTGCAGGTACTTTACCTGGACGGAAACCGTCCATACGGCGAGTGCGAGCCTGCTGTACAACCTGCTTCTCAACGTCAGTATCGATACGTTCGGCCGGAACAGTCACGGTTAGTTGGCGCTGAAGGCCTGAAGTAGTCTCTACAGAAACTTGCATGGAATTCCTCATTAATTCTTTTGAGAGTGTCAAACTCTTCTGTCATCAAAAATGACGCAGTCCGAGTCATTAAAATCAAGCGCGAAATTTTCCGGTAACTGAGCCCATTAGTCAAGTAAACATGCCAACAGAACTGAAAAAGTTACAAGGTATAGAAAACGAAGATGAGCTTGATAATGTGAGCGATAAAAAAGAGGGAACTTCTAAGGGGTGTTTCCAGATGGTGCGGTCGGAGAGACTCGAACTCTCACACCTTGCGGCACCAGAACCTAAATCTGGCGTGTCTACCAATTCCACCACGACCGCATCTGGATTGTTGCGATTCGGCTGAGCCGAATAGTGTTGCTCGTTATAAAAGTATGGTGCGGTCGGAGAGACTCGAACTCTCACACCTTGCGGCACCAGAACCTAAATCTGGCGTGTCTACCAATTCCACCACGACCGCATACTTTTATGATGTACCCAAAAATTGGGGTGGATGATGGGGCTCGAACCCACGACCACCGGAATCACAATCCGGGGCTCTACCAACTGAGCTACACCCACCATTGTGGTACATCTGGACAGGTTGCTTGGCGCGCCCAGCAGGGCTCGAACCTGCAACCTACGGCTTAGAAGGCCGTTGCTCTATCCAATTGAGCTATGGGCGCCTAACGTGCTGCCCGACCTCACAAGTGACTGGATGGAAGTCGTCATCTGCGAGGAGGTGCGTATCCTACGACCTGACCTGCAGGTGGTCAATACCCTGTTTTACTTTTTTAAAGATTTTTTTTCGTTTTGATTAATAGTTGATCAGAAACCGGGGATTTCGGTGCTTTAGCTGGGGTTTCTGGAAGACGGTGAGGTGGCGGATGACAGGCTGAAGACCTGTCACCGGTGAATTAACCAAGCTACGGAGTGGCGGTGACTGGCTTTCAGCCTGTCACCGGAGAATTACGTTCGCGGTTTGTCGCTTCGCGCCAATTCGCTCCTACAGTCTAGCTAAGCAGAAAGACCGTTGCGAAGTCCTACTGTAGGAGCGCTCTGCCTCCAAGGCAGACCGCGATCAGGAGTGGCGGTGACTGGCTTTCAGCCTGTCATCCGCTCTCAAAGGCAACTACCCTTCCCGATACCAAGTCGTACCTTCTGGACCATCTTTAAGGATGACTCCCGCAGCAGCCAATTGATCACGAATTTCGTCAGATCGGGCAAAGTCCTTGTTTGCTCTTGCCTCTTTACGCTCTACGATCAACGCTTCCACTTCGTCGCCACTGATCTCTCCAGCACTGCCCTGCTGCAGAAAATCTTTAGGGTTCTGCTGCAATAGACCCACAACACCAGCAAGCGCCTTAATCTGACCTGCCAATTGTGAAGCCGCTGCCTCATCTTTACCTTTCAGGCGGTTTAGCTCACTGGCCATCTCAAACAGCACAGCAAACGCCATTGGGGTATTAAAGTCATCATCCATCGCGGCAAAGAATCGATCGCTGTAGTCGTTTGAGGCGATCTCGACTTCAGGTATCTCTACCCCGTCGAGTGCTTGATAGAAACGATCCAGTGCCGAACGGGCCTCTTTAAGGCTATCCAGCGAGTAATCGATCGAAGAGCGGTAATGCACACTCGATAAGAAGTAGCGAACCACCTCTGGATTATGCTCTTTAAGCACTTCACGAATCGTAAAGAAGTTACCCAACGACTTGGACATCTTCTCTTTGTTCACTCGCACAGGGCCAGCATGCATCCAATAGTTTACATAGGTCTTGCCATTAGCAGCTTCCGACTGAGCAATCTCATTTTCATGGTGCGGGAACGGAAGATCAGGTCCGCCACCGTGAATATCAAAGGTTTCACCTAGACAGCATTTAGACATGGCTGAACACTCAATGTGCCAACCTGGACGGCCAGCTCCCCAAGGCGATTCCCAACTGGTCTCACCTGGTTTAGCAGCTTTCCAAAGTACAAAGTCGAGTGGACTCTCTTTTGCTGCCTCAACCTCGACACGAGCACCTGAACGAAGCTCGTCAATCACCTTATTGGTTAGGCGTCCATATGTCTCAAACTTCTCAACCCGGTAGTAGACATCACCGTTGGCCGCTGCATAGGCAAAACCTTTGTCGATAAGGGCTTGGACCATGTCGATAATGTCTTGAATGTGATGGGTTGCACGCGGCTCTTGATCAGGACGCAGTACGCTTAGCGAAGCCTCATCTTCATGCATCGCCGCGATCATACGCTGAGTCAGCTGATCAGGAGTCTCACCGTTCTCAGCTGCGCGCTTTAGAATCTTGTCATCGACATCGGTGATGTTTCGAACATACTCAACATCCCAACCACGCGCCCGTAGGTAACGAGTGATCACATCAAACGAGACCATGACTCGCGCATGACCTATATGACACAGATCGTAGACGGTCACCCCGCAGACATACATGCGGATTTTACCCGCTTCAATCGGAGTGAAGGGCTGCTTTGATTTTGAAAGTGTGTTGTATAGTTGAAACATACTCTATCCGTATTAATGCATTTGAGTTGGCAGCTTAACCTCTGCCAACAACGCGCCACCCAGCGGACTGGTTTCGCGTGAAATCAATAAATGACCTTGGTACCAGTGAATCGCTTCCCACTGCCCCATCTTCGCCAGTGAGTAGCGCACCGCCTGATCAAACTCTGCCTCTCCCTGATACACTGGAACTATCCAGATGAAGGGCTGGGTGACGGCAAAGCCACTGCCATAACCTATAAGCGCTAAACGACGACTCTTTGCGTCATAATCAGCACCGGTAATTACACCGGCCACATCAAAGCTCTGGTGCGAACTTACCGACTGTTGATCAGAGTTTGGATCGACTATATAGAGCCGACTCTTTTGATCTCGCCAATTCTTAGTAAAGAGCCAGTAGTTACCGTCAACCTCTGTGACTGCTTCACAGTCACGATTGTGATCCTGGCGCTCTACCGCTGGCGTGACATCGGCCAATTTCACATTAATGGTATTGGCATCCACCAAGCCTTGGCTCTCCACTAGCTGATCCCAACTGATTGAGTGGAACTGAAACCAGATACGATCACCGCGATTATTTCCGCAATCAGCAATGACCAGCGCCTCACTGGTGGTAATCAGTGACTCCCAATCAAGATTAGCCGCATTCCTTAGGGTAACCTTTTCCACCTTTGTGGCTGAGTCATCCGTTAAATCAAACCCATAAAGGATGGGATCATTACCGCCATCATTAATGGACCATAGGGTCTGATTGTGAACCGCCAAACCAGAGCCTTCTGGCAAATATTCGCCTAAGGATCGAATCGATGTTGGCATCAATCTCAGCTCTGACCACTGCGCTCGATTCACCGGTGACGATGAACAACCGATCAAGATCAGCAGTGGAAGAGCCAGAGAGATCCAGCGCATCTATTTCGCCATTTTCGCCCAAGAGTCACGAAGACCCACAGTGCGGTTAAAGACTAAACGATCTGCGTTACTGTCTGGATCAACCGCAAAGAAGCCCTGTCGCTCAAACTGATAACGGCTCTCGATGGCAGCATTCGCCATACCAACCTCTACACGTGCATTGGGGAAAACCGATAGAGACTCTGGATTAATGAACTCCAAGAAATCACGCTCTTTATCCCCATCTGGATTCGCTTCAGTAAATAGTCGATCGTAGAGACGCACTTCACAAGGAATTGAGTTGTCTGCACTGACCCAATGAATGACACCCTTAGGCTTGTAGTCGGTTGGGTTTTCACCTTTAGTCGCCGGATCATAGGTCACTAATAATTCGGTTACTTCACCCTGCTCATTGGTGATCACCTCTTCACAGGTGACACAGAAAGCGCCACGCAGACGTACGGCAAATCCTGGTGCCAAACGTTTCCACTTCTTAGGCGCTTCCATCGCAAAATCTTCGCGCTCAATCAGAAGATTCTTAGTAAACGGAATACGACGCACGCCCATCGACTCATCTTTAGGGTGTACAGGCACCTCAAACCACTCCTCTTTACCCTCTTCGTAGTTGGTAATGGTCAGTTTGATAGGATCGGTCACACACATAGCACGAGGCGATTTAGCGTCCAGATCTTCACGAATAGCCGCTTCCAGCATACCCATGTCGACCGTTGAGTTAGAGCGTGTTACGCCGATCATGTCACAGAAGTTACGAATTGAATCGGGTGTGTAACCACGACGACGCAAACCAGAGATGGTTGGCATACGCGGATCATCCCAGCCTGAAACATGCTGCTCATCGACAAGCTGTTTCAGCTTGCGCTTAGAGGTGATGGTGTAGTTCAGATTAAGACGTGCAAATTCATACTGACGCGGTGTTGCCGGTACTGGCAGATTGGCAACAAACCAGTCGTATAGTGGACGGTGATCTTCAAACTCAAGCGTACAGATAGAGTGTGTAATCTCTTCAATCGCATCCGATTGACCATGTGCGAAGTCGTAGCTCGGATAGATACACCACTTATCACCCGTCTGGTGGTGATGCGCTTTGCGGATACGGTAGATAACCGGATCACGCATGTTCATGTTAGGTGATGCCATATCAATCTTGGCACGCAACGCCGCTTCACCCTCTTCGAAGCCACCATCACGCATCTTTTCAAACAGCGTCAGGTTCTCTTCAGGTGAGCGATCACGGAAGGGGCTGTTTTTGCCCGGCTCGGTCAAATTACCGCGGTACTGACGCATCTCTTCGCCATTCAGCTCGCAGACAAAGGCTTTGCCCTCTTGAATCAGGTGAACCGCCCAAGCATAGAGTTGATCGAAGTAGTTTGATGTGTAGCGGATGTCACCATTCCATTTGTAACCCAACCACTCAACATCGCGCGTAATCGAATCGATGTACTCTTGTGACTCTTTCTCTGGGTTGGTGTCATCAAAACGAAGGTTACAGACACCTTGGTACTTCTCAGCCGTACCAAAGTTCAGACAGATCGATTTGGCATGACCAATGTGAAGAAAACCATTGGGCTCTGGTGGGAAACGGGTAACAACCTTACCCTGATGCGTGCCCTGCTCTAGATCCTTTTCAACGATCTGATGAATGAAATTGGTAACGGTAACCGCTTCGTTTTTACTCATAATTCAACTTTGACGTGACTGTAAAATAATAAGCGCGGAATTATATGCCATCCGAACACGTCAATACAGGGCGAAACCCCTATTTGATCTGATATACTTCGCACAAATTTCAACTTAAAGGGAAAAACTGATGATCGTTCTTACGACCAACTTCGGCGAAATCAAAATTGAACTCGATTTTGACAAGGCTCCAAAAACTGCGGCGAACTTCGAACAGTACGTTAAAGAGGGTTTTTACGACGGTGTAATCTTCCACCGTGTCATCAGCAACTTCATGATTCAAGGCGGTGGTTTTGAACCAGGCATGCACCAGAAAAAAACTCGCGAACCGATTGAGAACGAAGCCGATAACGGTCTAAGCAACGAGATGTACACCGTTGCAATGGCACGTACGATGGACCCACACTCAGCCTCTGCTCAGTTCTTCATCAACGTTGCGGATAACGCCTTCCTAGATCACTCTGGCAAGAACACGCAAGGCTGGGGCTACGCGGTATTTGGTAAAGTTGTTGAAGGCCAAGAGGTAGTCGACAAAATCAAACTGGTACCTACTACTATGAAAGTGGGTCACCAAGACGTACCGGTTGACGATGTCATCATTGAGAAGGCTGAAGTTCAGGCTTAATCTTGAAACGTCTATTCATTTCAGACCTTCACCTGCAAGCGGAGCGACCCGAGATCACTCGGGCGCTTCGTTACTTCCTCTCACATATCGCGCCTTCTAGCGATGAACTCTACCTACTGGGTGATATTTTTGAAGCCTGGATTGGTGACGATTTTGCCGACCCTGTTCTCAAAGAGATTCAACCCTACTTCGAAGCCTTAAGCCGAACGGGTACGAGCATCTATCTCATGCACGGCAACCGTGACTTCCTGTTAGGCAAGAAAAGTGCAAGTAAACTGTCAGCCGAACTACTACCTGAACAGATCAAGATTGAGCTACCCAAACGCGGCACCGCCCTACTGATGCACGGCGATGAACTCTGCATTGATGATGCCGCCTACCAGGCCTTTCGAAACCAGGTGAGAGACCCAAACTGGCAGCAAGGCTTTCTAGCGAAAAGTATTGAGGAACGCCTCGCCATTGCACGCCAAATTCGCGATGAAAGCCAACAGCAAAACAGCAACAAAGAAGATTACATCATGGATGTAAATTTTGGATTTTGCGAAGAATTACTTACAAAAGAAGAGTGTCAGATACTGATCCATGGACACACTCATAGACCCAGCATTCATACCAATATCAATGGTAATGATTCGCTAACCAGAGTTGTTTTGGGTGACTGGAGCTCAAGCGGGTATTATCTTCTGAGTCACAAAAAGGAGTTCACACTCTCTAAGTTTGAACCCCCAGAAGATTTCACTTAATTGAGTGTAGGCTTACCCGAATGAAAGCGGAACAGATCATCTTCTGACTCCACTAACTCTTGCTCTCTCTGGCGGAAAAGTTCAATCCGATCGGTAATCGGCTCACCCGCATAATCTTCAGCCAGTTTTAAATAGTCCTGATAGTGACGACCCTCAGAGCGCAGCAGTGAGCGATAGAACTTGGCCAACTCTTCATCAAGGTAAGGGGCCAATGCAGCGAAGCGCTCACAGGAGCGCGCCTCAATAAACGCACCGACAATCAACGTATCGATCAATCGACCCGGCTCTTCACGTCGAACCAACTCATGCAGACCACTGGCGTAACGCGACGCAGATAGGTTGCCATATTTAAAGCCACGCCTGTCCATCAGACCCAACACCTGTTCGAAATGGATCAACTCCTCCCGAGCGAGTCGTGACATCTTATTGAGAAGTTCTGGACGATCGACGTATCGAAACATCAGTGTCATGGCCGTAGAGGCCGCTTTCTTCTCACAGTGAGCGTGGTCGGTCAGTAGCAGAGATTGATGCTTAGGATCTTTGGCGACTTGGATCCACTGATCCGGTGTCTGGCATCCTAAAAAGCTTTGAATCTCGGTTAACGCGTCCACGTCTCTCTCCATATAATCGTTGGGTGGTGCGAATTATAACGATCAGCGCACCCGTCCGGTACCCTCTTAGATATGTTGCGCTGCAGCGATATACTTTTTCTTTGTAAAACAATAAGAAAAGGTTCTATAAACAGCCGGTTACAAGCCCAAAGTATAAAGGCCTTTTAGCCTTTGGGTGATTAACAGAGAATGGCGACTCCTGTAGAATAACGGCGTTTTTTTAATAACCATTGATATCGGGAAGATATCCTCCTTTCGCCTCACAAGGGTGTTAGGTGTAGCCATTAATGAGGGCCATATCGTGCTTGAAGCTTACCGTAAACACGTTGAAGAACGTGCCGCAGAAGGCGTACCGCCAAAGCCACTAGACGCTGATCAAACCAGCGCACTGGTTGAGCTACTTAAAAACCCACCAGCAGGCGAAGAAGAGTTTCTTCTAGACCTTTTAACTAACCGTGTTCCTGCCGGTGTTGACCAAGCTGCTTATGTGAAAGCAGGTTTCTTGGCGGCGATCGCTAACGGTGAAGCTTCATCTCCTCTAATCAGCAAAGTTGCTGCGGTTGAACTTCTTGGCACAATGCTAGGTGGTTACAACATCGAGCCAATGATCAAGAGCCTAGATGACGCTGAACTAGCACCTGCTGCTGTTAAAGGCCTATCACACACACTTCTTATGTTCGATGCGTTCCACGACGTTAAAGAGAAGATGGATGCCGGTAACGCATCAGCTAAACAGGTGATGGAGTCTTGGGCTAACGCTGAGTGGTTCACTAGCAAGCCTGAAGTTGCTGAAAAAATCACAGTGACTGTATTCAAAGTACCTGGCGAAACAAACACTGACGACCTATCCCCTGCTCCAGATGCATGGTCACGCCCTGACATTCCACTGCACGCTAACGCGATGCTTAAGATGGAACGTGAAGGCATTAACCCAGAAGTCCCTGGTGTTAAAGGTCCTCTAGCTCAGATCGAAGAAGTTAAAGCAAAAGGCTTCCCAGTTGCTTACGTGGGTGACGTTGTTGGTACTGGCTCTTCTCGTAAGTCTGCAACTAACTCAGTTCTATGGTTCTTCGGTGATGATATCCCGAACGTGCCTAACAAACGTGCTGGCGGCTACTGTTTCGGCGGCAAAATCGCTCCTATCTTCTACAACACAATGGAAGATGCTGGCGCACTACCGATCGAGATGCCAGTTGACGACCTAAACATGGGCGACGTGATCGACGTTTACCCATACGAAGGTAAAGTATGTAAGCACGGCACTGATGAAGTGATCTGTGAATTCGGTCTAAAAACTCAGGTTCTTCTAGACGAAGTTCGTGCAGGCGGTCGTATCCCACTGATCATCGGTCGTGGTCTAACGGATAAAGCACGTGAAGCACTAGGTCTAGGTCAAACGGATCTGTTCCGTAAGCCACAACAGCCTGCTGACTCTGGCAAAGGTTTCACTCTAGCTCAGAAGATGGTTGGTAAAGCATGCGGCATGGACGGTGTTCGTCCAGGCATGTACTGCGAGCCTAAGATGACAACGGTTGGTTCACAGGATACCACTGGCCCAATGACGCGTGACGAGCTTAAAGACCTTGCTTGTCTTGGTTTCTCTGCTGATCTTACTATGCAGTCATTCTGTCACACAGCGGCTTACCCTAAACCAGTAGACGTTAACACTCACCACACGCTTCCTGACTTCATCATGAACCGTGGCGGTGTATCGCTTCGCCCAGGTGACGGTGTTATCCACTCTTGGTTGAACCGCATGCTTCTTCCTGACACTGTGGGTACTGGTGGCGACTCGCACACTCGTTTCCCACTCGGTATCTCTTTCCCTGCAGGTTCTGGTCTAGTTGCATTCGCTGCGGCTACAGGCGTTATGCCTCTGGATATGCCTGAGTCAGTATTGGTTCGTTTCAAAGGCAAACGTAACCCTGGCATCACGCTACGTGACCTTGTACACGCGATCCCTTACTACGCAATCAAAGAGGGTCACCTAACGGTTGCTAAAGCGGGTAAGAAGAACATCTTCTCTGGTCGCGTTCTTGAGATCGAAGGTCTTGAAGAGCTAACAGTTGAACAGGCATTCGAACTATCTGACGCATCTGCAGAGCGTTCTGCAGCAGGCTGTACTATCACTCTAGGTGAAGATTCAGTCGCAGAATACTTGAAGTCGAACATCGTCATGCTTAAGTGGATGATCGCTGAAGGCTACGGTGATGCGCGTACTATCGAACGTCGTATCAAAGGCATGGAAGAGTGGCTAGCTAACCCAAGCCTAATGCGTGCTGATTCTGACGCAGAATACGCTTGTGTCATCGAAATCGATCTAGCGGACATCAAAGAGCCAATCCTTTGTGCTCCAAACGATCCAGACGATGCTCGCCTACTTTCAACAGTACAGGGCGAGAAGATCGATGAAGTATTCATCGGTTCTTGTATGACTAACATCGGTCACTTCCGTGCTGCAGGTAAACTGCTTGAAGCATCAGGTGCCTCTATCCCAACGCGTATGTGGATCGCTCCACCAACGAAGATGGATGCGGCTCAGCTAAGTGACGAAGGTTACTACAACATCTTCGGTAAAGCCGGTGCTCGCATGGAGATGCCTGGATGTTCACTCTGTATGGGTAACCAAGCACGTGTTGCTGCGAAATCGACTGTAGTCTCTACTTCGACTCGTAACTTCCCTAACCGTCTAGGTGATGGCGCCGATGTCTTCCTAGCCTCTGCTGAACTAGCGTCAGTTGCTGCTCTAGAGGGCAAGCTGCCAACGGTTGAAGAGTACATGAGCTACGCTCAGAAGATCGACAGCATGGCAGGTGACATCTACCGTTACCTAAACTTCGATCAGATGGAAAACTACGTAGAGAAAGCCTCTTCTGTGATTCCAACGGTTCAAGCGTAATCGGTTGATTAACGCTTAAAAAACCCGGCTTTTGCCGGGTTTTTTTGTTTAATAACGAACCGCTCTGCGGTTGTTTCGCGGTTTACCACTTCGTGGTAATTCGCTCCTACAAACGGAGCATTAAATTGTAGGAGCGAATTGGCGCGCAGCGACAAACCGCGAAATTGTAGGAGCGAATTGGCGCACAGCGACAAACCGCGAAATTAAGATAGCGGATGAGAGGCTGAAAGCCAGTCACCGTCACTCCGTAGCTTGGTTAATTCTCCGGTGTCTGGCTTCAGCCTGAAATCCGCCCTATCAGCGTTTTCCAGAGATCAACTCTTGAATCCCCTTCTCTCCCATCTCCCGCAACAGCTCCACATTACGTTCCGGCACCGAATCGATGTCAGGGTGTGTCTCGACGGCCCAGGCGACGCTCGCTTCGCGAAGCAGATGCATCATGGGATAAGGGGATCGATTGGTATGGTTTGCAGGGTCGATCTCTGCGACACCGTCAAACTGATAATCTGGGTGGAAGCCAGCCACTTGGAAAACGCCCGAATAACCCAGTGCGTCGATCAGTTCATCGACACCGGCCAGATAATCTAAGTAGGCATCAAAGTCTTTCGTAAAGTTGGGGTGGATCAATAGGGTCGTTTCGATACTCTTATCGTTCACTAGTCGCTCTAGCTCTTCGACCAGCAGCTGAGTAATCGACTCAATGTCGTCACCGGTGTAGACAAGATAGCGTAACTGATTTTGATCGATGCTTTTCTTGGCAAAGGGGCAGAGATTTAGCCCGACGACCATTTTATCCACCCAATGCTGGGTCGATTTGATTACTTCATTTTCAAAATCAGTCATTTACCAATACTCGTCGAAAATTAGTGGTTAGTTAATTATACCCAAGGGCGAAGTAAGACAGTATTTTGATCTCTCCCTGTCAAGACCAAAAAGTGTTTTTTTCACCGTTTTTATTACTCACAGAATCTGTGGATAACTTGGTGAATAATGTTTGGAAGAAGTGCGCTACTACCGATGAACTGGGGCGTTCAGCAAATTGGTTCAATTTTGAACCGGTAAAAATATAACCTTAAAATTCAATAACTTAAATTATTCAACAGGATTTTATAATTTTTTTAAAATATTTTTGTACTTTTTTCTTATAAAAAACTTGCACTGTGAACAAAAATTATTTTGTCTCATTTTGGTGCGGATTTAGAGGGGCTGTTCGGCGTCTGGAATTTCGATCTCTATGTGCCCTTTGGGACGACAACAGCAGGTTAAAACCTCTCCTTCTGCACAGTCCACCAGTGCATCCTGAACAGGTTCAACTTCGCCATCTAACAGACGCACCTTACAACATCCACAGTATCCACCGCGGCAGTTGTAAGGTGCAGGTATTTGTTGAGCTTCCAATGCATCAAGCAGTGAAAACTCATACTGGTAGTAGAAGGTGTGATGGTTGCTGACTTTGATGCGTGGGATACCCGACATCGTCAAACCCTCAAATTAAAGGTCAAAGCCTTCGAAATCCTCATCCCCTACTTCGTTGTCGATTTGACCGACCAGGTAGGAGCTGATTTCTGACTCTTGAGGAGCCACTTGGACGTTATCGCTGACCAACCATGAGTTCATCCAAGGCAATGGGTTAGCGCGGTTCTCGAAGATCTCTTCTAGACCCAAAGCTTTCATTCGAACGTTGGTAATGTACTCAACGTAATCACCCAGAATTCGCGCGTTTAGACCGATCATTGAGCCCTGACTAAAGAGATACTCTGCCCAAGATTTCTCTTGTTCTGCCGCATCACGGAAGAGTTTGATCACTTCCTCTTTCTGCTCAATAGCGATCTGTTTGAAATCAGGATCATCAGCACCCGAGGCCATGATGTTGATCATGTGCTGTGTGCCGGTGAGGTGCAGCGCTTCATCACGTGCAATCAGACGGATAATCTTCGCATTACCCTCCATAACTGCACGCTCTGCAAATGCAAATGAACAGGCGAAGCTAACGTAGAAACGGATCGCTTCCAAAACGTTAACAGATACCAGCGTTAAGTAGAGTTTCGTTTTGATGTTGTAGA
This sequence comes from Marinobacterium sp. xm-m-312, assembly GCF_013283295.1. NCBI lineage: Bacteria > Pseudomonadati > Pseudomonadota > Gammaproteobacteria > Oceanospirillales > Oceanospirillaceae > Marinobacterium > Marinobacterium sp. xm-m-312. The sequence continues at coordinate 88,128 of NZ_WBYS01000008.1, read as the reverse complement.
GCGTTGCATCGACCAGATTACCGTCGATTGTGTGCTTACCTTCACCATGAATGGTGAAGACATTCACTAGCTCTATCAACTCATCGTAAAGACGCGTCACCGCTTCAGCTCGCTCAACGATCTCTGGGTTGGTCACGATGGTATCAAACACCTTAGACGGTTCAGTCACAATGTTGCGAATGATGTGCGTGTACGAACGGCTGTGAATGGTCTCACTGAACGCCCAAGTTTCAAACCAGGTCTCAAGCTCAGGGATAGAGACGATCGGCAAAAACGCGACGTTTGGCGACCGACCCTGCACTGAATCCAGCAGGGTTTGGTATTTAAGATTGCTCAAGAAGATGTGCTGTTCATGCTCTGGAAGTGCCATGAAGTCTTTACGGTCAGTACTTAGATCAACCTCTTCTGGGCGCCAGAAGAAAGAGAGCTGCTTCTCGATCAGCTTTTCAAAGATTGGATATTTCTGTTTGTCGTAACGCGCAACGTTAACACTGCGACCTAGAAACATCGGTTCGCGAGTTGCATCGTGATTACTGGTACTGAATGTAGAGTAAGACATCTGCCCTAACCTCTTCGTAAAAGTTTAAACGGCCGCCCGAAGTACTGGGCGGCGAACTACAGATTTAAAGTTTACAAGCGCCGCCTTCACAGCCACCCATGTCATCGTGCTGATCTTTAGCACCGTCACGAGTGTTGTGGTAGTAAAGTGTCTTAACACCGTACTTGTAGGCAGTTAGAAGATCTTTCAACAACTGCTTCATTGGTACCTTCTCACCAGGGAACTTAGCCGGGTCATAGTTGGTGTTTGCAGAGATTGATTGGTCTACGAATTTCTGCATGATGCCGACCAACTGTAGGTAGCCTTCGTTGTCTGGGATTGACCACAAAAGTTCGTAGTTATCTTTCAGCTCTAAGTACTCAGGTACGATCTGTTTCATCACACCATCTTTACTCGACTTAACCGAAACATAACCACGTGGTGGTTCGATGCCGTTGGTTGAGTTAGTAATCTGCGAAGAGGTCTCACAGGGCATCAACGCCGTAAGGGTGCTGTTACGCAGACCAAATTCACGGATATCTTCGCGAAGTGTCTCCCAGAAGTAGTTCAATGGCTCTTCGCAGAAGGTATCAACTTCACGCTTGTAGGTGTCGATTGGCAGAATACCCTGAGCGTAGGTGGTCTCGTTGAATTTAGGACAGGCACCCAGCTCTTTTGCCAAGTTGTTTGATGCCTTCAACAGGAAGTACTGAATCGCTTCAAAGGTACGGTGTACTAGGCCATTAGCACTGCCATCGGAGTAACGAACAGAGTTCTTCGCTAGGTAGTAGGCCATGTTGGTTACACCGACACCCAGAGTACGACGACCCATGGTTGCAGTGTATGCAGCTGGAACCGGGTAATCCTGGTAGTCCAACAGACTGTCTAGTGCACGAACAATCAACTCTGACAGCTCTTCTAGCTCATCTAAGTTCTCTAGTGCGCCAAGGTTGAATGCTGACAGTGTACAGAGAGCTATCTCACCGTCCGGATCATTCACCTCTTTCAAAGGCTTAGTTGGCAGCGCAATCTCAAGACAGAGGTTGGACTGCTTAACCGGCGCCACTGTAGGATCGAACGGACTGTGGGTATTACAGTGGTCGACGTTCTGAATGTAGATACGGCCAGTCGATGCACGCTCGGATGCAAGAATACCAAACAGCTCTACCGCTTTGATCGTCTGTTTGCGGATATTTGGATCCTGTTCGTACTGCTCATAGAGACGCTCAAACTCATCTTGGTCAGCAAAGAACGCATCGTACAAGCCAGGCACTTCGTGTGGGCTGAACAAGGTGATGTTGCCGCCTTTGATCAAACGCTGGTACATCATTCGGTTGATCTGAACACCGTAATCTAGGTGACGCACACGGTTCTCTTCGACACCACGGTTGTTTTTAAGAACCAACAGTGACTCCACTTCCAAGTGCCAGATTGGGTAGAACAGAGTCGCAGCACCCCCTCGTACACCCCCTTGTGAACAGCTTTTAACCGCTGTTTGGAAGTGTTTGTAGAAAGGAATACATCCAGTATGGAAAGCTTCACCCTGACGGATTGGGCTACCTAGGGCACGGATGCTACCGGCATTGATACCGATACCCGCACGCTGTGATACGTATTTAACGATCGAAGAGGCTGTCGCGTTGATTGAATCCAGACTGTCACCCGTTTCAATCAATACACAAGAGCTGAACTGACGGGTCGGTGTACGAACGCCCGCCATAATCGGCGTCGGTAGCGACAGTTTAAACAGAGAACAGGCATCGTAGAAACGTTTTACATAACCCAAACGCGTCTCTTGTGGGTATTTAGAGAAGAGACAAGCGGCTACCAACATGTAGAGCTGCTGTGGGCTCTCGTAAATCTTACCCGTAACACGGTTTTGTAGAAGGTATTTACCCTCTAGCTGCTTAACGGCCGCGTAGCTGAAGTTCATGTCGCGATCATGAGCAAGGTAGTCATTCAGCTCATTGAATTCCGCTTCAGTGTAGTCTTCTAAAAGGTGCTTATCGTAACGACCGTCATTCACCATGGCTTGGACATGGGCAAATAGGTGGGGTGGTTCGAATTCACCGAACGCTTTCTTGCGTAAGTGGAAGATCGCAAGGCGCGCAGCAAGGTATTGGTAATCAGGCGCCTCTTCTGAAATAAGATCGGCAGCCGCTTTGATTAGGGTCTCATGGATGTCTGATGTTGAGATACCCTCAAAGAATTGCATGTTGGCACTCAGCTCTACTTGAGAGACAGACACAGTCTTTAGACCGGTTGCAGCCCAAGTCACAACTTTGTGGATCTTCTCTAGATCCAGTGACTCTTGGCTACCATCGCGTTTTGTGACCTTTAAACCCTGTTGCATAACGACATTCCACTTCTTAGTCGGTGTTATTATTCGTGCTGCATGAGGGTGCTGATCGCTACTTCACACAACACTATATCTTGTGGTTGTCTATCCAACATAAATCACTATATATAGTTATTCGACAAACAACAGACACTAAATATAGTGATCTGGACGAACTTTGCAATAGCAAATATGCGTCAAAAATTTCTTGACTTATTGGGCAAGGAGCGAAGATTCAGCTGTGGTGCGGGCTAGAAGAAAATAGATAATTTCGTCACATTTATATGACATTTTTATGTAAAGAAATGGGTTGTTATATAAGCGGTGATTAGCGGGTTTGAATTGGCACTCTTAGCGTGAAAGTTGTGCCCTTATTTGGTGCGGAATCAACCAAAAGCTCACCCTGATGATGGCTAATAATGCCATAGGAGATGGATAGACCCAGCCCCGTACCTTTACCAATATCCTTTGTTGTGTAGAAGGGTTCAAAAATACGTTGCTGTATCTCTTTGGTCATCCCTTTACCGTTATCGGCTATCGATATCTCAACCCAGCCTTGGTTCTCTTTGGACGTGATCTCTAAGGTTGGTTCACGCTGACCCTCAAGCGCTTGTGCTGCATTAACAAGAATATTTAAAAGGACCTGATTGATCTCACCGGGGTTACAGAGCACTGGAGGAATCTCTTCAAGAGAGAGGTTGACCCGCGTGTTGGCACTGATCTGGTTGTTAATCAATTTAAGGGTACTTCGAATTCCCTCATTAAGATCGGCTTCTGTTCTAACCTGAGCATCCATTCGAGCAAAGCTTCTTAAGTTGCGAACGATCTCCTTCACCCTCTGGACACCGTCATTGGTATCAGAAACCAACTCATCTAATTCATCGGTGAAATATTCAAGATCTTCCTCTTCAAGGAACTTGAACACACGCTCAGCAAACGCAGGTCGTTCAGATTCATCTACCGCTAGAGATTCGATCAATAGAGGATAGAGTTTAGCGATGGCGTCACTGTGCTGACCCAAGGTGTCTACATTAGAGTGAACAAACGACAGCGGGTTGTTAATCTCGTGTGCCACGCCAGAGACAAGCGTACCAAGCGTAGCCAACTTTTCAGATCGAATCAGTGCATCTTGCTGCGCTTTTAACTGAACCAAAGAGGCTTCGAGCTCCTGGTTTTTTAGAAACAGCTCACGCGAACGAGTCTCCAGCACATCTTCTGCTGCAAGACGCGCTTTACGTTCTCGTTCATACGCTTGTTTGTACAGCTCTAACTCTTCAGACATTCACTTTACTTATGCTGAGTTCGCAGTGGTCAGACTCTCTGTGCATACAGATATCGTGCTCAATATTGATAGGGGTTTGATAGTAAGTGGCCGCCCCCTGGATTAACCCCTCTGCCAAAATACAGAGTTTTCGCGGCGAACGATAGTTCATTACCAGTCGGTTGTTGTCACCATTGGCGCAATCAATTGTCGGAAGGTTAGCCTCTGTGTAGAGCTTTTGTACCTCTAAGTGAATCACCGGCTCGATACTTTTCAAGAAACCAAACAGATCACCCTCAGCTTCAACAAACATAGGGTAACGTTCAGCCAGCTTAGCAAACATGAAATCACCAAAACTGCGAATCACATCCTCTAGGGGAATATTGAGCGCCTGTTGGACTTCATGAACAATCTTAAAGAGTTCGGCATCTTCATAGGTATCCACTGAAATATAGCTACCCGCAACGCCGGCCCTATTAAGAAGCTGTTGCCAGAGAACAACACCGCCCTTTTCCACTACCATATCCTCAAGGATATTAAACACTACACCTTTCATTAATGATTTCTCTTTAAGCCCTATATGACAATTAGGTAATTAATGTGTTCAGTGTAGAACAGTTTTGAAAAGTTGCTAGGTAATCTCAGATTTATCTTAAGACCAGATAAAACATTGAGCGGCCACGCTGAAGTTGAATCAATAACTGATTAGAACTGCCAGAGAGTTCACGCTGTAGATCCTCTAGGGTTCGAACCGAACGTCGATTGATAGAGACAACAAGATCGCCAGCGACCAACCCTGCCCGAGCGGCCCGGCTTCCCTGTTCAACACTTTTGACCTGAACCCCTCTGCCACTGGTCACTGGCTCAAAGACGGCACCGGACAGTAACGGATGAAGAGCCCCCTGTTCTGGATCAGATTTAGGTTGTTGATAGGCGACGATCAGCTTGGCGGATCGCGGCTCAGCATTGCGCAGTAGTTCCAGCATTAGTTGATCCCCTTCGGCTGCAAATGCCACAGCGTTAAGAATAGTAGCCGCTGAGATCAGTGCTCTACCATCCAGTGCGGTAATGATGTCGCCGACTTGAAGACCGGCACGATCAGCAGGAGAGTCCTTAATCACCTCTGAAACGATCACACCGTTTTGCTGATCATCCAGCCCAAACGCCTGACGTAAATCAGCGGTTAGCGGTTGCACCGAAAGCCCTGCCCAGCCACGGGTGACGCGACCCTCTTCAATCAATTGATCAGCAACACGTCGTGCCATATTACTGGGGATTGCAAAGCCTATTCCGACATTTCCTCCGCTTGGCGCAATAATGGCTGTATTAATACCCACCAGGTCTCCATTCAAATCGACGAGAGCACCACCGGAGTTGCCGGGGTTGATAGAGGCGTCGGTTTGAATGAAGTTTTCATACCCCTCGATACCCAAACCTGAACGCCCTAACGCACTGACGACACCTGTTGTGATGGTCTGCCCAAGTCCAAAGGGGTTACCGATAGCCACAACAAAATCACCGACTCTGAGTGACGAGGAGTCGCGGATCGATAACTCGCTCAACCCCGTGGCATCGATATCCAATACCGCAATGTCCACTTCAGGGTCGGCCCCAATTAAACGGGCTTTAAAACTGCGCCCATCGGTAAGACCAATCTGAACCTCGTCAGCCCCTTTAATGACGTGATAGTTGGTAATGATCGTACCCTGCTCGGCATCGACAATCACACCAGACCCGGCACTGCTCTGACTGCGGCGTTGTTGCGGAAAGGCATCTCTAGGAATGTTGAAAAAGCGTTGAAAAAAGGGGTCGTTCAACAGTGGGTTGATGATTTGTCGGGTCGAGAAGGTCGAGATGTTGACGACTGCTGGATTCACCCTCTCCAACATAGGGGCAATAGAGGGCAAAGATTGCCCCTGCGAGTCACTGACCGGCAAGCCAGCCTGACTCACTGAGCTTATCAATAGAGAAAAAAACCAAACAACCGCAATCCGCATAACAGACACCTTTAATCGATATACTTAATTAATAGGAGCAGATCGTTGTTAATTCAAGCTGAAGGTGACGGATTAAAGGGGTCAGACCCCGTTTTAGCTCACTGTTGGAGCGGTCTTGAAAAGGCCGCGATCGGAAGAAAATCGCCTCATCTTCGATAAGGCTCCAACCGTTTAAAACCGATCAATCCCTGAAGCGATTCTTAGCGCTTTTACGCGTGCGGGTTTGGCAGCACCTGCAATACCTAGCATTAGATTGCGTACCAATTTGAGGGGCTTTTTCTGATTACTGAACAGGCGATAGAAGAGATCCATCGATTGCATCATCAATAGATTAGCGTTGCGTCGTTTCTGTTCGTAGCGTTTAAGTACATCAACTGAGCTGATCGACTCATTTCGAGACAGCGCATCATGAATTACCTCTGAAAACGCAACGACATCCTGAAATCCTAAATTAACCCCCTGACCGGCTAATGGATTGATCTGGTGTGCAGCATCCCCCAGAAGAGCAACGCCCTCGTCCACATAGCGCTGGGCATGCAGACGGCGCAGCGGAAAACTGGCTCTTGCTTGAATCGATTTGATGCCACCCAATCGATTTGGGAAATTGGCTTCGATGGTCGTTTTAAGTTGATCGAACTCCATCGACATCAACTGCTGTACCCGCTCAGGCGCGTCGTACCAAACCAAGGATGCATTCGATCCTGGCAGAGGCAGTAGCGCTCTTGGGCCCGATGGGTAGAACTGCTGCCAAGTAATATCCTGTTGCGGCAACAGCGTCTCAACGTTAATGACCATGGCCATCTGCTCGTAGTCCCACTGATGTGCGCCTAATGCAGCCGCATCACGCACCATTGACTGCCCACCATCCGCGGCTATCACCAGAGGGGTCATTAACGACTTACCCGAATCGAGTTCTATGATGGTCGATGCCGCCGAGTAGTCGATCCGCTCAACCCCGTCAGTGATTAAACTGATATTACTCTGGCCACTCAATTGATCTAGTAGCGCCCGTTGAACCAGACGGTTCTCAACTATGTAGCCCAGCTCGGACATTGAGATCTCTTGGGCAGAGAATTCTGTTGCTAAATTACGTGCTGCTTGACCTGCTAGACCTGGCGCATCTTCATCCATCTCCCAAACGCGCATGCGTTGATAGGGACAAGCTCGCCAAGAGAGAATGGGCTGCCAAGCACCTAATTGATCCAACAGATCGATAGAGGCAGGACTTAAAGCAGAGACGCGCAAGTCCATAGGTTGATCAGCGCTGAAGGCCTCAGGCAGAGAGCGCTCTAGTAGAGCGATATTAAGTTGGGTATCGGCTAGAGACAGAGCCACCGCAGCACCGACCATGCCGCCGCCAACGATGACTAGATCAAATCTACCTTCCATCTCTAACCTACCCGATTCGATTAGGCGCTGAGCACCTCAGTACCACCCATGTAAGGTTTCAGTACTTCAGGAACAACTACGGAGCCATCGGCTTGTTGGTAGTTCTCAAGCACAGCGACCAGTGTACGACCGACAGCCAAACCCGAACCGTTGAGTGTGTGAAGCAGTTCTGGTTTACCTGTCTCAGGATTTCTCCAACGAGCTTGCATACGACGCGCTTGGTAGTCGGTCATATTTGAGACAGATGAGATCTCACGATACTTAGCCTGACCCGGTAACCAAACCTCGATGTCATAGGTCTTAGCGGCAGAGAAACCTAGATCACCGCCACACAGATTTACCACACGATATGGCAGGTTCAGTGCTTGCAGAATACCCTCGGCATGCCCACACATTTCTTCTAATGCGTTCCACGAAGTATCTGGCTTAACCATTTGAACCATTTCAACTTTTTCGAACTGGTGTTGGCGAATCATACCGCGTGTATCACGACCTGCTGAACCCGCTTCAGAACGGAAACATGGACTGTGACAGGCGTAAGCCATCGGCAGTGTTTCAGCGTCGACAATCTCATCACGAACTAGGTTAGTCACCGGCACTTCGGCGGTTGGAATCAGGTAGTAGTGACGTTCACCGAACGGCACTTTAAATAGATCTTCCTCAAACTTAGGCAGTTGACCGGTACCTTGCAGAGACTCACTGTTGACCATGAAAGGAACATTGATCTCGGTGTATCCGTTCTTCTCAATATGAGTGTCCAGCATAAACTGCGCCAGCGCTCGGTGCAGACGTGCTAGAGGCCCTTTGATCACCGCAAAACGAGAGCCCGTTAACTTAGCAGCTACTTCAAAATCCAGACCGCCTAAGCCCTCACCTAGAGAGACATGATCTTGAACATCAAAATCGAATGAACCAGGCTCACCCCATACACGCACTTCAACGTTATCATCTTCGCTCTCACCCGCCGGTACAGAGTCATCGGGCAGGTTCGGTGTGCTCAGCAGGATATCATCCAACTTAGCTTGTACTTCGTTTAGTTTCTCTTTGGATTGATCAAGCTTAGCGCCTAGCTCGCCGACTTCAGCCAACAGTGGTGCGATATCTTGCCCCTGTGCTTTTGCTTGGCCGATCGACTTGGAACGGGTGTTACGCTCCTGCTGAAGGTTCTCTGTCTCAACTTGAATCTGTTTACGCTCCTGCTCTAGGGCATTAAATGCCGCTAAAGGGAACTCGTAACCTTTCTTTTTAAGCTGTTCAGCAATAGCCTCTGCGTTCTCACGAACCTGGCGTGGATCTAACATCGATCAAATATCCTTACAAAATTTATAGCAGTCGAGTAAACCAAATGGCAGCAGAAAGTGCTGCGACTGATAATACGACGGACAATAGTACATAAAAGATGGCTGCCGTTACATGACCTTCGTTAATCAAGGTAACAGTTTCCAGCGAAAATGTAGAAAAAGTGGTGAAAGCCCCCAAAAAACCGGTCATTAACAGCGGGCGCATCTCAGGTGGCAACTTAGCTCGCTCCATCACCAAAACAAACAGCACCCCCATTAACAACGAACCAACAACGTTAGCCGTTAGGGTACCTACCGGTAACTTTTGATCAGCACTGTTGAGCCAACCACTCAACCAATAACGAGCCATCGCCCCCAGAGCACCCCCTAAAGCAACACTTAATAGATGGACCATCAACTACTCTCCTTAGGGTAACGCTTAGTCGGACTGGCTTGATCAGCCGCTTGTAAGCGGCGCATCTTCTCACTCAGTTTAATCTCTAAACCACGCTCTTCAGGATGATAGTAGGAGCGATCTGCTATCTCCTGTGGCAGGTAGGATTCACCAGCTGCATAGGCGTTGGGTTCATTGTGAGCATAGCGATACCCTTCACCAAATCCCTGCTCTTTCATTAATCGAGTCGGAGCGTTACGCAAGTGTTCTGGAACCTCGTAACTTGGATCTTTAGCCACATCAGCTAAGCACTGATTAAACGCCTGATAGACAGCATTACTCTTTGGCGCCAACGCACAGTAAATAGTGGCCTGAGCAATGGCTCGCTCACCCTCGGCAGGGCCGACACGCTCAAAGGCATCCCAAGCACTCAACACCACCTGCATCGCCCTGGGATCTGCATTACCAATATCCTCCGAGGCGATGGCAACTAAGCGGCGCGCAATGTAGAGAGGATCGCAACCCGCATCCAACATACGACAGTACCAGTAGAGCGCACCATCTGAACTGGAGCCCCTCACCGATTTGTGAAAGGCTGAAATCTGGTCATAGAAGAGATCACCGTCCTTATCATAGCGGCGCACCCCTGCAGCGAGCACATCAGATAGCGCGGCGATCGACACGTACTCTTTACCCTCGACGGGTTCAGAGAGGTCCGCAGCGATTTCAAGCAGATTTAACGCGCGACGTGCATCACCATCAGCCGCCTGAGCCAGCGCTGTCAAAGCCCCTTCCTCAAAAATTAGATCACGATCTGCAAGGCCTCTTGGGCTACTGAGGGTCTGTTCTAGTAACGCCTCTAAAGTCTCTGCCGTTAACGCTTTTAACGGATAGACACGGGCGCGCGACAGCAAGGCATTATTCAATTCAAACGAGGGGTTTTCAGTTGTGGCGCCAATAAAGATCAGCGTCCCCTCCTCAACATAGGGGAGGAAAGCATCCTGCTGAGATTTATTGAAACGATGAACCTCATCAACAAAGAGGATCGACTGACGACCACTCTGCTGACGTAACATCTTGGCCCGTTCAACCGCTGCACGGACCTCTTTGACGCCATCCATAACAGCAGAGATAGAGATAAACTCAGCGTCTACATAGTATGCAATCAGTCTGGCTAACGTCGTTTTGCCAACACCTGGCGGCCCCCACAGAATCAGCGAGTGGATTGACCCCTGTTCGAGTTGGCGACGCAACGCCTTGCCCTCAGAAAAGAGGTGCTCTTGCCCTCGATACTCTTCTAAGGACCTTGGGCGCATGCGAGACGCTAACGGCTCATAAGCCGTTACTGGAGCGTCTTCGAATAGATCACTCATCCGTTTTGATCCATCAGGATCACATCAACCGATGCGGGAGGCACAAAACGAAACATCGTCTGATCAAAAGCAGCCGGAAAACTCTGTTCACTCAACATAATGAGGGAACGCTGACCTAGCCCATCTTGTATCAACAGTTCGGCAAGTAGATCACCACTAAAGAGTAGGCGCAGGGATTGGAACTCCGCACTCCCTTCCTCTTTTGGCGTTAACTCGAACAGACTGTTTCCGGCGCCGGCCTCAATCTGCTGAACATTAAAATAGCGATTCAACTGTTCAACATCACCACCCAATACGCGAGCCGGGGTCATCACTTCGCCCTCGCCCAATGGGCGTTGAGTCGCCTGTTCTAAATCCGGATCATAGACCCACAACCATTGGCCATCACTGATGATGGTTTGTGGAAAGGGGCTCTCCGTCTCCCAGCGAAAACGATCAACCCCTTCAATCCACAAGCGGCCAGAGGCATTTTCAGACTTTAAATTATCATCACCTAGGGTGTACTGCTGAAACGCAGCAGAGAGCCTAGCGTGGGACTGAAGCAGTGCAGATAACTGATCAGCCGTTTGGGCCCAGGCCATCATCGGCAGCGACACTAGCAGGAGCAGTGCGATTTTAGTGAATCTCAACATCTCATTAATCCCTTGGGCCAGCCGGTGCCATAACCTCTCGCTGACCGTTCGATCCTGGTGGCGAGACAACACCGGCCGCCTCCATCGTTTCGATCATTCTAGCTGCACGGTTGTAACCAATTTTTAGCTTGCGCTGCACGGACGATATAGACGCTTTACGAGTTTCTAAGACAAACGCGACCGCCTCGTCATAGAGTGGGTCGGCTTCATCATCAAATAGGCCACCGCCACCGCCAGCTGCAGCGCCACCCTCTGCCTCACCGTTTAGGATGGCATCGATAAATTCAGGTTCACCCAGAGCCTTCCATGCTTCAACCACACGGTGTACCTCGTCATCACTCACAAACGCACCGTGAACACGATTTGGCACACTGGTACCGGCAGGCAGGTAGAGCATATCGCCGTTACCCAACAGGTTCTCAGCACCCGACTGATCGAGAATGGTTCTAGAGTCAATTTTAGAGGAGACCTGAAAACCGATGCGAGTCGGGACGTTGGCTTTAATCAAGCCGGTAATCACATCAACCGATGGACGCTGGGTTGCAAGAATCAAGTGAATACCAGCAGCGCGGGCTTTTTGTGCAATACGTGCAATCAACTCTTCCACTTTTTTACCGACAATCATCATCATGTCGGCGAACTCATCGATCACCACCACAATGTAAGGGAGTGTCTGCAGTTCCGGCGCAGGGTCTGTCGGTGAAAGCCCCTGCTCCATCGGATTCCATAGCGGATCCCTCAAAGGCTGACCGGCAGCGGCCGCTTCACGAACCTTATCATTGAACCCGGCTATGTTGCGCACACCCACTTTCGCCATTAGACGGTAACGATCTTCCATCTCTGCCACACACCAACGTAGACCACCGGCCGCCTCTTTCATATCGGTAATCACCGGTGTTAACAGATGTGGAATGCCATCATAGATAGAGAGCTCAAGCATCTTAGGATCGACCAGCATTAAACGCAGCTCTTCGGGAGTTGCCTTATAGAGCAGACTCAGAAGCATAGCGTTTACGCCAACCGACTTACCGGAACCGGTAGTACCTGCTACGAGCAAGTGAGGCATCTTGGCAAGGTTGGCCACAACAGGGTTGCCGGCGATGTCATTACCCAGCGCCAGCGTCAATTTAGAGGCTGCACCCAGATAGGGTTTAGAGTTAAGCACCTCAGAGAGACGCACCATCTGACGAGAGTGATTAGGTATCTCAATACCCATCACCGACTTACCGGGAATCACTTCAACGACACGCACGGCACTGACGGCCATTGAACGTGCCAAATCTTTGGCCAGATTTGAAATTTTGCTGGCTTTAACACCAGGAGCTGGTTGAATCTCAAAGCGAGTGATCACTGGCCCGGGATTGACCTCAACCACTTCAGCGACGACACCAAAGTCATTCAACTTCTGCTCAAGAAGACGAGAGAGATGCTCCACCTCCTCTTCCGTATAGCCCTGATCGGTCTGTATCTCTGGTGGATCGAGCAGATCAAGACTCGGAATTTTCACCTTAGGCTTCACAGCGGCTTTGGGTTTCACCGGCTCAGCATCATCATCGCTATCTAAGGGTTTATGAGTCTCAGAGAGGGGCACGATTTTCGGTGTTCGCTTCTCAGCATCCTCGCGGTTAGCATCGTCAAAAACCGATTTCGACGCAGGCTTAACCTCCGCACCGTCTGACTTAGCCTCAGAACCCACAGTCAGATCATCCATGGTCTTGATCTCAAGCGGTTTAGAACGCGAAGAGTCAAACGAAGGCTCTCCGAAATCGACCACCGGAAGTGACTCCATGCTACCCGGCTCAACTTCAAAATCAGGCTCTACCCGTTGCATCGCTGCTCTTTTTGCAACACGAACTTCCATAGGGCGCTCAGAGACTGTCGCTTTTTGAGTCTCCTCTTCGCTCTTCGCAAAAAGACTCTGCCAGAGCGTCTCTAACCCACCACCGATAGAATCCAATACCTGACGCCAGCTTGAGTCAACATAGAGTGTTAGGCCGATTAACAGAGCAATCCACAATACGACGGTGGCACCGGCTACATTCAACCAACGAACCGCAAAATCACCCAGCGCTTGACCGGAAATCCCACCAGCGGAGAAAGGCAACCCAAGATCCGCATTGCTAATGTGAATTGAGGCTAGACAAGAGGCCGAAAGAACAAATAACAGCGCACCTAGGGTTCGCATTACCACAAAGGGCAACATATCTAGGGTGCCAATGTAGCGACGACGCAACCAACGGTAGGCAGGGACAACCAAAATAAAGGGAATAACAAACGCAACTACCCCAAACCAAGAGACCGAGTAGTCTGCAATCCATGCACCGAACCAGCCGGCCCAGTTGCTAATTTCTGATTGATACCCTTGATGTGACCAACCCGAATCACGCGTGTCGTAACTGATCAAACTCAGCATAAACAGCAGGTTTAAACCGATCAGTAACACCAGCAAGGTTTCGCGAACCACACGGTTCAACTGGGTGGTTAGCGTCAATGTTGACAGCGATTGATTACTACTCAAAAAAATACCCTTAATTCAATCAACTTTATGCTGTGGGAAAATACCATAAAGTGGTAGGTTAGGTCTTGTGATTGAAAAAAAGGGATTCACCCCCATAAACCCTTTAGACCCATTTTTATGACATCTTATTTGGAAACATTTCTATGAGTGACGTTAAACACCACAGTCTTATCATTCTTGGTTCTGGCCCTGCCGGATACACTGCTGCTGTCTACGCAGCTCGCGCCAACCTAAATCCGGTTGTTATCACGGGTATGCAAGCGGGCGGTCAGCTAACCACAACCACCGATGTCGACAACTGGCCAGGTGATGCTGAGGGTGTTCAAGGTCCTGAATTGATGCAGCGCATGCAAGCGCACGCCGAACGCTTCAACACCGAAATCATCTACGACCACATCAATAAAGCTGAATTGACGGAGCGTCCATTCCGTCTAACCGGTGATACTGGCGTCTACACTTGTGATGCTCTGATCATTGCAACCGGCGCCTCCGCTCAATACCTCGGTTTGGACTCTGAAGAGGCGTTTAAAGGCAAAGGGGTAAGCGCCTGTGCAACCTGTGACGGTTTCTTCTACCGCAATCAAAAGGTAGTGGTTGTGGGTGGTGGTAACACGGCCGTGGAAGAGGCACTCTATCTCTCGAACATTGCGAAAGAGGTGGTCCTTGTTCACCGTCGCGATACCTTGCGCTCTGAAAAGATCCTGCAAGATAAGATTTTTGAACGTGCCGAGAATGGCAACATCACTCTGATGTGGAACAATCAACTAGATGAAGTGCTGGGCGACGATATGGGTGTAACCGGAATTCGCGTGAAAAGTACCGAAACTGGTGAGACTCAAGAGATTGACGCTCAAGGTGTCTTCATTGCAATCGGCCACAAACCCAACACTGAACTCTTTGACGGCCAGCTGGATATGCAACATGGCTACCTTAAAATCAAAACAGGTCTTGAAGGTAACGCCACTCAAACCAGTATTGAAGGGGTATTCGCAGCCGGTGACGTCGCTGACCACTCATACCGTCAAGCGATCACCTCAGCTGGTTTTGGCTGTATGGCAGCCCTAGATGCAGAACGCTACCTTGACGATCTAGCTAAGTAATCTAATGATCCCCTGGCTCACTCCGGGAGAGCCCTATTTCCCAGACACCCGCCTCGCACTCGATGACCCAAACGGGTTGTTGGCTGCCGGCGGGGAGCTGAATGCAGCCTGGTTAGCTGCCGCCTACCCACAGGGGATATTCCCTTGGTTTAGCGAAGACGACCCGATTCTATGGTGGTCACCCTCCCCCCGCTGCGTGCTCTACCCAACACAATTCCATGAATCAAAATCGCTTAAAAAACGCCTAAGAAAAGAGCAATTCACCGTCAGAATCGACTTTCAGTTCGAAGAGGTTATTAGGCAGTGTGCTGCGCCCAGAGGTGAGGAAGGCACTTGGATAAGCGAGCAGATTATTTCCGCCTACACCGAGCTGCATCATCAAGGGATCGCCCACTCTGTAGAGGTTTACCTAGATGATCAACTTGTCGGTGGTTTATACGGCATTGCGATCGGACGACTCTTTTTTGGCGAGTCGATGTTTTCGCGTGTACCAGACGCGTCTAAACTGGCCACTAAAATTCTTTGTGCAGAATTAGAAAAAGCGAACTATGCTGTAATTGATTGCCAGATCTACAATCCACATCTGGCCTCACTGGGTGCAGTTGAGATCGAACGGACCGAGTTTGAACAGCTGTTAACACAATGCAAAAGGACGCCTAGCCACAACCCTTGGGCAAAGCGAAATTGGTATCCCGATGTCGAATCTGCAAACGCTTAAGTTTTTTGTCACGCCCGATCATGACTGCAGCTATATAGAGCGAGCGACAGCGAAAACTCTTTTCGTCGACCCACAAGCACCCCTGGATAAATCGACCTACTCGCAACTGACTCAATATGGCTTCCGACGCAGTGGCACCCACGTTTACCGCCCCCATTGCGATGGCTGTGCTGCCTGTATTTCAGCGCGTATTCCGGTCGATCGTTTTAAACGCTCAAAATCTCAACGTCGCATTTGGAACAAAAACCGAGACATCTTAGTTGAGACGATAGAACCTCGTTTCGATGAAGAGATTTACGATCTCTACGCCCGTTACATCAACGCACGCCATGATGACGGTGATATGTACCCACCCTCACAAGATCAATTCATCAGCTTTCTAGTGGAGAGCAACCAAAGCACGCAGTTTCACCTGTACCGTGATACTGATGGTGAACTGCTCGCGGTCGCTGTGACGGATCAGCTCGTTGATGGTCTATCAGCGGTCTACAGCTTTTTTAGTCCTGATCATGATCAACGCAGCCTTGGCGTGTTTGCTGTTCTCTGGCAGATGGAGCATCTAAAACAGATTAACCTTCCCTACAACTACCTAGGTTACTGGGTGAAAAACTGTAAAAAGATGGCCTACAAAACACAGTATCAACCGATTGAGATCTTGTTGGATGATGTTTGGGTTGATGCCACGGACGATATGATCAAGTGATTGTCTACCCGACTTGAGGCTGCAACCTAAACTATTTCACTTTTTTAGCAATTTAGTGCAGAATACGCGACCTTCAGGTCAAGTAACGCACAAAAGCGATCAATTCCACGCTAAGCGATACTTGGTAAAGAATTCCAAAGGTAGGTATTAATGGCTAAAGAAGACGCTTTTGAAATGGAAGGAACGGTAATCGATACCCTTCCAAACACGATGTTCCGTGTAGAACTAGAGAATGGTCACGTAGTAATCGCGCACATCTCTGGCAAAATGCGTAAAAACTACATCCGTATCCTTACGGGTGACAAGGTTAAAGTTGAACTGACTCCTTACGATTTGAATAAGGGTCGTATCACTTACCGCGCTCGTTAATCGAGACCTACAAAAAAATGGCCACTATACAGTGGCCATTTTTGTTTCTGTGCTGGTTTCAAGATCGAGTTCACCTTCCGAGTTCACTATAATCTCAACAGAACCGCCCTCTTCAGACAGTTCACCAAACAGGATCTTCTCAGCCAACGGCTTTTTGATCTTCTCTTGAATTAGGCGACGCATTGGACGCGCACCCATTTTCTCATCATAGCCATGCTCGGCCAGCCAATCGCAGGCTTCATCACTAGCATGAATACTGACCTTTTTATCGTCTAGCTGAACCTGTAACTCCATAAGGAACTTATCGACCACACCACGCACGATCTCTCTCGTCAGCGCTTTGAACTGAACGATAGAGTCCAAACGGTTACGGAATTCAGGTGTAAAGAGTCGTTTAATCGCCTCCATACCGTCACTGCTATGGTCTTGTTTAGCAAAACCGAAGCTGGCTCGCCCCATATCCTCAGCACCGGCATTAGTGGTCATGATTAGGATCACGTTACGGAAATCAGCTTTACGACCGTTATTGTCGGTCAAGGTACCGTTGTCCATCACCTGCAACAGTAGATTAAAGACCTCGGGGTGAGCTTTCTCTATCTCATCAAGCAGCACAACAGCGTGCGGTGATTTAGTCACCGCCTCGGTCAACAGACCACCCTGGTCAAAACCAACGTACCCTGGTGGCGCACCGATCAATCGGGAGACGGTATGGCGCTCCATGTATTCCGACATATCAAAACGAATCAGCTCAATACCTAGAATACGAGCCAGTTGCGATGTCACCTCAGTTTTACCCACACCTGTTGGCCCTGCAAATAAGAAGCTACCGACCGGCTTGTTAGGCTCTTTAAGTCCGGCACGTGATAGTTTGATAGCAGCCGAAAGGTTATCGATCGCTTCATCCTGACCCAATACGACCATTTTCAAATTGGTATCAAGCTTAGCCAACTGTTGTTTGTCAGAGGCTGAAACCGACTTAGGCGGAATTCGAGCGATCTTAGCAACAATCGTCTCGATTTCTGGCACATCAATCGCTTCAACTCGATCCTCTTCAGGAATGAGTCGCTGATAGGCACCCGCCTCATCGATCACATCGATCGCCTTGTCTGGAAGATGCTTCTCATTGATGTATCGATCCGCCATTTCAGCCGCCGACTTCAGTGCAGCATCGGTGTAACGAATCTCGTGATGCTCTTCAAAGCGTGATCGAAGACCTTTCAAAATTTGGTAGGTATCTTCAACACTAGGCTCTAACACATCCACTTTTTGGAAACGGCGAGCCAAGGCACGATCTTTCTCAAAGATGCCGCGGAACTCTTGGAAAGTCGTTGATCCAATACAGCGCAACTGACCTGAACTTAAAAGAGGCTTAAGCAGATTACTGGCATCCATAGAGCCACCCGAAGTGGCCCCGGCGCCAATAATGGTGTGGATTTCATCAATAAACAGAATCGCTTCGCGTTGATCTTTGATCTCGTTCAGCAGTGACTTAAGGCGTTTTTCAAAGTCGCCACGATACTTCGTCCCAGCAACCAGGGCACCCAAATCTAAGGAGTAGACAACCGAATTGGCAATCACATCAGGCACTTGCTCTTCAATGATTAGCTTCGCCAAACCCTCTGCAATGGCTGTCTTACCGACACCGGCCTCACCCACTAACAGCGGATTATTCTTGCGACGACGTGACAGAATCTGAACGACACGCTCAACCTCTGAGTCACGCCCCACCAGCGGGTCGATCTGACCAACCGCTGCCTGTTTGTTTAAATTGATCGCATACTTAGAGAGCGCACTCTCCTGTTTCTGCTCATCTTTCGCGTCCGCTGCAGCAGACTGCTGCTCATTCTCTGACTCACTGTCCGATACGCCATGCGATAAAAAGTTCACGACGTCCAACCGCTCTATCCCTTGCATCTTAAGGAAGTAAACAGCTTGGCTCTCTTGCTCACTGAAAATAGCAACCAGAACATTGGCGCCGGTGACCTCGGTCTTGCCCGACGACTGGACATGAAACACCGCGCGCTGAAGGACCCGCTGAAAACCAAGTGTTGGCTGGGTTTCGGACGCTTCGACATTATCGGGAAGCTGAGGCGTTGTCTCTTTAAGGAAGTTGTGAAGCTGATTGACCAGAGCATCAAAGTCAGCCCCACAGGCAGCCAACACTTCAAATGCATGACGATTATCGATCAAGGCCAATAACAGATGCTCGACGGTCAAAAACTCGTGACGAGACGTACTAGCCGACTGAAAAGCCTGACTTAGAGTATCTTCTAACTCTCGATTCAACATAGCGAATCTCCTTATGCCTGCTCTACTTCACAGAGTAGCGGATGTTTATTGTCACGTGAATACTGATTAACTTGTGCCGCTTTTGTCTCAGCAACATCTTTAGTATAGACGCCACAGACACCTTTGCCCTGGGTATGAACGGCCAACATCACTTGAGTGGCTTTCTCTTCACTCATGTTGAAGAAGCCCATTAACACTTGAACCACAAACTCCATCGGCGTGTAGTCATCGTTCATAAGCAGCACTCGATAGAGCGAGGGTTGCTTTAATTCAGGTTTCGCCTCAGCCGTGGCCAATCCCGGTGGATGCTGTTGATCGTCGTCTTGATCGGACATTTCAGGCTGTGCATGACGCTTTGTAATACTCATTTTCACCAAATTAATCTAAATATAAAAAATTACCGCTTTAGAGTTTATGCATTTTTTGAAAAGCGCTTCATTACCCAGCGCCCGCTAAATACTCTTTCAGTGTAACAGACAGTCAGTGTGTTGAACCCATTACGGATCGTTCATTTAACCAGTTTACGCACTCATGTTACAGATCAGATTGCATAGGAGGATGTCATGCATAGAGGTCAGGTGAAGTGGTTCAACAACGTCAAAGGTTTTGGATTTATTCTGTGTGATCAGTTTGATCAGGAGCTTTTCGTACACTTCAGTGCTATTCAGAAAGAGGGCTATAAAACCCTTAAAGCGGGTCAAGAGGTCGTCTTTGACGCTAAACCCGTCGAGAGCGGCTACCACGCTATCAATATTCAGTTCGACGTAGCCTAAAAGGGCTCATTCTGGGACTTGGGGCTGGCAGACTTATCGCGTACACTGCGCGATACGTTTTGAGTACTCCTACCCTATGTCTACCCTCTATCTACTGAACAAACCCTTTAATGTCCTACCCACCTTTACCGATGATCAGGGTAGAGACACGCTTGCACAGTTCATTGATATCCCCAAAATCTACGCCGCAGGCCGTTTAGATTACGATTCCGAAGGACTACTGGTCTTAACCAGTGACGGCGAACTGCAGCACCGGCTCGCACATCCTAAGTTCAAACTCCCCAAAACCTACTGGGTTCAAGTAGAGGGCAGTATCACTGAACAGGCTTTGGATCAGCTAAGACAAGGGGTAGAGTTAAAAGATGGCTTAACCCGCCCCGCCAAAGCAAACATCATCCAGATCGATGAACCCTGGCCAAGAACACCACCGATTCGTGAGCGCAAAAACATACCAACCAGCTGGATTGAGCTGGTCATCAGTGAAGGGAAAAACCGCCAAGTCAGACGAATGACGGCGGCCGTCGGATTTCCAACCTTACGTTTGATTCGCTATGCCGTGGGTGAGTGGACAATCGATGATTTAGCACCAGGCGAGTGGCGAAAGTTGGACGTTAACCTAGCACCACTGCCTAAAAAGAGAACTCAACCTGCGAATAACAGGCGGACTAGCGGTCGCCCCAGCTCTTCGCGGCCTCGACGTCGCTAGCTTTCTGCTCGACCCAAACCGATCCTTTATCACTCACCTCACGCTTCCAAAACGGCGCGTCACGTTTTAGATAATCCATAATAAAGCTGGCCGCTTCAAATGCAGCATTGCGATGCGCCGAACTCACAGCCACTTGCACAACCTCTTCGGACAGCCCCATAGGACCGACTCGGTGCACAATATAGACACGTTTTAGCGGCCAACGTTCTCGTGCTTGAGTCGCTATATTGGCTAAGGCCTTTTCAGTCATGCCTGGGTAGTGTTCGAGCTCCATGAACTCTAAATCGGCATCCGGCAATTCACGCACCATGCCTGTGAATGAGACCAGTGCCCCCACCCCTTCTGGTGACTCTTTCAACCAAGTCAAACCATCTGAACTGTCAATCGGTTGCGTAACGACTTCAATGCGATCTTGCATTCTGACCTCAAAATTAAGAAACACCGCCTAGAAACGGCTTAAAATCTGATATGATAATCAGCTATTTTATTGCAGATAGTTAAACGATGCACGACTCCAAACCAAACCGCTGGTTTCCACATGCGACCGTCGCAACAATTGTTGAGAAAGAGAATCGCTTTTTACTGGTAGAAGAGATCATCAACGGCGATCAAAAGGTGCTTAACCAGCCAGCTGGCCATGTTGAAAATGGAGAAACTCTGTTTCAAGCAGCACTGCGTGAAACCGAAGAGGAGACCGCATGGAGCGTTGAACTGGATGCCCTACTGGGACTCTATGTCTACCGCGTGCCTGAATTAGATCTCACCTTCCATAGGGTGACTTTTATCGCGAATGCGCTGTCGCATAACCCTGAACAGGCATTGGATGAGGGGATTCTCCAAGCGGTCTGGATGACGCGCGATGAGGTAGCAGAGAACAAGCACCGTTTACGCAGCCACCTGGTACTGGACTGCATCGATGACTATTTGGCAGGCAAACGCTACCCACTTAATTTAATACACGATCAATTAGACTGACGTCATGAGCACAAAATCGATCACCGAGACAAAAGTTATTGTCGGCATGTCTGGCGGCGTGGACTCCTCTGTCTCTGCATACCTTTTAAAAGAACAGGGCTACCAAGTTGAAGGTCTGTTCATGAAAAACTGGGAAGAGGACGACGGTACTGAGTACTGTACCGCTCTTGAGGATCTTGCCGATGCACAAGCAGTGTGCGACAAACTTGAGATCAAGCTTCATACGGCTAACTTTGCTGCAGAGTATTGGGACAACGTCTTCGAACACTTTTTAGAAGAGTACAAAGCGGGTCGCACCCCCAACCCAGATATCCTCTGCAACCGTGAAATCAAATTCAAAGCCTTTCTTGAGTATGCCCAACTACTGGGTGCCGACATGATTGCAACCGGTCACTACACACGTCGTCGCCTGCAGGGTGAGAAGGGCGAGCTGTTAAAAGGTCTAGATCCCAACAAGGATCAGAGCTATTTCTTACACCAGGTGGGCCACCAAGAGCTGGCCATGACGCTATTCCCTGTTGGTGAGTTGGAGAAACCTAAGGTTCGTGAGATTGCAGAACAGCTCGATTTAATTACCGCCAAAAAGAAGGACAGCACGGGTATCTGTTTCATCGGTGAACGTCGCTTTACCGATTTCTTAAAACAGTACATCCCCGCTCAACCAGGCAATATCGTCACACCCACTGGGGATGTCATCGGAAAACACCAGGGCTTGATGTACTACACCCTTGGGCAGCGTCAGGGCCTCGGCATTGGCGGCCTGGCCAACTACTCCGAAGATCCATGGTTCGTGGCGGGTAAAGACTTGAACGCTAATGAACTGATCGCAGTGCAAGGCATCGATAACGAGCTGCTCTACAGTGATTGGCTCTATGCGTCCGAGATTTTTTGGATCAACGGTGAAGAGCCTCAGCTACCGATGAGTTGCACCGCAAAAGTCCGTTACCGACAAGCGGATCAAGCCTGCCGCATCGAAAAGCATGAAAAGGGCTACAAGGTCTATTTCGACCAACCTCAACGAGCGGTTACACCGGGACAATCTCTGGTCCTCTATCAAGGCGATCTCTGCTTAGGCGGCGGTGTCATTGAACAGAGTTCACGAGATCTGACTTGGGGGGATAGATAGATGTCGAGGGCAAAACAGGAGCAGGCGATCGCAATGGCTGCCATCTTTCAAGCAGCCCACCTCGTCGATCAGATTGCGCGCCAAGGGAGCTGTTCAAGCAGCAGTTTCGAAGTCTCTATCGCGTCACTGTTCGAGATGAACCCAGCTACGACTGAGGATATCTTCGGCGGCCGGCAGCAACTTAAAATCAATCTTAATGACGGCTTTAATTCAATACAGCAAATTATTGATAAAAAAGAGAATGCTTACTCACCAATGGTGATGCGCTACGCACTAAGCCTGATCACATTGGAGCGCAAACTGGCCAAGAACAGCGACTACCTGAATACCATTTCAGAGCGTCTGGATGAGCTTGCAAAAAAAGCGGACTACTTCTGGCTGAACAATCACCGTGATGACGAACCGACCGATGCCAGTCGATTTACTCACAGTTCAGTACTAGCTGGTATTGACGCTCTCTATCAAGAGACGATCAGCAACTTTAATTTCAGAATTCAGGTACAGGGTGACCCACGCAATCTGCAGAACAATGAAAATGCAGCCCGCATACGCGCCCTTCTACTGGCAGGCATTCGAGCGGCTATTCTTTGGAGACAGGTTGGCGGCCAACGCTGGCATCTGATCTTCTTTAGATCGCGCGTCGGTGACGCTCTTCAAGAGCTGAAGCGTCTTTAAATAGAGACCTCTGCCAGATCCTTTCGCGGTTTCAGCTTTGCTGAATTCGCTCCTACAATTGTGCTTCGTAGAAATATAGTACGGAACTCGGATGTGGGAGCGAATTAGCGCGAAGTTGCGGTGACTGGCTTTTAGCCTGTCATCCACTGACGGGCTTCCAATGGAGGCGCTGGAAATTGCTGATAGAGCGGATGACAGGCTAAAGCCTGTCACCACAACCTTAGACACTCCCCAACCTCTGCTTTTTTCTATATAATCTCGACCCTTAAATTCACGCTATTCAAGAGACCCCATTCATGGAACTCACTGCTCTAACAGCCGTATCGCCCGTTGATGGCCGCTACGGAAGCAAAACCTCTGCCCTTCGTACTATTTTTAGCGAATTCGGATTGATCCGCTTCCGTGTTGAAGTTGAGATCCGTTGGTTGCAGCAATTAGCTTCACATCCGCAGATCACTGAAGTCCCTGCATTAAGCAGCGAAGCCAATGCACTGTTAGATACACTGGTTGCAGAATTCTCTTTAGAACAGGCTGAGCGCATCAAAGAGATCGAGCGCACCACCAACCACGATGTAAAAGCGGTTGAGTATTTCATTAAAGAGCAGATCTCTGGCAATGCCGAACTCAACGCGATCAGCGAATTTGTTCACTTCGCTTGTACCAGCGAAGATATTAACAACCTGTCTCACGCACTGATGCTGAAAAACGGCGTCGCCGTTATGCGCACAGAGATGGAAGCGATTGAACAGGCGATTGCCAAAATCGGACAAGATTTTGCAACACAGCCAATGCTATCGCGCACTCACGGTCAGACAGCTTCACCATCGACACTGGGTAAAGAGATGGCTAACGTAGCTTACCGTCTGCGTCGTCAAATCAAGCAGCTAGACAGCATCGAGTACCTTGGCAAAATTAACGGTGCCGTTGGTAACTACAATGCTCACCTAAGTGCCTACCCAGAGATTGACTGGGAAGCGAATGCCAAGAGCTTTATTGAAGGCCTGGGATTGAACTTCAACCCCTACACGACACAGATTGAGCCTCACGATTACATTGCTGAGTTGTTCGACCTAGTCTGTCGTTACAACACCATCCTGATCGACTTTGATCGTGACGTGTGGGGCTATATCGCATGGGGTTACTTCAAGCAGAAAACGATTGCTGGCGAAGTGGGTTCATCAACCATGCCACATAAAGTTAACCCAATTGATTTTGAAAACTCAGAGGGCAACTTAGGCATCGCGAATGCAGTAATGGGCCACCTGACCATGAAATTGCCAATCTCTCGCTGGCAGCGCGATCTAACAGACTCAACCGTACTGCGTAACCTAGGTGTCGGGTTTGGCCACAGTCTGATTGCCTATGCATCGACACTGAAAGGCATTAGCAAACTTGAAGTGAACGCGGCACGCCTAGATGAAGATCTAGACAACAGCTGGGAAGTGCTAGCTGAGCCTATCCAGACAGTGATGCGCCGTTATGCGATTGAAGAGCCGTATGAGAAGCTAAAAGCACTGACTCGCGGTAAAGGGATGACTAAAGAGGTGATGCTCGATTTCATCGAAACACTTGAGATCCCAGAGTCCGCTAAAGCAGAGCTTCGCACACTGACACCGGGTACTTACGTCGGTAATGCAGCAGAACAAGCGTCTCGCATCTAATCGATGAAGCGCTGAATAAAACGCTCCTTATGGGGCGTTTTTATTGTTTAACACAACAGATCACCCATCATGCTGAACAACATTCGAATCGTTTTAGTCGAGACCTTCCACCCTGGAAACATTGGAGCGGCGGCTCGCGCACTGAAGAACATGGGACTGGGCCAACTCTGGCTAGTCAACCCTCGTGAGTTTCCAAGTGAAGAGGCCACTTCGCGTGCCGCTGGCGCTAAAGATTTATTGGAGAGTGCGAAGGTAGTTGCAACCCTCGAAGAGGCGATTGCAGACTGTCAGCTGGTGGTCGGCACCAGTGCTCGTGAAAGAACCTTCGACCTCCCCTTGCAAGACTTAGAGAGCGCTGCACAACAGATTCATACTGAATCACACTCCGGCGAAATCGCGATCATCTTTGGGCGCGAGACTATGGGTTTAAACAATAAAGAGATGCTGATGTGTAATCGACACCTGTTTATTGATGCCAACCCGGACTACCCGGTTTTGAATGTTTCACAGGCGATTCAACTGGTCTGCTATGAGTTACGCCGTGCCAGTCGCCTAGCACCTGAAAAAGTTGAAGAGGCACCCTACCCGCGCCAACATGAGATGGTTCTATTCTTTGAACACCTAGAGCGCGTGCTACGTCGCGTCAGCTTTATCATCCCTCAACACGAAGGACGCGTATTGGATAAACTGAAACGCTACTTCAATCGCACCCGTCCAGAGAAAACCGAGATGGGTATGTTACGAGGCATTCTCAACGCCGTCGAAGAGACCCTGGATCGCGAAAACAAGGGAAGCTAACGCGCGAAACCGGACATCGCCTCATCTTCGATAAGGCTCCAACAACAATCCATCGAACGCATTCTCGATCGCAAATGGCCGAACCCCCGTAGGAGCGATCTCGCAGAGGTCGCGAAACCGGACATCGCCTCATCTTCGATAAGGCTCCAACAACAATCTATTGAACTCGTCTTCCCTTTCACACACGCATTAAGGCTTTTCCAAAAACGCCTCTAAACCCGCAGCGGCAACCGCATGATCCTCTGGCGCTTTAGCACCTGCTACCCCTAGCCCCCCGATGGTTTCATCGCCCAGCTTAACGGGTAGACCACCAGCGATCAGAGAGACTTTAGGATTTTGCGCTAGCCCCTGCATCACCAATGGACGCTCACCCACAATCTCCTGCCACTTAGCGGTTGGCCAGCCATAGCTCGCAGCGGTGTAAGCTTTACGCTCCGCAAACTCCAAAGAGGCATCCGGCGCCTTAGGGTTTCTGAGTACCACTAAAGGCAGACCTGAGCGATCGACGACAACCACATTCATGGCGAACCCTTGAGTATCCGCTTCAGCTTGAACGGTTTTAGCCAATTCAAGTGCCGCTTCCATTGTTAAAGAACGAACCGATTCAAACATAGCTTCCCTGGTTACCTCATACCACTCTATGACTTTGCTTGTGGTACTGATCAAAGAGCACAATGATCAGTAACAGCCCCAACAAACTTAAACTCAGGTATCCCAAGAAGCTACCTGCCATTGCAAGATTATCCCCAACGAAATACCCAAAACCAAAATAGATTAACAACCAACCAAGCCGACCTATTAGACAGTTTAGCCAGTATTTTGTTCGACCTAATGAAGAGGCACCTGCCATCAGGCTGACAACCGCACTGATGTGCGCCACCAAAGATCTCGACAGTATTAGTGTCAAAGAGCCCCAACGGTGAAAAAGATGCTCTACCCTGTGACGACTCTTCTTATTGAAACCAAATTTTGCGCCGTGCTTATCGAACCAAGCGGTATCCATTCGTCGACCCAACTCAAACAACAGAACATCACCTAAAAACGCTGCAACCACTATCCCAACAGCCGCAAAAAAAGCATCGAACAGACCTGAGAAGGCCATTAGCCCCACTATTCCGGTCATTGGACCCGCTGGTACAGGCAAACCTAAAGCACCAAGTAATACAACCGCTAGCACGATAGGAAGACCATAAAGAGCCAACCCCTCATACAAGAGCTCATTGAGCGACGCTGACCAAGAGCCATCATCACTCTGCTG
Organism: Marinobacterium sp. xm-m-312; assembly: GCF_013283295.1. Classification (NCBI taxonomy): domain Bacteria; kingdom Pseudomonadati; phylum Pseudomonadota; class Gammaproteobacteria; order Oceanospirillales; family Oceanospirillaceae; genus Marinobacterium; species Marinobacterium sp. xm-m-312. The sequence goes on along the minus strand of NZ_WBYS01000008.1, from coordinate 61,257 downwards.
CAAATCACCTGACTGGGGAACTAAAGACTGAACCTTAGCAATCAGAGTCAGTTCACTCATACCTCGACTCTCCGCAATCGATTTTAACGTTGAGCTCTTCTCTGGCAACGGCGCACCTAGCACCCCTACCAATCCCTCTAATGAAACCTGATAATGGTCAATTAAATCACTCAGTGTATCTTTAGCACGGATATCTGCAGCGGTCTCAGAACCCAACAACCTCGCATTGTTAAGCACCGTATAGGTTTTATAACTCTTATTCACATTGAACAGAGTAAATGCCGTCAATATTATGAAAACAACCAAAAAGCTCTTTTTAGAGAGCTTGGGGAGGATGATAAGAGGGATTTTCACGACAGTTTTTTCTGCCAAAAGAGGGCTTCACCCCCTAGTTCACCAAGATCGTAGCCTTTATAGCCCAACCGTTTATAAGCAGACTGAGCAACGCCATTCTCCTCTAATACTTCCAAGGTGATCTTGCAGCAGTTCAACTCCTTAGCCACCGCTTCGATAGCAGCAAAGAGTGCATCGACAACACCCTTACCTCTCGCTTGGGGTGCCACATAAACGTCGTGAATATTGATCAATGGAGCGGCATTAAAGGTGCTAAAGCCCATAAAGGCATTAAGCAGCCCGACTGGCTGATCATTCACATAGGCAATAAAGCTATTTGCACCGTCTACCTCAGCTAATTTAGCAGGAAGAGCCTGCTTCACTTCATCACTAAGCGGAGTGTCACCCCCCAAGGGATCCAATGCATAGGCATTTAATAGAGTGACAAGATCTTTACCCTGTTGCGGATCTAGGTAATCGACTCGTGTAATCTGTAATTCATTCATCACTGAATAATAGTAGCTCACCCAGGATCGGTCTATCTAATTCATCTATTGGTGACTGGCCTTCAGCCTGCCATCCGCAGTTAGGTTGTTGGAGCGATCTCGAAGAGGTCGCGATTAATTTTCGTATGCATCTAGCTAGTAGCGACGGTGACTGGCCTTCAGCCTGTCATCCGCAGTTAGGTTGTTGGAGCGATCTCGAAGAGGTCGCGATTAATTTTCGTATGCATCTAGCTAGTAGCGACGGTGACTGGCCTTCAGCCTGTCATCCGCAGTTAGAATTTAATACCTATCTGGAAAACACCGATAAAGCAGATGACAGGCTGAAGCCAGTCACTGGAATTCTTAACAAAGTAGATATCACCCACCGGCCCTTTAATTTAAAATGAAGCCATCATTTTTAAAGGATTGGCTATGTACACAATTAACTGGGGTGATTTAACGGTTGAGACGTTTCTGCGTGACTATTGGCAACAGAAACCACTGTTAATTCGCAATGCATTTCCCGACCTTGAACCCGTTGTCAGCTCTGATGAATTGGCAGGCTTATCCCTCGAAGAGGAAGTCGAATCGAGACTGATTCAATTCAAACCGGACAGCTCAGAATACCAGTTGGAATGTGGTCCTCTAAATGAGGAGACCTTCGCACATCTTCCAGAATCGCACTGGACGCTTCTAGTGCAAGCCGTAGACCACTACTCCCCCGAAGCAAAAGCATTGCTAGATGCCTTCAACTTTGTCCCTAACTGGCGCATCGATGATCTGATGATCAGCTATGCAACGCCGGGTGGTGGTGTTGGACCACACTATGACAACTACGATGTCTTTTTAATTCAGGCTAAAGGGACACGTCGCTGGGAGTTGGGTGCTATCGAATCCAGCCAATCACCCCGTTTACCGGATGCGCCGGTTATGATTCTGAGTGAATTCCAATGCCTAGAGAGCTTTGATCTGGAGCCGGGCGATATGCTCTACCTCCCTCCACAAGTCGCTCATAACGGCATAGCAACCAGTGAAGATTGCGTCACCTACTCTGCAGGATTCAGAGCACCATCCGATGCCGAGATACTGCGAACCGTATCAGACAGCATCGGTGAAGCCCTGACTAGCGAACACCGGTTTAGTGATCCTAAACGAACTCTTTGCCAATCGCCGGGGGAGATCGATCAAGCGTCCATCACTCAAATCGAACAGCGCCTAAAAGCACTTTTATCCAATCGGGAACAGCTTGAAAGCGCTTTAGGGTCCTTGTTTTCAGAACCTAAGTATCCTGATCAAACTGAACAGCTTGACCCAGAGGATTACGATGATTGGATACTGGGCGCCACCGAGGACGGTATCGAGCTTCTTCCAAACAACCGCCTGCTCTATTCTGATGGTGAACAGTTCAAACTCTTCTGTAACGGCGTTCAGCTAGAGGTCGATGACGCAGAGATAGAACTTGCTAAACAGCTAGCCAATCAAGGTTACCTATCAGCTAATCAGTACAAGATTGGCGAGTCATCGCTCATCAAACAGCTCTTTACTCAGGGAGCCATTCAGTAGGTAATCGTGCCTTCACATTAAACCAGCGGTTCGCCAAAGGACAGCTTATGTCGCTTTTATACTATTTTCCACCTACAACTTCTTGCCATGCACCAAAGGTCTTATAGAAGAAATTGGTATATAAAAAGAGTATTTAATCGCTGTAAAAACAGACAATTTACGACCATTTACTATTAAACTTAAGTCGCTAAACCATAGTCTATATTAAAGTAAGTTATTGTTTTATATAAATTAAAACAAATATCACCACATTGACTGCTTGTAGTTTAACTACAAGAAATACGACCACCCCCTAACTGACACCCTCCATTCTATGCTGCTATGCACAAAAGCGCTTTGACAGCAGGTGCAGCAATCTTCATGATGTCGCCATCGGTCAGGTTTGATTTTTGAACCGCCAGAGATTTAACACATTCGGGTGCACAGGTACCCATTATTGAGGATGAGATATGTCTACATACAAACAAGAGATTGAAGCTCAACAAGCGACTTGTAACCAGTACGGCGGCACATGGTCAGCAATTAATGCTGAATCGGCTGCTCGCATGAAACTTCAGAACCGTTTCCACTCGGGTCTAGATATCGCTAAATACACTGCAGCGATCATGCGTAAAGATATGGCTGATTACGATGCTGATACATCTAAATACACTCAGTCTCTAGGTTGCTGGCACGGTTTCATCGGTCAACAGAAACTAATCTCTATCAAGAAGCACTTCGGTTCTACTGACAAGCGCTACCTATACCTATCTGGCTGGATGGTTGCGGCTCTACGTTCAGAGTTCGGTCCACTTCCTGACCAATCAATGCACGAGAAAACGTCTGTGCCAATGCTTATCGAAGAGCTTTACACCTTCCTTAAACAAGCGGATGCGTGGGAACTTAACCACCTTTACCGTGAGCTAGACGCTGCACGTGACGCTGGCAACAACACTAAAGAGCAAGAGATCATCGCTAAGATCGATAGCTTCGAAACTCATATCGTTCCAATCATTGCTGATATCGATGCTGGTTTCGGTAACGCTGAAGCGACTTACCTTTTAGCTAAGAAAATGATCGAAGCCGGTGCTTGTTGTATCCAGCTAGAGAACCAGGTTTCTGATGAGAAACAGTGTGGTCACCAGGACGGTAAAGTTACTGTACCTCACTCTGACTTCCTAGCTAAGATCAACGCTGTTCGTTACGCATTCCTTGAGCTTGGCGTAGATGACGGTGTAATCGTTGCACGTACTGACTCTCTAGGTGCTGGCCTAACTAAGCAGATCGCTGTGACTAACGAGCCAGGCGACCTAGGTGACCTTTACAACAGCTTCCTAGATGGCGACGTAATCAACGGTCCTGAAGACATCAACAACGGTGATGTAGTAGTTAAAGCGAACGGCCAATTAATGAAGCCTAAGCGTCTACAGTCTGGTCTATTCCAGTTCAAAGCGGGTTCAGGTGAAGATCGTGTTGTTCTTGACTGTATCACCTCACTCCAGAACGGTGCTGACCTTCTATGGATCGAAACAGAAAAACCACACGTTCAGCAGATCGCTGGCATGGTTAACCGCATCCGTGAAGTGATTCCAAATGCGAAGCTTGTTTACAACAACTCTCCTTCGTTCAACTGGACGCTTAACTTCCGTCAGCAAGTATTTGATGCTTGGACTGCTGAAGGTAAAGATGTTTCAGCCTACGATCGCGCTAAACTAATGAGTGCTGATTACGATGAAACAGATCTAGGTAAAGAAGCAGACGCTAAGATCCAAAGCTTCCAGGCAGATGCATCACGTGAAGCGGGTATCTTCCACCACCTAATCACGCTTCCGACGTACCACACGGCTGCTCTATCAACTGATAACCTAGCAAAAGGTTACTTCGGTGACGAAGGCATGCTTGCATACGCAGGCGGCGTTCAGCGTAAAGAGATCCGTCAGGGTATCGCGACTGTTAAGCACCAGGACATGGCTGGTTCTAACATCGGCGACGACCACAAAGAGTACTTCGCTGGTGATGCGGCTCTTAAAGCAGGCGGTAAAGACAACACAATGAACCAGTTCGCTAACGTTTAATCGTTAGACACTGCTCACAAAAAACGCGCCTTCGGGCGCGTTTTTTTTCTTATAAAAACCTAGATAAGACCAAATTGGTATAAATTCAGAGGGCCTCACTTCTTAAAATCCAACTATAATGAGTTTATAACAAACCGAAAAAGCCGAAGAGACACAGATTAGATGGCACAAAATTTGCTAAGAATAGTGTTCTTATTAACGCTTAATTACTCATAAGTATGCAGTCTATGAATTCACATCTAAGCAATCTGTTACGCCACCCAATCTACTCACTGGCTTTAGCGTTATTCGTCGGATTGGCCAGTGCTGGTTTGACCCCCAAACTTTTCTTCGACGCTTCTCATCGTGTTACTTGGTTCGATATTGGACTGTTTTCACCCCTGGTGCTTGTCGCGGCCTCGGCAATAGCGTCTAAAAGCCTAATCCTGCGTAATCGCCAAATTGGGCTCTACCTTTTGGGGTATCTCCCACTCCTTTGGCATCTGACAGCTGAATCACTAGAGCAAACACTTATCAAAGGGGTCATTGTTGCCATTGTGGTTACCGTCGTTGTGCACACTAGCACCCCCATTTTTGATGACTGGAAGAGAGAGAGCCGAAGCAGGCGTTTACTGGGTGTGCTTTCGGTTATCATCGGATCGCTTTTCATAGCTTATCTTGATGGCAAACTGAGTTACATTAGTTTTGCTGAACAGTTCTTTCCGGCCTTTATCGCGATCTTAAGTGCCCGAATCTTCATCACTTGGCTAAACATCGATAAAACAGAGAGAGAGCCTTTTCAGATCTCTCATCTCATTCCGGTTGCACTCTTCATTGGACAATTACTGTTTCTAAACCTAGCACCCGACGCGGTTTTGAGGCCGGGCTTGGTCATATCCCTTGCCCTACTCGCTTCTGCCATCACTCTACCCTACAGGCTATTCTGTCTCTTTTTGCCCATTGCCATGATACTGAACGCAGTAGAGTTCTCAGTCAGCCCCTATACCCAGCCCATTTTAACCGATCGAGTTCTGCTTACATTAGCCGTGGTTGCATTCTTCGCTAGCTTTATTGCACTTAAAATTAGACAGCTAAATTTTGCTAAACTGAAACTTATCCAATACAGCTCTGAATTAAAGCAAGCCGTTAACCGCTTCGAGAAAGTGTCCACTGTTACAGAGATCGCCCTTTTCGAGCAGATAGATGCGAAAGGTTCTTTATGGTGCAACTCACAACTAAAGCATCTGTTGGGTTCTGATCCAAAAACCGCTTTGACCCTACAGAGTCTATCGGACAAGTTATCAATTAAAGATCAGCCGGCACGACTTGAAGATCTAACACCTCTGGATGATCAACCCTACAGAGCAATGGTCAGCATTAATAACAATCTAACCACTGCCAGAAAAGTATTACTTACTGCGAATGTCGATCAACAAGGTTTTCTATTTGGTTCACTGGTTGATCAAACCGATACGATTGAACGTGGACTGATAGCTATAAAGGCTAAGCGTCAAGCAGATCAATTTGAGAAGATCAGTACAGCATTAATGCACACATTGGAACAGGCGGCTGAAAAGTCACGTTTCGATCTGGCCACAGTTCACCAAGAATCAGAGACTATCCACTTCGCTTTCAAGGGGCATAGCGTTAATTTTCCCGCTACCGATGTTGCAGTTCCTCAATTAGTTGAGAGAGTAAAACCATCGCACAAAGAGGCAATTAACTATCTCTTACAGGGCAAAATTGACAGCTGCGAAATTCCATTAAACCTTTCGAAAACTGAAACCATTTGGTGGAAAATCGACCGTATTGGCGTTGACCCTGAGAACAATGACAACCTGTTTATTCAAGATATAAGCTTGGAGAAACGAAACCAAGATAGAGTTTTGAAGTCTCGATCTGATGCAGAACTGGCCATTCGAAAACTCAACATCACGACAGATACATCGGGCATTGGTCTCTTTGAGATAGACCCGATCAATGAAAAAGTGCGTCCATCTGCAACCTTGCGAGAGATACTAGATTTACCGGTTAGTGAATTTATCTCTATTAAGGGATTTTTAGGCCTCTTCGACGAAGAAAATGATAGTGAATTTAAATTGACACTTTTGAGTTTGCTTGCCTTCAAAGGACCTAAACATTTTAACGTCACAATCGATAGTCAAAATGGTAAACGCTATTTTGATATTACAATGACCAGTCAGGGGCTATTGTCAGTTGACCGGCAAATCCTAGGTAGCATGATCGAAACAACGGATCGACAGCGACTCATAGAGGAGTCAAAAGATCTCTTGCACCAGGCAAACCTATCGTTTGTTCAACTTCAGGAGCGCTTTGACAGTGAAAAACGGCTATTTGGCATTATTGCACATGAGATTAGAACACCCGTCTCAGCCATAAAAATGATGCTTGAAGATGATAACGACCACAGCCTAGAGATCAATCAGAGTGTAAACCATCTATTGAATCTAATAGATGATCTTCGAAATGTTGTTAAACCTGAACAGCAAACTGCAAGACAGAGAAAAACCGGTCAAATTACACAAACTTTGCTAGAAGTGTGTAACTCAATGCAAATCTCAGCCAAAGAGGCTCAAATTGATTTAGTTGTGTCAGAGTTTGACTGGGAAGACCCTGAAACCTATTTTGATACGACCTCTCTTAAGCAGATGCTGATCAACTTTTTGCGCAACGCTTTTATTCATAGCGGGGCTAGCCAGGTCTCTGTTGAACTCTACAGACCGACGATCGACACCAACATCGTCAACTACACCCTTAAAATAAGTGATAACGGACAGGGGATTCCGAAGGAGTTTCAAGCCAATATATTTAATGCCTACTATCGCGGCGACTCAAAAGCGGATGGCAGTGGTATTGGCTTGTATCTCTGTATGCAAATTGCCCGTGAATTGGGCGGCACTGTCCAATACGAAGATACCCCTGGTGGTGGCGCCACCTTCTTGATCAATCTATCCGTGGATCTTATCTCAACGGACTCTAGCACTAGCGAGCTCGATTCACAGAAAACTTCAGAGCCAAAAGAATCAACTCAATCGACTAAGGCTTTGGACCTTACCAATAAGCGCGTCCTGGTCGCTGAAGACAATCTAATGATTCGCACGCTTACCAAAAAAATGATTGAGGGTCTTGGAGCCGAGGTGATTGCCCAGGAAGATGGTCAGTTAGCTCTTGAGGCGGCTAAAGAGAGCGACTTTGACATAGTTGTGACAGATATTTTCATGCCAAACCTCGATGGATATGGCTTAGTGTCAGCGCTTCGTGAGATCGGTTTTTCCGGACCTATTGTCGGGGTGTCAGCCGCCACAATCGGTGAAGAGCGTGATCGATTAATCGAAGCCGGCGCTTCTGCGGCACTGGCAAAACCTATCTCTGTAGAAAAATTGACGGAAGCATTACAATCCATAGATCAACAAAATCAGAGTCTATGATATGTCGGACAGTTATCTATTTACGCCTCGCCCAGTCACCGCCTTAACGATTCGCGGTGACGAACGTAAATTTCCAGTAAATCGCATCTTTTGTGTTGGCCGAAGCTATCAAGCACACGCGGCCGAGATGGGCGATAAGATTGATAAAACCTCTCAAGAGCCCTTCTATTTCATTAAAGACCTTAACGCCATTCAGGCGTCAGGAACCGATCTACCCTATCCTCCAGGAACTGAAGACCTACACTACGAGATGGAGTGGGTCGTCGCGATCGATCAGCCGGGCTTTGAGGTCGATGAAGAGAGAGCGGAAGCGATGATCTATGGTTACGCCTGTGGGTTAGACATGACACGCCGTGACCTGCAGCAGAAAGGTAAAGATAAACGTCGTCCTTGGGATCTAGGTAAAAACTTCGAAGGCGGTGCCATCATTACCGACCTGGTACCAAAATCGGTCACAGGAGTGCTTGAACGTGGCAGGATCGAACTGCGTGTTAATGGTGAAACCAAGCAGTCAGCTGACATCTCTGATCTGATCTGGTCACCCGCAGAGTTGGTCATGCACCTCTCTAAATATTACCACATACAGCCGGGGGATCTTATCTACACCGGTACCCCTGAAGGAGTGGGCCCCGTTGTCAAAGGTGACCGTATTGAAGGCAGTGTTGAAGCTGTGGGCTCAATTTCACTTAACATCGTATAACGAATTATTAAAACCCTCTCAAAAGGAGATAGTGATATGAAATGTAATGTCGGTGGAATGGATCGCGCTCTGCGCATTATTGTCGGCTTAATCCTGATTGGGCTAGCCTTCACAGAGACAGTGGGTAGCTGGGGTTACATTGGTGTAGTACCGCTGTTAACCGGTGTGTTTGGATTTTGTGGTGCTTACACACTGTTCGGACTGAACAGCTGTAAAACTAAGTAACACTTCATGGGTTGGAGCGGTCTTTCAAAGGCCGCGATTATCGCCTCATCTTCGATAAGGCTCCAACATCAATTCAAAGCTTTAAGCGTTGGAGCGGTCTTTCAAAGGCCGCGATTATCGCCTCATCTTCGATAAGGCTCCAACAATTGAACTTAACTTGCCTAAACAACTTCGCCGGCGGCATTTCCTGATGCCCACGCCCACTGGAAGTTGTGTCCACCTAAATGGCCTGTCACATCCAACGACTCACCGATAAAGTAGAGACCTGGGACACTTTTCACTTCCATGGTTTTCTGCGAGATGGCTTGAGTATCTACCCCACCAATGGTCACTTCGGCTGTACGATAGCCTTCGGTTCCCGAGGGTTTCACCTGCCATTGAGTCAGTTGCTTGGTGAGCGCTTCAATTTTCTCATTGGAGAAGTCACCCACTGCCCCAGCAAAGCCCCAGATTGAGCACAATACCTGAGCCAATCGCTTACTCATGTACTCACTAAGCACTCGCTCAATGCTCTGTTTTGGAGTCGCTTGTCGAGCCTCTTTAAGTTGCTCGTCAATATCAATACCGGGAAGCAGATCAATTTCAACACTCTGACCTGGCTTCCAATAGCTCGAGATCTGAAGAACTCCAGGGCCGCTTATGCCTCGATGAGTAAACAGAATAGGCTCTAAAAAGCTCATCCCCGCACAACTGACGCGCGCATTTTGTGCTGTCCCAGAGAGCTCTTTGAGTGGCGTTAAAATATCAGGCTGCAGCGTAAACGGGACCAGTGCCGCGCGGCGAGAGGTAACCGGCAGGTCAAACTGCTCGGTCACATCATAAGCAAAGCCGGTCGCACCACCATTAGGGATGGAAAGCCCGCCCGTTGCGACAACCAGCGACTCACATTGAATTGAACCAGTCGAGGTTTCTACGAGAAAACCATGCTCATTCTGGATAAGAGAATGGACACTCACCTCTGTCTCAATCTTTACACCCGCCCAATCGCACTCAGTGGTGAGCATCGTTAGAATCTCTTTACTGGATTCATTACAGAAGAGCTGACCTGGGGTCTTCTCGTGGTACTCAATCCCATGACGATCGACCATATCGACAAAGTGTTGAGGTGTATAACGACTCAATGCCGATTTACAGAAGTGCGGGTTATTCGATAGAAAATTGGCTGGGGTTGAGTGAAGGTGGGTGAAATTACAACGCCCTCCTCCCGACATTAAAATCTTACGGCCCACTTTTTTAGTGTGTTCCAACACCAGAACAGAACGGCCACGATAGCCAGCCGTTAATGCACACATCAGACCGGACGCACCGGCACCTATAATTAGGACATCAACCCTGCGTTTACTCATTCGCTGCCGTTGGTCTGCTCGCTGCTGTTATCGGCTTTTTCAGCACTCTTTTTATCGGCGTTGTATTGACGGATCTTATCCGCTAATCGGCCACCCTTGCGCTCACCACGACGGCCGGCCTCGGTATCACGCTCAATTGCTGATTTTGTTGGTTTCGCATTAATACGTTTCTGATCAACAGACACATGCTTTTTCTTCTGTTTTTGCGCACGCTGTTTTCGGCTCTCATAGCTGTCAGGGTCGGCCAGACGCTCCTGCTTACGGGGCGTTTTATCCAGCACGATTTTGTTAGCCATGCGCTTCTGCTTTTTTAAACGGGTCACTTAGAACTCTCCTCTGCCTTGGCCGCTTCTTCGGCCTCTTGGGCAGCTAATTCAGCGGCAATACGATCTTTCTCTTGCCACTCTTCCACTGTTTCAAAACTGATGCGCCCTAGCTTACCACCGCGCATCTCGTTCATTAGTATCTCGGCCGCCTTGTGTATATCGACCACACCGCCGGGTCGCAAGCAGCCTCGTTTACGGCCAATTTGATCCAATAAGCCTTCACCTAACTCCGGCAGCTCTTTCAATTTATAACGCTCTACTAGTCGCTCAGGGTAAGCATTAAGGATGAAGTTAGCACCATAGACAGCCACCTGATCATAATCGATCGCAGTATCTTTAATCGCACCACTGACCGCCAACCGGTATCCAGAGTCTTGGTCCTCAATTTTTGGCCACAAGATACCGGGAGTATCCGACAGAGCCATCCCCTGAAATACACTGTAGCGTTTATTCGCTTTAGTCACGGCAGGTTCATTACCCACTTTGGCAATGCGTCGGCCTAACAGAGCATTGATCAGAGTCGACTTACCCACATTGGGAATGCCCATGATCATGGCACGCACTGGGCGATCTTTGTTAGCACGGGCAGGCACGGCATCTTTACAGATTTGCGGAATCGACTTGATGGTTCTCTTATCACTTGTCGTTAACTCGATGGCCGTAATGCCCTCTTGCGCATTGAACTCCTGCAACCAAGCCTTGGTTTTGTCGGGATCTGCCAGATCGGATTTATTCAGAATTTTAAGAACCGGTTTGCCTCGACGTAACGAGGTCACCAAGGGGTTCTCGCTTGAGCGAGGCAAGCGTGCATCCAACACTTCAATAACAATGTCGACCTCATCCATAAGTTGCGCAATCTCTTTACGCGCTTTATGCATGTGACCGGGAAACCAGTTAATACGTTCCATAATGACCTATGCCTTTAAGTTGGGCGCATTATACCTGTTTATTAAGAATGAATCAGAGACAAAAAAACCGGAGACCCTCTCGGTGACTCCGGTTTTTTTTACAAAAGAGTAATTACTCTTGTGGGAAAGCCTTAAGCGTACAATTGGTAATCTCACGCGCTAGACGGATAACCTGACAGCTGTAGCCGTACTCGTTATCGTACCAAACGTAGAGAACACAGCTCTTACCGCTTGAGATAGTCGCCAATGCATCGACAACACCTGCAGCACGTGAGCCGACAAAGTCGCTCGAAACTGCTTCAGGTGAGTTAGAGTAGTCAACCTGCTTCTGAAGATCAGAGTGCAGCGCCACTTCACGAAGGTAGTCATTCAAAGACTCACGCTCAGTCTCTTTCTCTAGGTTCAGGTTAAGGATCGCCATAGAGACGTTCGGTGTCGGAACACGGATCGCGTTACCGGTTAGCTTACCTTCCAATTGTGGAAGCGCTTTAGAGACCGCCTTAGCTGCACCCGTTTCAGAGATAACCATGTTAAGCGCGGCTGCGCGGCCACGTCGGTCACCTTTGTGGTAGTTATCGATCAGGTTCTGGTCGTTAGTGTATGAGTGAACGGTCTCAACGTGACCATTAGCAACACCGTACTTGTCATCCATCGCTTTAAGGACAGGCGTAATGGCGTTAGTGGTACAGGAAGCAGCCGATAAGATTTTATCCGATGCTTCGATGTCACCATGGTTAACACCCATAACGATGTTTTTGATGCCTTTACCTGGTGCTGTAAGGATAACGCGATCAACACCTTTAGATTGAAGGTGAAGCGCAAGGCCTTTGTCATCACGCCAGATACCGGTGTTATCAATAACAAGCGCATTGTTAATGCCGTACTGAGTGTAATCAACCTGATCTGGGCCATCGGCGAAGATCACTTTGATCGCATTACCGTTTACGATCAGGGAGTTCGTTGCTTCATCAACTTGGATAGTGCCTTTGAACGAACCGTGAACTGAGTCACGACGCAACAAACTTGCACGCTTCTCTAGGTCGTTATCGGCTTTGCCCTTACGTACAACAATCGCGCGCAGACGCAGCGTGTGACCTGCACCCGAGCGGTTCAACATGAATCGAGCCAGTAGACGACCAATGCGACCGAAGCCGTATAGGACGACGTCTTGACCACCAGTATCTTCTGTTGATGCGCCAGCAAGTTCAGACTCTAAATAATCATTCAAATCCGCTGCACCCGATTTACGGAAATTAACAGCCAATTTACCGATGTCGATGTGTGCGTTGCGGATGCCCATTTGAGACACCTTCTCAAGTACTGGGAAGGTATCTACGACTGAAAGCTCTTCACCCTCAACCTGACGAACGTAACGGTGATCTTTAAGTAGATCGATCACAGATTTACGAACAGACAGTTGGCCGAAAACAGAAATTTCAACGTTTGATTCACGGTACAAACGACCAACCACAGGGACCATCGCTTCGGCGATCGATTCACGAGCATTCCACTCTGCTAGCATCAGTTCTTGAGACACAGCACACTCCTTTATAAAGGTTAAGTAACCCGTTAATTATGACACAGATTGAAATAAAGGATATACAACTTACTGTTCATAAGTTATTGATATAACTTGTAAAAAACCAACAAATGTCGACTACAAAACTACAAAACCCCTATTTTTTTGTGAAAATTACGTAACTATTACAAAAGTTAATTTTTACTTATTATTGAGTTAAAAAATCGTCATCAATTGATACTAAACCACCCCTGATATCGATGTGAGTTAGCTGAGTTACTCAATCAACTCTCCAGCGACTGAATGGCGGCCTGTATTACAGAGCTACTAAAGGGTTTTTCAACAACAGGAACATTTGCATGCTTCTTCTTAAAGCCATCTTTAACGGAGCTATAGCCAGTGGCAAAGATGAAAGGCACACTCTTATTCCGAAGACAATCTGCGACCGTTTCACTCGACTCATCGCCCAAGTTGATATCCAAAACCGCCAAACCTGGAATCTTTTTATTGATCGATTCATGCGCCTCTTGAACGGTTGCAGCTAACTCAATATTTTTGTAACCCATTGCCTGCAGCATTCTCTCCAACTCAAATCCGATGATCATATTATCTTCGACTATGAGAACACTCTCCTTATCCGGTTGCCCCTTGTGAATGATAGATACTGCCTCACTCGATGTAGAGTCGCTCTTATGCTCTGCTTCTGCAGTCTCAAAATGCATCGCAGGTATGACAAATTCTGCAACCACACCGGATCGTTGATACTCAATCTTGGCTACCCCGCCCAAATCATGAGGAATAGATCGATTGATAATGACCGACCCGAATCCAAACTGTGAGGGTGACTGTTCGATCGTTACACCTGATTCGCGCCAATATAAATGCAGTTCCCCTTGGTGAATCTGCCAGTTCAAATTTATTTGACCATTTTCAGATTTAGCCGCGCCGTATTTAACGGCATTGGTTAAAAGCTCATGAATCACCATGGTCATAGTCGTGAAGGCCTTAGGACTCAGTTTGACCTCAGGACCTGATCGTTTCATGAGATTAGTCTTCGCCACTAAAGCTCTCTCTTCATTGTCGAGAATCATTGTGAGCGGAGCGAAATTCCAATTTTTTTCAGTTAAATGCGTCTGTGCAATGGCTAAAGATTGCACACGTCCCCCTAAAATCGATTGAAAATCCTTAATTGATAAATCTTGTGTCGATGTCTGCGAGACAATCCCTGATATCAACCCAAGAATATTACGAACTCGGTGATTAAGTTCGTGTATGAGCATATCTTTTTGACTTTGCGCTTCACTGGCTATGCGGTTGTAATCATCCAAGTTACGTACAATTATTTCCAACAGTACGGTCTTGATCTGTTCAGCCAAGGCAATTTGTTGATCTGTCCAAGGGGCTGAATACCCCTTTCTCATTTCGATCCAAGCTTCGAAACTTTTTCTTGGTGTTAAACGAATACCGTTTGGGCCTAGCTCAACTGGCTTGTCAGGATTGCCAGCCCAGCTCACCTTTTGCGGCTCCTCTTTTCGAAGAAAAATAAGCAGATCCTTAGGCCTTCTAGACATCGGAACCACTAACATACCAGCAAAACGATCAGCGATTGTGAGATCATCATTGAGCCACTCTTGCAGTGACTCCACACTAAAAATACCGCTTTGTGATGAATGATTGAGTCGTTTTACAAGCAGTTGGATATCTTCAGAACTAATCGGATCTCCGGCCACTTGGTATTCACCTCCGACCACCAGCACCATGGAATCGGAGGGAATGAGTTTATGAATAAAATTGACATGCGATTTAAGGTTATCAAAGAGTGACAGATCATTGTTTAAGCTTGTCACCAATTTCATATGCAGCTGTCGGGAGAGCTCAGTATCACTGTGACTTTGGCTGTTAAGCTTTACTCTTAGCTCCAATGCCAAGGACTCAACATAGAGCTCTGCAATTGTTCTATCACACAGCGATACGTATTTATTTGAATAGTGGTGACACGCGAATAACCCCCAAAGTTCACCGTCAACAAGAATGCTAATAGACATAGACGCTGCAACACCCATGTTTTTTAGATACTCAATGTGAACAGGCGATACAGAACGAGTTGAGCTAATCGAAAGATCAATGTTGGCGTGTTGCGGATGGATCGGCACGCCCGTGTCATGTACATCAGCAATCAAACGGGTGAGGTTTCTTTTGTAAAGCGCTCTGGCTTGTCGTGGTATGTCCGATGCTGGGTATCTAAGACCCATAAAGGAATCGACGGATGCATTGCGATGCTCAGCGACAACCTCTCCGCTACCATCTCCATGGAATCGGTAGACCATGACTCTATCAAAGCCCGTTAACGTTGAGACGTGTTCGGCCGAAATTGAGAGCAAATCCTCTAAATTATCAGTGTCTGTTACTTTTCTGATCATCTGCTTGAGGACCTGAAGTTGATCTGAAGAACTATCAACACTCTTTTCAAGCTCAACCACTATGGTGCTGCCCGATAAATGGATCGCCAGATCAAACAGCTGACCTGTTTTAAACAGATCAATGTTTGTGAGTCTCTCAGAATGATCAGAGCCATTTATGCCGAGGAATGTGGCTTTAATCCTATTCACTTCAGTCTTATCGAATAGAGTCTCTAAATTTCGACCCAGCATCTTATCCACGGGTACCTTAAACAGCTCTGTGACATTTTCGGAAGCGGCAATGATGCCCCAATCTGAGTTGAACGCGATAAAATAACCAAAGCTCTGTACGCGTCCCAAAAGGTGAATGGGTTCTTTTTCACAGGTACTCAAATCGTATTGTGTATTCAGTTTGACGACGTTAGACATAATGTTTTTGCTCGTTTTCATTAATCACGGGTTGGTATTGATTCAGGCGAACCTTATTAAGAACGGCTTCAATGGCAGTCATTCCCGCGGGTTTATTGAGTATCTCGTTAAATAGATGCGCCGTATTGGTGAGCTCAATAGATGAAGAATCCAGTGCCGTTAGACCAATAATGGGAAGGTCATACCCCTTATCCCTAAGTTGTTTAGTGGCTTCAGGTCCATCTAATATCGGCATATTGAAATCCATAAACACTAGGTGAAAGTCTTTCTCTGATTCCACTTTATCAACAGCCTCAGCACCATTTTTGGCCAAAACCACATCGACCTTTCCGATCTTTAATAACT
Source organism: Marinobacterium sp. xm-m-312 (assembly GCF_013283295.1). Classification (NCBI taxonomy): domain Bacteria; kingdom Pseudomonadati; phylum Pseudomonadota; class Gammaproteobacteria; order Oceanospirillales; family Oceanospirillaceae; genus Marinobacterium; species Marinobacterium sp. xm-m-312. The sequence continues at coordinate 45,197 of NZ_WBYS01000008.1, read as the reverse complement.
GTGATTTAAGAAGGATTAGATTGGTCATGCTGTCGTCTACAACAAGCACCTTCAACATCAACTCTTGAGGGGGGCTCTCTGCTTTTAATTTAACCTGTTGAGCAACTGAATCACTTAAACCACTTTTTGCAAAAAAGTCGTGTAACAGGCTTGGCAAAATAGGCTCAAAAATTTCATCCGTTCGATCGACCAAGCCTGGTGGAAAAGCACTATTCTCAGATCGAATGATCGCTATTCGTCCCTCAAGGATTTTTAACGTCCAATCCCTACAGAGATGATTCTCTTGAATCGCAATTTTCTCTGAGACGACCAACGCATCAATGTTTGTCTTGGTTAGCTGTTTGAAAGACTGGACTCTGATGACCGAGGCACCCCAATCCCTTAAGAAGGTCTCAATGATTTCAAACTTAACTGATTTATCAGCAACAACCGCCACGATCGGGTCTGATCTAAATTTAAGGGGCGCTGAACCAGCTATTGACTGAGAGACAGGTAGCCTCAATTGAAAAGAGGCCTTAGTCCCCTTTCCTAAATCAGATCTCAGAACCAGGCTTCCACCCATTTTTTGGACTATGTCTAAACATATACCCAAACCCAACCCTGAACCTAACGGCCTCCCCTTTTGAACATCAACCACTTGACCAAAGGGCGAAAGAATTTTTTGTATATCTTTTTGATCAATACCAATTCCGGTATCAATGACCGAGAAATGGATCTCTACTTCTGATCCAATCTGCCCCTTTAGTGCAGCCCAAACCTCAATCGAACCGCTATCGGTAAATTTGATCGCATTACCGATCAAATTGTTTAAAACTTGCTGAAGGTGAACACCATCGACCTCAACGTTCTGCCGGAACAGTTTAGGATCAATCATCAAACCGAGTTCAATTCCCTTACCCTCAGCAGCAATTGAGAAAGTCTTAACGGTTCTTTCAATAAGGTCCGTTATATCGGTTGTGACGGGATTGATGACAACAGCACCCGACTCACTTCTTGCCGCTTCGATCGCCTTGTTCAGTGAGTCAAGAAGCCCGTTCGACGCCACACTTATTTTATCAACATGCCGTTTCGCCATTGGAGACATCTGTTCCGATTGCAAGAGTTCAGCTAGGCCCATGATGGCATGCAGCGGCGTCCGTAGTTCATGACTTAATGTTGCTATGACTTTTAACTGTTCAGTACGTGATTGGCTTAGCTCTGATTCATTCAATTCTGTAGCAATTTCAGGCTCGACTTTAACGGTCTTTTTTTGACTAGCCATTTGCCACCTCATCCAATTTAAAATATGAGTGACTGACAATATCTAGAGAGTCACTCATGCTTAAAAATAGTTTTTTAGCTGATTCAACTGCCGTCTCAATTTGCTGGGGTTCAATGAGCTGAGAATCGAGTTCATATTGCGTCGCTTTCCAAAGCGCGAAGGTGTTATCTCTGTACCCGTTATAAAAGTGGGTCACATCATGTCTATTCAAACTCCGCTCTATGAGCGGTGCTAACACCCTTCCACCTAATGAAGCGCCTTCAAAGACATAAATCGCGCCTAGCACCTCAGATAGAGAGTTGTGATGAGTTTCAAAAGGTTCAGATTCAATAATGCAATCCAACGCATTCAGAGACTTAAGATCTTGAATTAACCAAATGTAACGCTCAGAAACACGCTGTTTTAAGGCTTCATTGGAATGATTCAAAAAGAGAGGTAGATGTTTTTTAATCCAATGTTCCAGTGCAACTAGAGCGAGAGTATATTCTCGCTCATTCAGAGTAGGTCGCACTAAAGATCTAAGGATAGGGTGAGCATCTAAGGATCTGTGAGCTGCATTCGTAGACTGTTTCAAACATTCTGACGCATTAACATGGAGCATTGCTAAAGTCCTTCTGTTTTATATGTTACTTAAAGTTCCTGTACTGCTCGAAAGTATTTTTATTGTCTGACTTAACCATAGATCAAAAATTTGCAAAGCCAGGTTTTTGTTGTTTATAAGCAAATTCGATGCCAAGTTTTCACATGCGGATTGATTTTTTAATAGAACAATCTGGCTAACAACTATCGACGTAAATGCTGAAATGAAATCTCTCTTTGCACCCTTACTGATGACTTTAAGCCTAACTAGCTGGGCTTCTAACATTCCTATTTTCGATACGCACGTTCACCACAACGATAAAACACAGGATGAATTTGATGATCGGAGAGTCGTCTCTCTTCTTCGTCAGTACGATATCCAGAAGGCCCTTGTCTCCAGCAGCGGTGATGACAACACTCAACGATTAAAGAGCTTGGCGCCTGATCTTGTGCTGCCAGCACTTCGCCCCTTTCGAAAAAGTGGTGAATTAAGAACCTGGATGCATGATGAGTCGGTCACTGAATATTTAGAGACACAGCTCAAACAGAACCATTACTTCGCCATTGGTGAGTTTCATGCGTTTGGCGATGAGATGCAGACACCCGTGTCAAAACGGTTAGTGGCTTTAGCCAAAGAGTACAACTTAGTGTTGCACCTGCATGGCGATCGTCAGGCGATGCAACAGATCTTTCTGCAGTGGCCCGAGGCTAAGGTACTCTGGGCACACGCTGGGTTTGAAGCCCCTAGTGATCTGGCTGGACTATTTGATCAATACCCAAACCTCTGGGCTGATCTATCCTTTAGACCAGAGATTGTTACCTGGGGAGGCTTCAACCCTGAGTGGGAAAAGGCTCTACTGGCTAACCCTAATCGATTCACCTTAGGAGCTGATACATTCAACCTGGATCAGTGGCAGAAGATGCCGCTTTACACTCTGGATACACGAGATTGGTTAAGTACACTGCCTTCAGAGGTGGCTAAAAAAATTGCTTACGAAAATGCGGAGAGGCTATTTGATGTTTCCATTTCAGATTAGACAACCGCGTTATCACTCACTGATACCTCTTATCACACTGGGACTAAGTTGCTCTTTATCTTCGCAAGCATTATTCGCCGATGTCACCACCGGTGTCATGTTGAATCAATTTCAGAGTCAATTTCCAACCATCTACCTACCCTCTGTCGGTGAGGTAGATCGTCGTCGTTTTAAGTTGCCAGATGCTACCTCAGGTGATCCCAGCTTGTACGTCAAAGGGTTTGAGTTTACCGGCGTAAGCAGCATCGATATCAAGTATCTGCATCAAGCATTCTCGCCCTTTGAGGAGAGAGCGTTCACCCCTAAGCAACTGCTTGAGCTGACGGATCTGATCACCGACACCTATCGTCAACATGACATTGCGGCTATGGCGCGCATCCCTCCACAGGATGCTAAAAACGGAACGATTGTTTTTGAGATACACGAGTCAAATTTTGTCGGGGCAATACTAGATCATGGTTTTGAAGATCATTTTAATGTCTCACTTGAGCGTGTCGAAGCAGTCGCCTCTCTTCCAGGGTCTGAAGGGGCACCGCTGATACTCTCTGAACGAGAGCGTCAGCAGTTACTGACCATAGATATGCATGGCATCAGCGTATCAGGCGGACTGCAAGCAAACGATGACGGGGATCAGGAGCTAGAACTCTGGATAGAGAACAGTGACAGATTCTCTGGATCCATTGATCTAAACAACCAGGGTCTGAATGGAACGGGTGAAGAGCAAGCCGTTTTAACATCGATGCTATCTAGCCCATTTCAACGGGGTGGTGCTGGCTACCTGAACGCCATTAATAGTACCCAGTCTCAATTTCTTAGTATGGCTTATAGAGGGCCCATTGGGCTTCGAGGAACGACGTTAGACCTGCAAGCAGGAGGGCTTTCGCACGATACAGACAGCAAACGACATCAATCAATCTCCTACTCTTTAGGCGTTCGTCACCCACTGATTAGAACCCTTGGCAGCAATCTATTCCTATCAGGCATCGCAGAACAACGCTTGCTTGAGGAGAGCTCAATAATCAACAACTCTTCACTGACAGACAGCGATTACGAAGTAAACACATTGAGACTGACGCTCGATGGAAACCGCGCCTTACACAAAGATAGGCTCACGTATCGACTTCAAACCACCTTGGGTAACACTGACCTTGAGGGCTCACCCAACCGCGGTCATGACCTAGCAAATGCTAATACTGCGGGTGCATTCAAAACATTCAGTGGATTCTTAACCTATCGAAAACGGTTAGCCGATAACTGGCAAGTATTGACCCATTTACAAGGCCAAATGAGCCCTAACAACTTAGATGACAGTCAACGATTAATTGCAGGCGGGTCTCAGGGACTTCGGGGTTTCAGTGCTGACGAGTTGATTGTCGATCAAGGCGCGCTGGTTCGTGTAGATATTATTAAACGGCTGAACGATCAATGGCGATTTGGTGGTTTTATCGACTGGGCAAAACTGGAGAGACGCAGCAACAATACCGACATCAATGGTAGCCCATTGGAGTCCCATAACCGAATATCTGCTTATGATTGGGGCGTCGCCTCCAGCTATAGAGTCCATGAGTCACTTCAATTCGACTTATCTGTCGCTCAAGCACTATCGAATACTCAAGGGGTGAACACCGAACAGGGCGATTTAACCACACTACTGAATTTGAAATGGGAGTTTTAAAGCGTCACTCCCACTCCATCTCTTCAAAGACACGCTGTGCATTGCGCCCGTGGATCTCTTCGTAGACGTTCAAATAACTGAATGCACTCTGGTCAATGGATGACACACTCTGCATATCACCACCCTCTTCAATCAACTCACCCACTTGTTCACGCAGAAACCTGAGGTAATCAAGGGTATCAGCCTTAGCTTTTTCCAAGGTTGTTGGTGCTCCATGGCCCGGAACAATCACCTTAGGATTTAACAACTCAATCACCTCAAACGCCTCTATCCAGGTTAGATGTTGTGATTGGGAGGCCACACCAAGCATCCGATCAACAAACACCGTATCGCCTGTATAGAGAGCGGATACTTCAGGTAACCAGACAAAGTTTTCACCCGGAGTATGAGTATGACCGACCGGAATAAACTGAACCGATCGATCACCCAGTGTGAGGGTACTCTCTGAGTCTAAAAGCGTATTGGCGTAGACAGGTTTTGTGCCTTGATAGGCGTCACCAATCAAGTTAGTAATTCGCATGACCTGCTGAGCTTCACGAGCCCTCTGATCGGTTTGGGTCGCAGTGCTACTGATCAATTCAGCGCCCTGTTGCGCAAAATAGTCGTTGCCAAACCAGCGGTGATCTTGGCCACCGGTATTAATCACTTTAATGACCGGTTGATCGGTGACTGTTTTGATCGTAGCTTCGATTTTCTCAGCCCCTCTCCAGCTACCACCTGAGTCAATCAACAGAACCCCCTGGTCAGAGACTACAAAACCAAAGGTGGCATTGTTTCCGAAATTTTCGGGAGATCGATCGGTCAGCGGCCCCACAATAGAATAGGTATTTGGAGCCACCTCTATGACCTGTAACTCATCAGCTTGAACCAGAGATGTTATTGCTAAGGTTAAAATAGCGAGGAGTGGTTTAATCATTTAGGAACCCATTGGATTGAGTGGTTGGGGCCTTATCGTAGATGAGGCGATTTCCCATGGAGTGAGGGTCAGGCTGAAGGCCAGACCCTGATAAGGGTTTATGTGATCAGTTTGCAGCGGCTCGACAGATCGTCGCGAAGCTGTCAGCTTTAAGGGATGCACCACCGACCAATCCACCGTCAACGTCAGCCATAGCAAGTAGCTCTGCAGCATTTTTGTCGTTCATGCTACCACCGTAAAGAATGGTCACGCGATCAGCGATATCAGTGTTGTGTTTGGCTATCAAACTGCGAACAAAGGCATGAGCATCCTGAGCTTGTTGTGGTGTCGCAGTTTCGCCGGTACCAATCGCCCAGACTGGCTCATAGGCAATCACAATTTGTGCAAAAGTGTCTGCACCACATAGATCGACAACCGCATTGACCTGCTCTTCTAATACAGCATTCATTTGACCCGATTGACGCTCTTCCAGTGTTTCACCGATACAGAGAACCGGTACAAGGCCGAGCTCTAGTGCTTTAAGCGTTTTTTCTGCCACCAATTGACTGGTTTCACCATAGAGAGAGCGACGCTCAGAGTGCCCCGTCAGTACATAAGCACAGCCAAGATCACGGATCATTTCACCACTCACTTCACCGGTGAAAGCGCCTTTCTCTTGATCACTTAGGTTTTGCGCACCCACTTTTATGGCGGTGTCGGCGGTTAACTCCAGTGCTTGAGGAATATAAATGAAGGATGGACAGACCGCGATATCAACACCTTTTAGAGAAGCGACCTGATCGGCCAAACCAGTCAATAGAGATTCGTTGGTCATCAACGATCCATTCATTTTCCAGTTACCCATAATTAGGGGGCGTCTCATCACGTAACTCCTTAGATCCAAACAAAAAAGACAGCTTAATAAGCCTAGAGAGCCGGATCAACCATTAGTTGCCTAGAAGAGCATTTTATATCAATCTATCTTTCTTATAATTAAGAGTTTCTTTGCGGTCCATTAAACAGGTTGGAGCTCTTTGTCGTAGTGCTTAATAAGATTAATGATTAAACAGGCAATCACTCAATGGGACTTCTAATCGACGGTCAGTGGTATGATCAGTGGTATGACACTAAATCATCCAATGGAAAATTTATTCGAACAGAGGCGCAATATCGAAACTGGGTTACCCCTGATGGTGCCGAAGGCCCAACGGGTGATGCAGGTTTTAAAGCTGAACCGGGTCGATACCACCTCTATGTCTCATTAGCCTGCCCCTGGGCACACCGAACTCTAATCGTCAGAGCACTCAAGGGTCTACAAGACCAGATCTCATTTGATGTGGTGCACCCCTTGATGCTTGAGCAAGGCTGGACTTTTGATTCAGACTTTCCAGCTGCAACCAGTGATCGTGTCAATCAGAAGCAGTTTATGCACCAGATCTATACCCAGTGCGATCCAGAGTACACCGGTCGGGTAACAGTTCCAGTACTTTGGGATAAACAGAATCAGACCATTGTTAGCAATGAGTCCTCAGAAATTATTCGTATGCTCAACTCAGGTTTTAACGAGATTGGCGCAAATGATCTGGATCTCTACCCTGAATCGCTCCAAGCGGAGATTGATCAGTGGAATGAGTTCATCTACGAACCCGTTAACAATGGTGTCTATAAAGCAGGCTTTGCAACGACTCAAGAAGCTTACGATGAAGCGGTGGTGAATCTCTTTAAGCATCTGGACAGACTGGAAGAGAGGCTAACCACTCGTCGTTACTTAGTGGGTCATCAGTTAACCGAGGCTGATATCAGACTCTTCACGACTTTGATTCGCTTTGACCCAGTATATGTTCAACACTTTAAGTGTGACCGTAAACGAATCGCAGAGTACCCGGCACTATCGAACTATATGCGTGACATCTACCAGCAGCTCGGAGTAGCAGAGACCTGTGACCTTGATCATATCAGACACCACTACTACCGCAGCCACCCGACTATAAATCCGCATGGCATCATCTCCTACGGTCCAGAGTTTGATCTGATGGCGCCACACGGACGCGAGTTTTTGTAGTTGTTGGAGCCTTATCTTAGATGAGGCGATTGGTTTGAAGTGCATCGCGGCCTTTTCAAGACCGCTCCAACAGCAAGCAGCTAACCATGTTGGAGCCTTATCGCAGATGAGGCGATTTTAAAGAGCATCGCGGCCTTTCAAGACCGCTCCAACATGCTGTCGGGTTAGGGAGCCCAGTAGATATCGACAGGGGTTTTGCTTTGGCGTAGAACAGCGCGCACAGGCATCTCTTCGGTGTCGCCCTCACCCATCGCTTGCTCAAGTACCGGCAGTTTTGAATCGCCACAAAGGTGAATAAAGATACGTTTAGCGTGCAACAACCTTTGCAAGGTCAATGTCATACGCAAATGGGGAGCGACGGGCGGAGTCACACCCATACAGGCTTTAAAACCATAAGGGTTTAACGCTGCCGTTAGCTCTGGTGCATTGGGAAAGAATGATGCGGTATGACCATCCTCGCCCATGCCTAAAATCACGGCATCAAACTCTTTTGGAAGTTCACTCAGAACCTCTTCTAGCTTGGTTTGACCAGAACAGGGATACTCAGCGTCATTAAAGTGAGGAATAAAATGCGCAGCCGCCGCTCGATTCTGTAGCAAGTGTGTTTTTACAGATAGAGCATTGCTGTCTTCATGGGTATCGGGAACCCAACGCTCATCAGCCAGAGTAATCCAAACCTTAGACCAATCTAGCTCTTGGACAGAGAGCGATTGGAATAGTGCCGCCGGTGTCCGACCACCCGATACGACCAGTGTCGCACGGCCACGCTCTTCAATTCCGGCTTTTAATAGCGCGACTATCTCTTCCGTTAAACGACATTCAAGTGACTCTCGTGTATCAAATTGAAACATATTGGACATCATTAAACCTCACTCGTGCCAAGAACGACCATCACGCTCGATCAGAGCGATTGAACCAATAGGTCCCCAGGTACCGGCGTTGTAAGGTTTCACTTCGTCACCGACATCTTTCCATGCCTGAATCAACTCGTCACACCAAGTCCAAGAGGCTTCAATCTCATCACGACGAACGAACAGTGACTGATCACCGACCATCGATTCTAGAAGCAGACGCTCGTAAGCATCCGGAGTTCGTTGGTTAGGATCACTTTCGCTGAAGTCCAGGTTGAGCGCACGGTTTTGTAGATCCATGCCTTGGTGCATGCCCAGCTGTTTAGTGACCACGTGAAGACGAATCCCCTCATCTGGCTGAAGACGAATAACCAGACGATTGTTGACGATGTCACGCTGCTTAGGATCAAAAATAAAGTGTGGGTTATTTTTATAAACCACCACGATCTCGGTCATCTTTTGCGGCATACGTTTACCGGTACGCAGGTAGAAGGGTACGCCGGCCCAACGCCAGTTATCGACATTGACTCGTAGAGAGACAAAGGTTTCAGTGTTGGACTTAGTCGCAGCACTGCCCTCCTCTTCACCATAGCCAACCACCGCTTGACCACCGATAGACCCGGCTGTGTACTGACCACGAACGGCACGTTTATTGACATTGGAAGAATTAATTGGGTGAAGGGCTTTCAGAATTCTGACTTTCTCATCGCGAATCGAGTCTGCATCCAGTTTGCTCGGCGGGTTCATTGCGACCATGCAGAGAAGTTGCAACAGGTGGTTTTGAACCATATCACGCATCTGCCCCACTTTGTCGTAGTAACTCCAACGCCCTTCAAGACCAACGGTTTCAGAAACCGTAATCTGAACGTGATCGATTGCCGAGTTGTTCCACTGTGAACCAAACAGGTTGTTGGCAAAGCGCAGGGCAATAAGGTTTTGAACCGTATCTTTACCTAGGTAGTGGTCAATGCGGTAGATACGGTTCTCATTAAAGTATTGAGCAACCGTATCGTTGATCACCTTAGAGCTCGCCAAATCGTGACCAATCGGCTTTTCCAATACGATACGCGTCGTCTCATTGATTAACTCTGCACTGCTGAGGTTTTTACAGATGTCACCAAACACAGCAGGCGGTGTTGCAAGGTAGTTAACCATGATTCGACTGTCATCAAGTTTAGCTTTGATCTTCTTGAAATCATCGGCGGAGGTCATATCGACCTGAACGTAATCAAGACGCGCTGAGAAACGTTGCCACTCTTCAGAGCTCATCTCACCAGGCGCTAAAAATCGAACCAGTGTCGCTTCCACCGCTTCAACAAAGGCAGCCTGGTCCCAATCCGCACGTGCAACGCCGATGATCTTAGACTCAGGGTTCAGTAGCTTCGCTTTGTCGAGCTGGAATAGCGCAGGAAATAGCTTACGCATTGCCAGGTCACCCTTGGCACCGAACAGAACAAAATCACAGGCTTGATGCATTGCATCGTTCATGAGCTACACTCCTTTGGAGGTGGAAAGAGTAAATGTAAAAAATTTATGTAATTTTAGTACATTTTGTAGCAAATGATCTACAAAAGTGATGAGCTAATTTTATATTTAAATGCACTATAGCCCCTTCAATTTGGTGATTAGAGCAGTAAAACCTACTATTTTCGTTGAAACTGATACACTTAACAGACTGTTAACTTTTTTGTAATTTTTATACGTAATCCAATATGAGCATCGATATCACCCGTTTCAAAGAGCAGCTAGACGCTGTTCAACTGACTTTCAAAAGTGACCTTGCCATCATCTCCCTTTCAGGAGGGCACATACTAAGCTATCAATCTAATGGCGAGGAGCGACTCTGGATGAGCCCTAAAGCCAACTTAGAGGCGGGCAAGTCGATACGCGGTGGCATTCCAGTCTGTTGGCCTTGGTTTGGTGCACACCCAAGCGATGAGAGCAAACCAGCCCACGGCTTTGCGCGCACATCAATCTGGACTCTGGTTGATGCACAAGATCATGAGGAGTTTGCCTCTGTCACGCTCGGACTTGAGAACAGCGTTGCGAATCCCCTATTCCCATACGACTGCAGCCTAGCGATAAAGGTCACTCTGACAGACAAACTCAGCGTTGAACTAATTACTACCAATCTTGGCAATCAACCCATAGAGATCACACAGGCACTGCATACCTACCTCCCTATCTCTGATCTAGACAATGCCCGTATCGCTGGTCTGAGGGGTCTGGAGTATGCCGATAAGCTAAAAGATTTCGCACGTGCAACGGAAGATAGAGATTCAGTCGATCTAAAAGAGCCAACGGATAGAGTCTATTTTGACGATTCAAATTGCCTGATCTTGAATGACAAGAACCAAGAAACGCGAATCTACAAACAGAACAGCGGTACCACAGTGGTTTGGAACCCAGGAAAAGAGACGGCCAAGAATATGGCGGATATAGGCGCCGAAAACTACCGTGGCTTCTTGTGTATTGAAGCGGCCAATGCGATGGAAGATAAGGTCCGCATCGAGCCGGGTGAAAGTTTTACCCTAAGGCAAGGGATTTACGCAGCGTAGGAGCTGAATATCCCGTAGGAGCTAGCCCAAAGTGCGAAGCGAAAAAGAAAATATAATCGCTTCGCCTTTCAGGCTAGCTCCTACTATTACGAAATGTTGGAGCGGTCTTACAAAGGCCGCGATGCTCTTCGAAAAATCGCCTCATCTTCGATAAAGTACTGGTGTCTGGCTTTAGCCTGACATCCACTCTTTCCGCGTTTTCCAGATAGACTATAAAGTTGACCCTCGGATGACAGGCTGAAGGCCTGTCACCTTAGATCGCCTCATCTACGATAAGACTCCAACAGCTCAATGCGAAATGTTGGAGCGGTCTTGCAAAGGCCGCGAGGAAAATCGCCTCATCTGCGATAAGGCTCCAACAACTCAATGCGAAATGTTGGAGCGGTCTTGCAAAGGCCGCGAGGAAAATCGACTCATCTTCGATAAGGCTCCAACAACTCAATGCGAAATGTTGGAGCGGTCTTGCAAAGGCCGCGAGGAAAATCGACTCATCTTCGATAAGGCTCCAACAACTCAATGCGAAATGTTGGAGCGGTCTTGAAAAGGCCGCGAGGAAAATCGCCTCATCTTCGATAAGGCTCCAACAGCTCAATGCGAAATGTCGGAGCGGTCTTGCAAAGGCCGCGAGGAAAATCGCCTCATCTTCGATAAGGCTCCAACAACTCAATGCGAAATGTTGGAGCGGTCTTGAAAAGGCCGCGAGGAAAATCGCCTCATCTTCGATAAGGCTCCAACAGCTCAATGCGAAATGTTGGAGCGGTCTTGCAAAGGCCGCGATGATTTTCGAAAAATCGCCTCATCTACGATAAGGCTCCAACGCCTGCTCCTTTCCATCCGTGGAACCGCAGGATACCGTCCGTCCTGGACATACCCTGCTTCTTTCCATCCTTGGAACCGCAGGATACCGTCCGTCCTGGACATAAAAAAGCCGCCCGGGATGGGGCGGCGAAGGGAGTGCAGATGCACTCAGTTTCCACGACCTTTAGGAAACAGGAGGTCTACAGTGCAGAGGCCTTAGCCACTGCGTCTGAAGCTAGCTTGGTAATACCATCCCAATCTTTTGCATCGATCAGATCGGTTGGTACTACCCATGAACCGCCAACCACGCTAACGCTGGGCAGGCTCAAGTAATCGGTAAAGTTGTTTTCATTAATGCCACCCGTTGGGCAGAAACGAACCTGTGGGAATGGACCCGAAATCGCTTTAAGCATCTTAGGTCCGCCCGCAGCTTCCGCTGGGAAGAACTTGAACGCCTCAAAACCGAATTCCATACCACGCATCATCTCGGCAACCGAGCTGATTGCTGGTAGGTAGGGCATATCAGATTCCAAGCCCGCCTTAAACAGAGCATCAGTTGCACCAGGGCTAATGGCAAACATGCCGCCAGCCTCTTGAACCTGTTGAAACTCTTCCGGTTTAGTCACCGTGCCCGCACCGACAATGACATCGTCGACTTTGTCAGCAATCTCTTTGATCACTTCAATCGCTGAATCGGTGCGCAAGGTCACTTCAAGAACCTTTAAACCACCCGCTTTTAATGCTTCTGCCAAGGGCACAGCATCTTCCACGCGTTCAATGACAAGAACGGGCATGACCGGAGAGGTCGTTAACAACGCATCAACGTTAATGCTCATTATTCGAAATCCTTTTACTGTTTAGTTCCGAAGAAGATAGAGGCACCCTCTTCCGCACCTGATACTAGAGAACGCATGCCTGCAAACATCTCACGCCCCATACCGAACTGGTGGGCCGATAGATCCTGAGTCGCGCATTCACGTGCCGCCAACTCAGCCTCATCAACCAGCAGCGTCAGCTCACCGGTATGCGCATCAAGACGAATCAGGTCACCGTCTTGGATCTTAGCAATAGCACCACCGTGCAGAGCTTCTGGTGTTAGGTGAATCGCCGCTGGAATCTTGCCAGATGCACCTGACATGCGGCCATCTGTCACCAGAGCAACCTTGTACCCCTTGTCTTGCAGAGATCCTAAGAAGGGCGTCAGCTTGTGCAGTTCAGGCATACCGATAGCCGCAGGCCCCTGGAAGCGAACAACCACTACACAATCTTTATTGAGCTCACCCGCTTCATAGAGGGCTTTAAGATCATCCTGCTCGTGAAGCACCACAGCAGGCGCTTCCACGACGTAATTCTCTGTCGGTACTGCCGAAACCTTAATCACTGAGCGACCAAGGTTACCGCGCATCACTTTAACCCCACCGTTATTGGAGAACGGCGCTTTTGCAGTTGAGATAACCTCTGCATCCAAAGAGGCTTCAGGGCCTGATCGCCAAACCAATTTACCCTCTTCTAGGAAAGGCTCTTGGGTGTAGTCTTTTAGGCCATTACCCGTCACTGTCAGAACATCCTCGTGCAACAGACCTGCACTAAGCAGCTCACGGAATAGAAGAGACATGCCACCGGCCGCTTGGAAGTGGTTGATATCAGCAGAGCCGTTGGGATAGATACGGGTTAATAGAGGCACTACATCAGATAGATCAGACATATCGTCCCAGTTCACAATGACACCGGCTGCACGAGCCATCGCAATGATGTGCATGGTGTGGTTGGTAGATCCACCGGTAGCCAGTAACGCCACAATACCGTTTACAATCGCCTTCTCATCAATCACCTGATAGAGCGGACGATAATCAGAACCCAAAGAGGTAATACGACAGACCTGCTCCGCTGCTGCTTTCGTCAGTTCGTCACGGAGCGGTGTGTAAGGGTTGATGAATGATGAACCTGGCAGATGAAGACCCATCGCCTCCATCAATAGCTGGTTTGAGTTCGCTGTACCATAGAATGTACAGGTGCCTGCACTGTGGTAAGAGTCTGATTCACACTGTAATAGTGCATCTCGACCCACCTTACCCTCTGCATACTCCTGACGAATACGCGCTTTCTCTTTGTTAGGCAAACCACTTGGCATTGGGCCTGCCGGTACAAAAATAACAGGAAGATGGCCAAAGCTAAGCGCACCAATCAACAGCCCCGGTACAATCTTGTCACACACCCCTAAGCAAAGAGCAGCATCAAACATGTTGTGTGATAGACCAACCGCCGTAGCCATGGCGATGGTATCGCGACTGAATAGACTCAACTCCATGCCATCTTGACCCTGAGTCACGCCATCACACATTGCAGGTACAGCACCTGCCACCTGCGCAACGCCACCCATGCCATTGACCGCTTGTTTAATCAGTTCAGGAAAGTGTTGGAAAGGCTGATGCGCCGAAACCATGTCGTTGTAGGCAGAGATAATGCCGACGTTGGCACTCTCCATCATCTTTAGGGTGTTTTTATCTTGCTCACCACAGGCGGCAAAGCCATGAGCAAGGTTGCCACAAGCGAGTGTAGAGCGAGTTACTTTAGAGCTTTTTGCGGCCTCCATACGAGCGACGTAGTCAGCACGTGAAGCACGGCTCCTTTCAACTATACGTTCAGTAACTTCAGCTAACTTAGGATGTACCACTTCCCACTCCTCTGCACCTAAAGGCGTTCTTATATGTAATTTAATTACATTTTAGTGTGGAAGCATCGATCAAACAAGAAGATTTTAAATAAATTACGTAATAAAAATAAAAAGAGCCACAGGTGCGGCTCTTTTAGTGGGGGACTTTGCTTAACCAGCAGCCAAAGAAGGTAACCAAAGTACAATGGATGGAAACATAAATAGAACTGCAATCGTAAAGGCGTCCGCTATGAAGAAAGGTGTTACCCCTCTAAAGACATCCTGAACACTCAAGTCATCCCGAACTCCAGCAACGACAAAGCAATTGAGGCCTATCGGTGGTGTGATCAAACAGAACTCCGCCATCTTAACCACCAATATGCCAAACCAGATCGCGCACATTGGCCCTGACATACCAAACACACTGTCTGCTGCTGATACGGCCTCACCACCGTTCAGTGCCATGACAGTTGGATAGACGATAGGCAACGTTAGCAACATCATGCCAATCGCGTCCATAAACATACCCAATACCGCATAAGCCAACAGAATCAGCGCCAAGGTTAGGAAAGGTGACTGATCGAGTGAATTAATCCAATCAGAGAACGCCGAAGGGAGGTCAGCAAAACCTAGGAATCGAACGTAGATCAACACACCCCAGATAATGGTGAACATCATGACCGAGAGTTTGGCTGTATCTAAGATCGCTTTGGTCAATTGTTTAAAGGTCATGCCATTAGCAATCGCCATCACCAACACAATAAAAGCACCAATCGCACCGCCCTCAGTCGGGGTACCCAAAGATTCACCAAATGGGTTGTAGGTGAAAAGAATAATCACCGCAACGACTGCAACAATCGGCAGTGCAGGTGGTAGCGATTTAAGTTTCTCCTTCCAACTGTAACCTTTAATCGGTGGACCGAGTTTAGGAATCAAAAGAGCCATACCAACAATCAGAGCCACATAGATCAGTGCAGAGACCGCGCCCGGCAAAAAGCCGGCTAACAGCAGCTGTCCAACATCCTGCTCAACAATGATGGCATAGATAACCAAAATCGCACTGGGCGGAATTAACGAAGCCAAAGTACCGCCGGCTGCAACGACACCTGCAGCAAAGCGCTTGTCATAACCCAGCTTTAACATCTCGGGGATGGCTATACGGGAAAAGACAGCTGAGGTTGCCACACTGGCTCCCGATACCGCAGAGAAACCCGCCGTTGAAAACACCGTTGCAACGGCCATACCACCAGGCATCCAACCTACCCAACGCTTTGCAGCTTCAAACAACGACTTTGTCAAACCCGCGTAATAGGCTAAATAACCTATCAAAATAAAGGTCGGTATAAGGGAAAGCGCCTGACTGGAGATTTTAGAGTGAGGCACCTGCCCTGCTGTCTTAGCGGCCACACCTAACGCCCAAGTGAAGTCCTCTGGGTCAAACGACTTTTTCGCCCAAAAGATCCAAATCAAACCAATCATACCTGCAACGGCTGAAGCAAAGGCAACACGCATGCCAAAAACGACAGCGAGCAACAAACCTCCGGTAACGACGATACCAATCTCAATACTGGTCATCTCATTGACCTCCCATCTCTTCTAGCTGATCCGCCTCTTTGCGAGCCTGTGTTTCAATATCTTCAGTCAAAGGCACAGCGACGGGAGAGGTTTGATTTAAAACGAAGGCTCTAGCAAAACCCCATATTTGCAGTACCAAACGAATAGAGAGCACAGAGAGCGCAATGGGGGCTAGTAACTTAGCGGGCCAAAGAGGCAAGCCTATATCGATCGTAGAATCCCTAGACCAAAGAGGCGCAGAGAAATCGAAACTGCGTTCAAAATGGGACCATGAACCCCAAATCAATAAAATAACTAACAGAAGGATAATGAGAGTCGTTAAGGCTTCTACGAACCACAAAACCCGACCTTTCAACTGATTAACCAGCATATCCATGCGTATATGGCCGCCATCACGTTGAGTGTATGCAATACCCATAAAGGCAATCAGAGGCATGAACTGTTCAATCCAGTCAATGTAACCCGGTATGGGCTGGCTAAACAGGTTACGCCCTGCAACGGACACAACCGCTAGAATGATCAGACCCAACACGGTAAAACCGCCCAAAAGAGCCAACCCCGTCTCTAGTTTGTAAAGACGCTGGTCGATTCGACTGAGCAGTGAGTTATCTGTTAAAACGGAAGCGCTACCAGACATACTCTCTCCAACAATAAAAAAGGGGGCAAAAGCCCCCTGCGAACCGCTAATTACTTAGCCAATTCAGATTCAACAAGATCAAGCAGCGCTTGACCATCAACACCTTTAGCTTGCATGTCAGCTAACCAAGCTTTTGCAGCAGGCGCCGCTACGCGCTCACGGAAGGCAGCAAGAGCATCATCTGAGAAGCTAACTTGCTTGATGCCACGCTCTTCAAGCGTTGGCCACCAACGTGCCATCGTTTTATTCTCATAGAAGCTGATGTAGTGATCCAGTGACTCGTCAACAGAGCTGAGAAGCGCTTCACGGTGTTCTTCAGACAGATCCGCAAGTGCGTCTGAATTGACAACAACAGGACAGTTTACTGATCCTGGGTTTAGGTTGGTCGTCCACCACTCACCCACTTCCACTGTACCGAATGACATGTGAGCGTGAGGAGCAAAAGAGGCTGCAGAGATGACACCGCTATCCAATGCCTGACGAACTTCAGAAGCCGACATAGAACTTGGAACCGCACCTACTTCACGCATCGCAGCACCGATACCACCTGTTGCACGCACGGCTAGGCCCTCAAAGTCTTTAAGCGTACTTGGCGCTTCGCCTTTACCAAGGATATTGTACTGCGGCAGTGGAGATGGCATTAGAAGCGTAGCATTCCAGCGATCTAGATCTTTCTTGGCGGCTGGATGGTTGTAGACAGCCATAGAGATGTCAGCCTCTTGGCGAAGCGAACTGACACCTAGGAATGGAAGTTCCATTACTGTAATTGATGGGTTTTTGTCTGGGTGGTAACCGGCACAGAACTGCGCCATTTCGAAAGCACCAATAGAGATACCATCAAGGTTCTCTTTGTTCTTTGATAGACCACCGTAAGATAGATTCAGTTTGAACTGACCATCGGTTTTCTGTTCAACCAACTCCGCCAGTTTTTCGACGTGCTCAGTGAAGGCGCGACGCTTACCCCAAAGACTGACATTCCATTCAGTCGCAAAGGCTTCAAGTGATAAGGTTGCACCCATTGTCAGGGCAATTGCAGTAACCAGTTTCTTTTGCATTGTTTTCTCCGGTTTATTGAAAAGCATTAAAACTTACTTAAAAAAAGACAAAAGGGATCAATCAAGGAGATTAAAGCCTAACCTCTAATAGAAATCATCAATAGGTTAATTGCAACCCAATTACTCTAGGCTTTCACGTAACGAAACCGAACAACGACACCTATCACTCCGATTAGAGTCAAAAGACCTGAGCCGGTCATGAGAGTATCTGCTAAGCGAGTTTCAGTGAGCTGTTCTGACAAAATGGAGATTGGCAGAACTTGAAAGGCTAGCAACACCCATAAGTAAACATCATTGGCCAGCTTAAGCGGCGTTTCACAGGATGGACAGTCAAATGCTGTTAGGTAGGATTGGCGCTTTCGTGAGTACTCAGGCCCTCTAAGGGACGTTTGGCAGACAGGACAACGACGATTCATTATGACTCCTAAAAACCTGTGTAGCGGCCCGGTTTATGATTGGTGGTCAGGACGAAATTCAATACGATGGCGCCGAGTACAGAGACCGCCAAAAGCCAAGGGGTGACTAACCACACACCAGCAATCACGATCAGTGAATCCAGTACCATCTGTAATTTACCAGCACGAATACCGTAGCGTTCTTGAATGAAGAGCACGAGAACATTCAATCCACCCAAGCTGGCTTGGTGTCTGAAGACTATCAGAAGGCCAATTCCAATTAGGAGGCCGCCACCGATACTGGCAAATAGAGGATCGATTCCCTCTATGACCAACCAGTTTGGAACCAATTCTGTCAGTAAGGAGACCAGTGCAACAGAGAGCATGGTTTTTAAGGTGAAAGCCCACCCCATCTGAACGATGGCCAGCAGGTAAAATGGCAGATTGGTTAGAAACAGTGTCAACCCAAAATTAAAACCGGTTGAGTAGTGAATTAAGATCGCTAACCCCGTAGTTCCTCCTGTTAATAAGCCCGCCTCTTTAAGAAATAGAACACCCATTGCAACCGCAAGGGTACCCGTCACTATGGCCTGTAGATCTTCAAACAGTGTGTGCTTGGTCGGTTCTAATTTGAGTTTTTCCAAGGTTTCATCCCTGTTACTAAGGCACGATCGCTACCGGATCGTTTAATTCGTAACGATGATTGTACCTTAGGAATGGGTTGAGAGTTACTCGGTATACTGATCGATGAAACGCCAAGTTTCATCGAGTATCGTTTTTAGTTCATCGATTAAAAGATCAACATCTCCAAGGCTTGGTGAGTTGTAGACATCCATCAACGCTTTAGCCTTGTGACTGATTGCTGGTAAACCCAGTACCGCTGCCCCCCCTTTTAACTTGTGTGCTAACTGTTCAGCTGCAACAGGGTCCAGTGTTTTTAGCTGTTCGTCAACCGATTGATATTCCGATTTAAACCTAACCAAATAGCTCTTCAGCTTGGCCTCTGTTTTCCAGTATGAGAGTGCCTGCTCTCGGTTGAAAAATTCAGAATCAAACTCTTCAGCATCCTTTGATTGTTCTGTAGCGATGTTTGCAGCCTCTATTGAAAGCTCATCGACCTTTGATACATTTGACACCCATTTGTTAATAACTTCGATCGACCTATCGATATCAAAAGGTTTAGCGATAAAGTCGTTCATTCCAGAATCCAGAGCTGCCTGCTTATGCTGTTCAAAAGCGCCCGCAGTCAAAGCCACAATTGGAATATCCAGTTTCAACTCTTTGCGGATAGCCTCTGTTGCTTGATAACCATCCATGATGGGCATCTGCACATCCATTAAGATAAGATCGACCTCAGACGCATGACTCTTCAGCCAATTTACTGCCTCTTGCCCATCATTTAGGGTAATAACAGTCGCCCCTTCTGATTCAAACGATAGAACCGCCACCTCGCGGTTAAATTCATTATCGTCTACTACCAACAGTCGTATGTCTTGCAACGAGTGGGCCGCATGATCTTTGTATTGAATTGCGTTCGGTTGAATCGTTTTTTGGTAGGCATCGTATAGATCTGATGCTGTGATCGGTTTTTCAAGAATTAGATCCACGTATTGACTGTCAGATGAGCTTTTAACTTGATCCATTCCGTAAGCGGTCACCATGACGATGATTGGCGTTTTATCGCTAGGCAAATGAGTTTTCAACTGCTTCGCAACCGTTAATCCATCCACATCCGGCATATCCCAATCTAACAGGATGATATCTTTAATTTCTGACTCCTTGATCACTTTATCAATGACCATAGCGCCACCATTGACCACTTCAGAGCGCCAGCCAATCGAGTCGACAATGGATCGAATCGCTTCACGCGCCACCTCATGATCGTCTGCGATTAATACATCCAGTGAGCGGCTCTGGTGTCTAACGGACGCATCACCCAAAGGCATGGTTAGCATAAATGAGAAAGCACTGCCCTTACCCTGCTGGCTCTCAACTTTCAGCGTAGATCCCATCAAGTTAAGGAGTGATTGACTGATTGAGAGCCCTAAACCACTCCCCCCAAATTTTGAATGGGTGCCTGCCTCGCCCTGTTCGAAAGCTTCGAATATCAGATTCAAATTCTCTTTGGCGATGCCAATACCACTGTCTTTGACCGAGAAAAGAAGCTCAACAGAATCGGCCGTTTTACTGAGCGTAATGATCTCTAATTTGACGTAACCCGACTCAGTAAACTTAATCGCATTGCCGATGAGATTCACTAAGACCTGTTGAATGCGAACTTCATCACCGACTACCTGATTTTCCAGATGGGTGGCATTGTTAATCACCAACTCAACCTGCGGTTTATTCAGTGCAGCGCTGTGCATGATCGCCGACAAGTTGTTAACCAATTTTTCTAAATCAAAACTACTGGGCGACAAATCCAGCTTATGAACACCCAGTTTTGAGTAGTCCAAAATGTCATTAATCACCGCAAGTAGGGATTGTCCTGCGGCCATTAATCGAGCACCAATGTGTTCAGCATCTAACTCACTGCCTTTGCGCTGCAGCATCTGTGACATGGCAATAATTGAGTTTAGAGGGGTACGAATTTCGTGACTCATATTGGTTAAAAATTCACTCTTAACCGAGGCGAGCCTTTCCGCCTCTTGTGAACGACTGATCAGCTCTTCGTTCGTTGCAGCCAATTCCATTGTGCGCTGTTCTACAGCTTGCTCTAGCTCTTCTCGATAGGCTTGAGCTTGGCTTTCCAGTTCATACTCAGCCGTCAAATCACGCAGGTTACCGACAAAATAGGGTTTCTCACCAATCCAGACCTGAGTCACGGCAATTTCGACTGGGAAGGTCTGACCCTCTTTCGTCAGTGCAAAACTTTTTCGCGAGCTTTCGACTACATGTTTAACGCCGGTTCTTTTATAGCTGTCTAAATAGCCATCGTGATGTGACCTCATAGGATCCGGCATCAGCATTTTGACGTTTTGATTGAGCACCTCTGAGTGTGTATAGCCAAAGAGCTTCTCGGCCGCCTGGTTAAACTCAACAATCAGTCCTTTATCGGTGATCAAAATGGTCGGGATCAGTGAGTTACTGATGATTTTTTCACGTATCGCAGACTCTTTTTTTAAAGTATTTTCTGCAATCAACTCTTTAACGGCTGCACGGCTCCATAACAGGCTCAATAACGCCAGAGTTAGTCCAACGCCAATGGGAATGGGTTGTAGCAACTCCTTTTGTACCAGCTTCGGAAGGTTGAGGGGCTCAAACTCGGAGATAAGATAAAGTGATCGGGGTGATTCAACGACCAGACTTCCGATAGAACGTGGGTATTGAAGCCTTAACACCGAGGCTTCCTCTATTTTATTGACCTGGTTATCGTTAGTGGCTTTGAGTGAGTACCAGATCGCCTGGTGAGTATCGGCAAAACTGCTTTGCCCCCCGAGTTGGCGACTCCAATTAAATTGACCTGTCTCATCAAAGATCCAGTAGCCCTCATCATCAACCAACTCAATATTCCCTGGGAGCGTTGCTGCCACATCCATCTCATGCAGAATGTTCTCAGCTAGATAGTTCAGTATTAATACACCCACCAGATCGCCGGCATCGTTTATCAGTTTGTGACTTAAACGAATCATCGGTTTATGGGGCTGTTCTATCTGACCATTCTCAACATTCAGGTCAAGCTGTGATGCATAACTCTCATTCGGACCTAGGTTTAACGCTTCGAAAAAATAGTAACGGTTGGATTTGTCTTGCAGAAGTTCAGTGGGAGTGATGACAGCCTCGCCTGAAGAGTAGTTCACTCGAACGGTTTCATACCCAAGATTTGAGAGGATTCGAACCTGATCGTAACGTCGACTGACCGTTGAAAGAAGCGCGAAGTAGTTTTCAACACCTTGTCTAGCCTCTTCGCTGGGGTTATTGGTGTACTCTATGATCTCTTTGGAGTTGATCAACGTCTCTAAATCTTGTGATAGAAAATCAAGATCCTCTTGGATAACGACCCCAACGGATTCAAGCAGGTCATCAGTAACTTGACGTTCACTGTCGTAACGCGCTGTCTCAGTCTCAATAATCGTGTAACTGTATAGCCCTATTGGAACTAACAGAACAATTAATAATCGTAAAAAGACATTGATGAATAGATTGCTACCAAGAGAGAACTGCATTTATAACTTCCGATAGAAAAGGGATTTGTCCTCATTTAAGAGTAGTCCATTTCTGGCATAATGAAACCAATGTTTTGGTTTTTTTCTTTCTACTTTGTAGCCTTTTCGGTTTAGAGATAAGCTCATTAAGATGACCCATTCAATCACTTCAGCCGAGTTAACCAACCCTCTCTATTACCTACAAAATGCACAGACACTAATCGGCTGGGTCGTTAAGGTTTATCAGGATCTTCTTACAGAAGAAGAGTTAGATAGACTGTCTCAATTTCAGTCATTGAGCGAGCCAGCGAAGGCACTGTTAATAAGAATGGTGATGCGCAGCCAATCTCAATTTTTGATGCGCCACATCGATCACTACCAAGAGATCATAGAGCCAACTGAAGCGCTAATTGATTCATTAGTAAGTGCCAAACTGATAGCACTCAACCAACCGCTATCCGTTCAAGAGTGTTTCAAACTGCTTAATCGGCAAGAGTTGTTGATGCTTCACAACCAACTGAGCTCAAAGCCATTGAGTAAAAGCAGTTCAAAACAGACCCTGTATGACTCACTGCAAAGGAGTAGCACTGCCCCCCTTCCCCTTCACCAGCATCTACCTGTGCTTGGTGATACTCTCCATCTTTTGTGTGATCCGCTGTTTGAGCGTCTCAAGTTGATGTTTTTTGGCAACCTGCATCAAAGCTGGAGTGAATTTGTCGTTACGGAGCTAGGTTACTTCAAATATGAGCCCGTTGAACTTAGCCTAGAGAGTCGAGCGTTTCATCGCAGAGAGGACCTTGATCAATACATCGAATTAGAGCATCTGTTGACCGGCGATAGTCTCTTATCGATTGAAGAGAGAGTCCTAGCCACCCAAAGAATCGAACCGATAAGCAGTTGGCTGGCAGGTCGCAAAGATCGCGTCCTCTATCTATTGGCGAGAGAGTTGGAGCGCGAGGATCAAACAGAGGCGCTAAGGGTCTATCAGCAACTGAGTATTCAAGATGCTCACATACGCGAACTCCGCCTGTTAGAGCGCTTAGGGAAACTGGAAGAGTGTCATGAGCGGACACGGCTATTTCAACAGGACAATCCTACTCCGTTAACTCAACTTGCCTACCAGCGTCTGTTAAAACGTAGCAGTAAAAAACTGGGCGTTGAGTACAGTGCGTCTGCACTCCTAGCCCCGCCTCAACAGAGATTAACCCTGGATCAAATAGAGGGGGTATCCGTTGAACGACAGGTTGCAGAGCACTTAACGAGCGAAAACTCGCACGGCCATTACGTCGAAAACCACTTAATCAATGGACTCTTTGGCCTGCTCTTCTGGGATGTGATCTATGCCCCGGTTCCAGGCGCTTTTTTTAACCCCTTCCAATCCCGCCCAGCCGACCTCTACCGAAGTCACTTCAAAGAGAGACGCTACCCTCTTATTGCCGAGGCGATGACTCAAATCGAAACGGGCCAGTATCGTGAAACCATTCGGCAACGATTCAGAGAGAAACAGGGTATAACAAACAGCTTCATCCATTGGTCTGTACTGACAGAGGAGCTTGTAGAGCGGGCATTAAATTTTATCCCTGCAGAGCATTTAAAAAGGATTTTTGAACGACTTTTGATGGACATTCGAACGCATCGCAGTGGTTTCCCTGATCTGATTCGATTTAACAGTGACGACGAGAGTTATGAACTGATCGAAGTGAAGGGGCCAGGCGATCGCATTCAAGACAACCAAAAACTCTGGCTCGATTTTTTTGTTCGTCATGACATCCCCTGCTCCGTCTACTGGATCGAGTGGAGCCACCCCGAATGAGAGCCCTCTCCGTTCGCACCCTATGTGAGTTTTGTGATCGATCTGGTGATATCGATCTAAGATATACGCCGGCCCCCACAGCACTGGAGGGAATACAGGGGCATAAACGACTGCAAATGCGTCGTCCCAAGAGCTATATCCCAGAGTTCCCTGTGGCTGTGGATATCAAAGATTTCCACCTAAAAGGCAGAGCCGATGGTTGGGACCCTAGCCAGAATCGTGTTGAAGAGATAAAGACACACCGAGGGGATCTTGAACGCCAGTCAACGGGACAGCGACAGCTTCATCTGGCACAACTTCGTAGCTATGGTGCCATGCTATGCATGAGTGAATCACTGCATGAGATCCATCTAAGATTGAGCTACTTGGAGATCGCTTCCGACGAAGTTACACACTTCGACTTTACTGTGAATGCTGCAGAGCTGATCGAAGAGCTCAAACAACGAGTGACTCACTATCAAACCTGGCAGAGCACTCTCGATCAACACCGAGCGGCTCGGCAAAGCCATATTGCGTCGCTCGTTTTCCCTTTTCCCCATTTCAGAAAAGGGCAACGGGAGCTGGCTGAAGCCGTCTACAAAGCGAACAACAGAGCTAAACAACTACTTATAGAGGCACCCACTGGCTCAGGAAAAACCTTGGGCACCCTGTTTCCAGCGATTAAGGCGCTTCAGACCGAGTCGTTGGACAGCCTCTACTATCTGACAACCCGAAATACAGCCCGTAGAGTGGCACTGGATGCCTTTGAGTTAATTCAAAGCGACTCACCCATTCCGCTCTCGCTTGTAGAGATGACCTCAAAAGAGGCAGGCTGCATCGAGCCAGACAAGCTCTGCCAGGGCGATAGCTGCCCACTGGCAAAAGGCTTTTTTGATCGCCTACCGGCTGCTCGTGATGAAGCGTTTACAAAACAACAACAGACCTTTGATCAGACCGCTCTGCAAAGGCTCGCCAAGCAGCACTCCCTCTGCCCCTACTTTTTAGGGCAAGAATTGGCGCGTTGGGCGGATATTGTGGTGGCTGATATCAATCAATTTCTAGCACCTAGTGCTATTTTGTATGGCTACCTTGTACAAGATGAGCGAAAGGTCTCGGCACTGGTGGATGAGTCTCACAATTTGATCAGCCGCTGTCGCGACCTCTACTCGCTGGAACTTCGCCAGATTGATTATCGTTTTGATACTAACAATCAGGATTTACAACGCGCCTTGGATTCTGTGCAACGCGCGTGGCAACAGCTGTTTAGTGATCGAACAGGTGAACAAGAATTTATTAACTACCTACCAGAGACATTAGAGAATGCACTGCAGAAACTCTGCTCAGTCATCGGTGAAGAGCTGGCCATGGACCCATCAAGCATGGAGCTGCAAAATCTACTCTTTGCCTCTTCGGCCTATTTAAAGTTGGCTGAACAGTTTGGCGAGCACTCCATTGCCCGAGTAGAGAAACGCCGTAGAGGCAGAGGCGAGTTAGCCATACTCAATATGGATCCATCGCTATTCCTAGTTGAGCGCTGGCAATCTCTTCACAGCTTGACGATGTTCTCTGCCACGCTAAAGCCGTTTGACTACTACCAACAACTGCTTGGTCTAAATGAACCCGTATCAGGGTCGCTGCCTTCACCCTTTGAACCTGACCAGATCCGATTAACCCTTCGCAGAGATATCGATACTCGTTATCAATTCAGAGCGCGTTCGATACAACCTATCGCAGAGTTACTGGTGGAGCTGTATCACCAAAATCCAGGCAACCACCTCTTCTTCTCCTCCAGCTTTAGTTATCTAAACGAGATTGAAAAGGCTGTTGCTGAGATGGACCCAGATATTGATCTGCATCCGCAAAGGCAGGCCATGTCCAATGCCGAGCGACAGGACTTTTTAGATGCTTTTTCACCAACGAGTCGAAAACTGGGTTTGGCTGTACTGGGTGGTCTTTTTTCGGAAGGGGTCGATCTTCCAGGAGATCGACTGATTGGCGTAACGGTTGCCACCTTGGGGCTACCGCCCTTTGATGAGTTTCATGATCTGATGCGAAACAGTTTTGATGAGCGTTTCGGAAAGGGATATGAGTACACCTACCTTTACCCAGGTTTGCAAAAGGTAATTCAAGCTTGTGGGCGTTTGATACGCACGGCTGAGGATCGAGGAACGCTGACGCTGATTGATCCTCGATTTGCATCGCCTGAGATACAGGCGATGCTACCGAGCTGGTGGCCATCGCCTCATCTTCGATAAGGCGCCAACACCAACTCGGCGAACGAACCGTTGGAGCGGTCTTATAAAGGCCGCGATGTTTACTGATAGAAATCGCCTCATCTTTGATAAGGCTCCAACACCAACTCGGCGCGCGAACCGTTGGAGCGGTCTTATAAAGGCCGCGATGTTTACTGATAGAAATCGCCTCGCTGCTTCAATTAACTATCCAACATCCCCTGATGCACGATGAAGTCGATGATATCTTGCAGCCCTTTACCCTCTTTTAGATTGGTGAAGACCCAAGGTTTCTCGGGGCGCATTCGATTGGTATCTGACTCCATTACCGAGAGATCAGCACCGACGTAAGGTGCCAAATCGATTTTGTTGATCACCAACAGATCCGATTTAGTGATTCCCGGTCCACCTTTACGAGGAATCTTTTCGCCCTCTGCCACATCGATGACGTAGATCGTAAGATCCGCCAACTCTGGACTGAAGGTTGCACTGAGGTTATCACCACCAGACTCAACAAAGACAAGATCCAGCGTTTTATGTCGTTTAGCCAGCTCTTCAACTGCCGCTAGATTCATTGAGGCATCTTCACGAATAGCGGTATGCGGGCAACCACCCGTTTCCACACCAATGATGCGATCAGGCTCTAGCGCTTCAGCGCGAGTCAAAATCTTTGCATCCTCTTGGGTGTAGATATCGTTGGTCACAACGGCAAGGTTGTAGTGATCTCGCATCGCTTTACACAACGCCTCGAGTAGTGCTGTTTTACCTGAACCTACTGGACCACCTACACCAATTCGAAGTGGGGATTTATAGTCACTCATGACTGCTCCTAAGATCTAAATAATCGTGTGTATTGTGTTTCGTGTCGACTGCTTGCAATCGCTAATGCTGGCGTCACGCTACTGGGGTTTAATACCCCTTTGGAATGTTCAACTGACTGCTCTATTGAATAGGCCATTCGTTGTAGCGTCTGCTGGCCTTGTGTCTGACCGAGTGGAATCAGCTTAACGCCAGCCATAACGGCATTCTCTAGCCAGCTCCAAAGGTAACCAGCAAACAGTTTATCCCGAGGGATTTGCCATTGATGCGCGGCAATCGCGATACCTGCTAATTGTGTTCGCTGGCAGGCCTCCAACAAGAGACCTTCTAGGTTTACATCCAACTGAGGAAGCAGGCGCGCTAACGCCGCCCCACGCTGTCTCTCTTCAAGACGAAGCTCTTTAGTTTCGCGCCAAGCGATCAACTCTTTTGTCAGTTGGTTAAATGCCTGTGCATCGGCTTCATCTAAGGCGTTAAGCATTCGATCCAGCATCGGTAGCTCAAGTGTCGTTAGGGAGTGATTTAACTGTTCTGTTAACCAGGCTTCAAATCGCTCTTGAGAGTCTACCCAGCCCGCTTCAACCGCCAACTCCAACCCTTGCGAGTAGGTGAATGCACCGACCGGCAGTGACGGACTGATCAGCTGAAAAAGACGAAGATCACTTAGCACGTTGCGCCTGTGCTTTGGTCTTTATACGGGTCGCTAGGGCCAGTGTTGCTGCGATGGAGCCAACAACGGCCAAAGAGAGTGCTGCATGCTCAACTGAGGAGAAGGCATGCCCCAAAGCTGAAGTCAAATTAGAGTGATCACCGGTATGAGCAAAGGCCGCAGTTGGGGCGATCATAAGAAGCGACAATAATTTAATGTTCATTATATTAGATTCCTGTTAAATACTTAATCTATAAAGAATTAATGTGAATGTTGATGATCTGCATGACTGTGTGAATGGCTGTGCGAGTGTCCGTGACTAGAACCACCATAGGCGCCAGCCTCAGGTTCAAACGGCAGTGACTCACAGGTCACTGCACCACCCAATCCAACCACCATGTCGTCCAACACATGGTCATGTTGGTAGCTAACATACTCATCATTGATCTCAAGCGGCACGTGTCGGTTACCCAGGTGGTAACAGATACGTGATTTTAGAAGTGGGTCACTGGTTCTAACCACTGACAGAGGTTCAGCCGCGGCTTGCACTGTCACAACTACCCCATCATCATTCGTTAACTGTTCGCCCCCACGAAGTATCTCCCCGCGTGGTAGATCCAAACCGGCCTCTGTACCATTTGAGAGCGTCACTCTCAGACGGCTACGTATGCGCTGATCAATGGTTAACTCAAGCGTCAGATCGGTTTCAGCTGAATGGGACTCCAGCTTTTTATTCAGTTTAATCATCTCGTTACTGTCTTACTTAAAATAGGAAATAGCGCTGCGCCATCGGCAATATTTCGGCCGGGTCACAGGTCAACGTCATGCCATCTGCTGTGACCTCATAGGTTTGAGGATCCACCTGAATATCGGGCTGCCAATCGTTATGAACCATCTGATCTTTGGTGGCGGTTCTGCACCCTTTCACTACTCCAATCATCGACTGCAGACCAAGCTCTTCAGCCACTCCAGCAGCAACAGCTGCTTGAGATAGGAAGGTCATTGACGTGCTTTGAGCCGCTTTACCAATGCTGGCAAACATTGGACGATAGTGAACAGGCTGAGGCGTTGGAATGGATGCATTAGGATCGCCCATAGGAGCCGTCGCGATCATACCCGCCTTCAACACCAGACTGGGTTTAGTGCCAAAGAAAGCGGGTTTCCACAACACAAGATCGGCCAGTTTACCGACCTCAATTGACCCCACTTCGTGTGAAATTCCATGGGCGATGGCCGGGTTAATGGTGTATTTAGCAATGTAGCGTTTCAAACGATGGTTATCGTTGCGCTCAGAGTCCGCCTCTAAAGGGCCTCTCTGTACTTTCATCTTATGCGCAGTCTGCCAGGTACGAATGACAACCTCCCCAACTCGACCCATCGCTTGTGAATCCGATGAGATCATCGAAAAAGCGCCAAGATCGTGAAGGATATCCTCTGCGGCGATGGTTTCGCGACGAATACGTGACTCTGCAAAGGCGACATCCTCAGCAATACTGGGATCTAGATGGTGACAAACCATCAGCATGTCGAGGTGCTCATCCACCGTATTAATGGTGTAAGGACGTGTTGGATTGGTTGACGAAGGCAGCACATTTTTAAGGCCTGCTGCCTTAATGATATCCGGTGCGTGACCACCACCCGCTCCCTCTGTGTGGTAGGTGTGAATCACACGGTCACCGATCGCATCCAGTGTCGCTTCGACAAAGCCTGATTCATTTAATGTGTCAGTGTGAATCGCTACCTGAACATCGTATTTCTCTGCAACGCTCAGGCAGTTATCGATTGAAGCGGGCGTAGTGCCCCAATCTTCATGCAATTTAAGCCCGATAGCACCCGCTTCAACCTGTTCGATTAACGGCTCGGGAAGACTAGCGTTACCCTTACCTAAGAAACCGAAGTTCATTGGTAATGAGTCTACTGCTTCCAGCATTCGGGCAATGTTCCATGCACCTGGTGTACAGGTGGTTGCATTGGTACCTGTGGCTGGGCCTGTGCCACCACCGATCATCGTGGTGACGCCTGAGCAGAGCGCTTCATCAACCTGCTGCGGACAGATAAAGTGAATGTGAGCATCAATCCCGCCAGCCGTTAGAATGCTGCCTTCACCGGCAATCACTTCTGTGCTGGGACCAACGACAATATCAACATTAGGTTGGATATCAGGATTACCGGCTTTACCAATCGCAAAGATACGACCATCGCGAACGGCAACATCGGCTTTTACTATCCCCCAGTGATCAAGAATCAATGCATTGGTAATGACCAGATCCGGTGTATCAATACGGCAGGCTTGGCTCTGACCCATACCATCACGGATAACCTTACCGCCACCAAACTTAACCTCCTCACCATAGGTCGTGTAATCCTTCTCGACCTCTAACCAGAGCTCGGTATCCGCTAAGCGAACACGGTCTCCTGTGGTTGGACCAAACATTTCTGCATACGCGGTGCGATCAATAACAGACATTCTGATCTCCTAATCCAATTGGCCACTGACTTTGGCTTGAAATCCATAAACAACGCGGTCACCCGTCAGTGCCACCAACTCGACCTCGCGCGATTGACCTGGTTCAAAACGGACCGCTGTTCCCGCGGCAATGTTTAGTCTAAAACCCCGTGCTTTTTCACGGTCAAAAATGAGGGCTTCATTGACCTCATAGAAGTGGTAGTGAGAGCCAATCTGAACCGGACGATCACCGGTGTTCGCGACGCTGACTTTGATGGTCTCTCGACCCTCATTGAGATTGATACTGCCCGCATCAACTTTGTATTCACCTGGAATCATTAAGCCACCTCTTAAACAATCGGTTCATGGACGGTGACCAATTTGGTCCCATCAGGGAAGGTTGCCTCAACCTGAACGTCATGGATCATCTCTGGCACCCCCTCCATAACCTCTTCACGAGTCAGCAAGGTGCGGCCATAGTCCATCAATTCAGCAACGGTGCGACCATCGCGCGCCCCTTCCATCACTGCTGCACTGATGAGCGCAACCGCTTCGGGGTAGTTCAATTTCAAACCACGATCTTTACGACGTTCAGCGAGCAGCGCTGCGGTGAATATCAGTAGTTTGTCTTTCTCTCTGGGTGTCAGTTCCATGATAGTTCCCTTAAGCGGTGTTCATGAGAGTTAATAAATTAGACTTAGCAAAATAGAGACCAGTTTTTATAAAAAGCCTAAAAATGGAATAAAATCGAACAAATAGCAGACATCATCTTGAAAAATCCAAAAATCGACAACAACCAAAATGACCCAGCTGGATTTTTGGCAAAAAAAACGCACTACTTGAGTGCGTTTTAGAATCAACTTGGTTCAGGTTGCCCAAATACGAGGCACTACGGCCTCTTTTCCAAGAGATTGAGGTCGAATGAGACGCCAAACGCTAGAAAAGAGGGAAATAACCTCTTGGCTCTGCTCTGAAATGGTGCGAACGACCAGTAGACCATCCATCAGAGTGGCGCCTGAAAGTGGATCATCTGACAGCAGCTGTTGAACCTGCTCTAACAGATCCTGATCATCAACGGTCGCGACCATCGATGCATAACCTGACACCCCTTTTAAACCGATCGAACAGTCGATCAGGGAAGCTCCATCGGTTGCAAATCGATCGAACAGCACCGGTTCGCCGTCACGATAGATTCGCATCTCTGAACTTAACTGCCCTGTTTCAAAACGCTCTTCATTAGAGGGACGACCAAAGCAGTTGATCTCCCAGCCGATAAAATGAGCGCCCGTCTCTAAATGCACTTCGGTGACAATATGGGATTGGGTGCCTGGGAAGAATATATTCTCCAGTGGCATCCACTCTAAAGAGCCGCCAGCAGCGACCGTTAAGCACTGATGGACCTCTGCAACTGGACCGATAGAGCGATAAAACTTAGTCGCTCCAGGAGTCGTTAGAAGAATCTTTGCATCCTTGGAGACCTGCAAATCGATATTGAGGTCATCACCGGCCACTACACCTCCGGGGGGATGTAGGAGGTAGGTGTGGCATACCTCGCCTTCAGGATAAAAGGCGCGCTGTACAGCCAATGGTCCCTCCCGTTTGGAGTCCACCAAGCGCGTCTTATCACCGCGCAGTTGATAACCAAGCGTCAGTTCAGCATGCCACCCTTGGCGGCCAGTCAGTGCGTTCACAATATCCCTTAAACCGTTAGATACTTTGAAACCAATGTATCATCAAGTTGATCCATTGAGCCAGCAGCAACATTGCGACCGCGATCTAGCAGTGTGAACACATCTCCGACTTTGCGAGCAAACGGGAGCTTCTGCTCAACGAGCAGAACAGTCAGCCCAAGCTCTTGGTTCAATTGGCGAATGATATCGCCGATCTGCTTGACAATATTGGGCTGAATACCTTCAGTAGGCTCATCCAGAATCAACAATTTTGGATTGACTACGAGTGCTCGAGCAATGGCTAACTGTTGCTGTTGTCCACCACTCAAATCCCCACCACGACGAGCCAGCATCTCTTTTAAAACGGGGAATAGATCAAAAATATAGTCCGGTATTTTGCGTGCACCGCGCGGCAATACAGGCAATCCGATCTGTAGATTCTCCTCAACCGTCATCAACGGAAAAATTTGACGACCCTGTGGCACATAACCAATACCAATATAGGGGCGCTTTTCAACGCTAAGCTTAGAGATATCCTCCCCCATGAAACGAATCTCACCCTGTTTGATCTTGTTGTGCCCCATTACACAGTCCAACAGAGTCGTTTTGCCAACACCATTGCGCCCCATTAAGACACTGCACTCACCCTCTTGAACAGCAAGATCAAGATCCCAAAGGGTGTGACTTTCACCGTAAAACTGATTCACTTTGTTAAGTTCAAGCATCCCACTACTCTCCAAGGTAGACCTGCTTCACGCGGTCGTCATTCTGAACTTGATCCATGGTACCTTCGGCTAACACCGAACCCTGATGCAGTACACTCACGGTGCGACCACCCTCGGCTAGGTTTCGAACGAACTCCATATCGTGTTCAACCACCACCACTGAGTGTTTACCGGCCAACGAGATCAGCAGCTCTGCGGTCTTGTCCATCTCTTGGTGAGTCATACCTGCGACGGGTTCGTCCACCAGAAGAAGTCGTGGCCTCTGCATTAACAGCATGCCGATCTCTAACCACTGCTTCTGTCCGTGCGACAGAGCGCCTGCCAGTTTAAAACTCTGCTCCGCCAAACCGATAAGCTGCTGCACATCGGCTATTCGATCAGACTGTTCAGAGCTTAGCTTGGCTGTGTAAAGCGAGATAAAATCTCGATTTTGTGCCATCGCCAACTCCAGGTTGGCAAACACCGATAAGTTCTCAAACACCGTCGGTTTCTGGAACTTGCGCCCTATTCCCGCCTCAGCAATGGCCGGTTCATCCATGTTGAGCAGGTCAATCGTTTGACCAAAATAGGCGGTACCTGTATCGGGTTTAGTTTTACCGGTAATGATATCCATCATGGTCGTTTTGCCAGCACCATTTGGCCCGATGATGCAGCGTAACTCCCCATCTCGTATGTAGAGATTGAGATCATTAATCGCCTTAAAGCCATCAAAGCTAACCGATAACCCTTCCAGATAGAGAAGAATCTGCTTATCGACATTGAGTCGCTCACTCTGTGCAGCATTCACAATATCGAACACCTGATCACGACGCATAAACTCCTGCAGTGAGAATCCAGACATTAGACGGTCTCCTTTTTACGAATCAGACCCACCACCCCTTTGGGTAAAAAGAGCGTCACCAATACAAACAGACCACCCAGAGCGAACAGCCAAACGTCTGGCAACTCGACGGTGAAGTAAGATTTTGCATAGTTAATTAACAGCGCACCGATCACCGCGCCATAGAGCGAGGCACGACCACCCACCGCGACCCAGACCACGACCTCAATGGAGTTTAGAGGCGAAAATTCATTCGGGTTGATGATGCCCACTTGAGGCACGTAGAGTGCACCAGCGACGCCGGCAATCATGGCCGAGATAGTAAACACCCAGAGTTTTATGTTCTCCACACGGTAACCCATAAAGCGAGCACGCGATTCAGAATCTCGCACTGCGACACAGGCTCTGCCCGCGCGGCTTTCAGTTAACGCACGACTGATCAAGTATCCGACCATTAAAGCCACAGCACTGGCAATAAAGAGCCCGATCTTGGTTGCATCATCAGACAGACTGAATCCGATAATGTCTTTAAAGTCGGTCAGGCCGTTGTTACCACCAAACCCCATCTCGTTACGATAAAACGCCAACATTAATGCGTAGGTTAACGCTTGAGTGATGATCGACAGGTAGACCCCTGAAACGCGTGAACGAAAAGCCAGAGCGCCAAAGACATAAGCCAGCAACCCTGGTACCAATAGGACCATTAAGGCTGCGAACCAGAACTGATCAAAACCGCTCCAGAACCAGGGAAGCTCCTGCCAGTTTAGGAAGACCATAAAGTCCGGCAGATCGGGATTCCCATAGACACCTCGATCACCAATTTGACGCATTAGGTACATACCCATTGCGTAGCCGCCCAGCGCAAAGAATGCCGCATGCCCTAGAGTAAGGATGCCCAAATAGCCCCAAACCAGATCGACAGCCACCGCTAGAAGCGCCAGCGTCAGGTATTTACCCAGTAAAGAAATGGTATAGGTCGGCACATGAAGAGCCGAATCCGCTGGCAGACTGTTCAGCACCGGAACCGCAACAATCAGAGCGATCAAGAGGCCAATAAGCCAACGTCCACCCTTATCATTTTTAAGAATCTGTAATAGAAACATCGAATTAACCCTCCGCTGCTCGACCGCGTTGTGGGAACAAGCCACGTGGACGTTTTTGGATAAAGAGGATGATGAACACAAGCACGAGAATTTTCGCTAACACGGCACCCGCCCAAGGCTCCATGACCTTGTTTGCCAGTCCTAAACTCAAGCCTGCAACCAGGGTTCCCCAGAGGTTCCCTACACCACCAAAGACCACCACCATAAAGGAGTCGATGATGTAGGCCTGGCCTAAATTGGGCCCCACATTGGTCAGCTGTGAAAGTGCTACACCAGCCACACCGGCAACACCCGACCCCAAACCGAAGGTCATCGCATCAACCCACTCAGAGCGAACGCCCATAGCACGAGCCATCGCACGATTCTGTGATACCGCTCGCACCTGAAGACCCAAGCGGGTTCGCTTCATGACTAGCGACAGAGCAACAAAGACAAACAGACAGAAGAAGATGATGTAAAGACGACTCTCAGTCAGCGAGAGAAGTGGATTGATCTCAATAGAACCGGCCATCCATGAGGGTGTTTCAACACTACGGTTCAGTGGTGAGAAGATCGAGCGCACAGCTTGTTGTAATACCAGTGAGATACCGAAGGTCGCCAACAGCGTTTCCAGCGGTCGACCGTATAAGAAGCGAATCACACCTCGTTCAATCGCAATACCTACCAGACCAGAGACAACAAACGCTGCTGGAATGGCGACAAATAGGGAGTACTCAATCGAGTTAGGCATCAATAGTTGCACGACATAGGTCGTGTAGGCGCCGATCATGATCAGCTCACCATGGGCCATATTAATAACCCCCATCACACCAAAGGTGATGGCCAAGCCAATTCCAGCAAGTACCAATACCGACCCCAAACTGAGTCCAAAGTAGACAGTCTCAACACCCGAGTAGAAAGAGGCCTGATCTTGGTGAGTCTGTATAGCCTTATTAGCAGCCGCAACAAGCACCTCATCACTGGAGCGCTCAACAAACTGTGTCAGTGCCGCCAGAGCCGCGGGCTCAAGGGTATCCGCAAGTGTTGTAATGGCTTTCGCTGCTCGTGTTGTGTTATCACCGTTTAGGTCAGCCACAGCTAGCACGATATTAAAGGCCTCTAGAACAGAGGGATCGGATTCAGACTTGATGAGCTCACGCAATTGACCCACCACCTCTGGAGTTGCGGTTCCAATCAAATCCAGGGCAGCACTGCGTCGATCCGCTGGACTCTCTGCAAGCAGAGCCGCGGTTGAAAGCAGCGCACCAAATTCAGAGCGCAAAGTGTTATTGATACTGACACGTTTAAAGTGACGCTTATTGTCGATCACAACCAAACTGCCATCACGCAGCCTGATTGCCTCAGCCCCCTTTTCAGCCTTCTCAACTCGATAGAGCTGCTTCTCTTTTTTGTGGTAGTAGAGTTGGCTGTCGAGCATCAGTTGAACTAAGGATAGGGCCTCGCCTGAATCGGTAGCCATCCAGTCGCTAATAATGCGTGATTTTTCAGTAAACTTTGCTTTTGTCAGCTTCTCTTCGTACTGATTAAACTCAGCCTCGCCTGCTAGAACTGGCAGAGCAAGCAGCGAGATGATCAGCATCAGAGAGCTTAGAAGCGATTTTCTAACAGATCGCAACATGATGAGATTCCTTACAGGTGGAAAAAAGGCGGCAGTATCTGCCGCCTGGTCTTTTCTTGTTAAGAAAGATTAGAAGTTCTGACCAGAACAGGTTGCGGTTTTCACGTTGTAGTTCCCGCAAGAGAGTGGCTGGCGCCAGTCTGAGATAAGGTCTTTAGAACCCTCTAGGAAATCAGACCATGCATCACCAACCACCAAACCTGAAGTTGAAGAGACCACTTCAAATTGACCATCATCTTGGATCTCACCGATCAGAACCGGTTTAGAGATGTGGTGGTTTGGCATCATAGTGGATAGGCCACCTGTAAGGTTTGGTACAGAGACACCGATGAGAGCATCTTGGACAGCCGATGGATCCGTTGTACCAGCTTTTTCAACCGCTTTAGCCCACATGTTGAAGCCGATGTAGTGCGCTTCCATTGGGTCATTGGTTACACGATCTTCGTTACCAATGAATGAGTGCCAGTTCTCGATAAACTCATCGTTCACTTCACTATCAACGCTCATGAAGTAGTTCCAAGCAGCTAGGTGACCTACAAGCGGTCCAGTATCCATACCAGATAGCTCCTCTTCACCGACAGAGAAAGCAACCACTGGAATATCTTCAGAGCTGATGCCCTGTGAACCTAGCTCTTTGTAGAAAGGTACGTTGGCATCGCCGTTAATGGTAGAGACAACCGCAGTCTTCTTACCCGCTGAACCGAACTTTTTAATGTCCGATACAATCGACTGCCAATCAGAGTGACCGAATGGCGTGTAGTTCACCATGATGTCCTCTTCAGCAACACCCGCCGCTTTTAGGTAAGCATCCAAGATTTTGTTAGTTGTACGTGGGTAGACATAGTCAGTACCGGCTAGCACCCAACGCTCAACACCCAACTCGTTCATTAGGTAATCAACCGCTGGAATCGCCTGCTGGTTTGGCGCAGCACCTGTGTAGAAGACGTTTTTAGACGACTCTTCACCTTCATACTGAACTGGGTAGAACATGAGGCTGTCTAGCTCTTCAATAACCGGAAGAACCGATTTACGCGACACTGATGTCCAACAACCGAAGATCGCGTCCACCTTCTCTTTCTCAACTAGCTCACGTGCTTTCTCAGCAAACAGTGGCCAGTTAGACGCTGGGTCGACAACCACAGGCTCAAGTTGTTTACCTAGTAAACCGCCCTTCTTGTTCTGCTCTTCGATCAGCATCAGCATGGTGTCTTTCAGTGTTGTCTCACTGATCGCCATTGTGCCCGACAGTGAGTGAAGCACGCCCACTTTGATCGTATCAGCCGCCATTGCAAGATTCGTTGCAGAAACAGCTAAGGCTAGCGCAGCAGATTTAAACATAGTTGATTTAGACATCAGGGTCTTCTCCTTTGATTAGTAACCTAGATGTTTTTCTTATTGCAGAGTGCGTGCCAGTTTTTGAAATAGTCCGTAAATTAATTTTATTTATGTTTAAAAACAATAATATAAACAATTAATATTATTCTATTTGACGCATATGAAGAGATTTTACAGCGCACCATTAAGTGACATTTATGACAGAATTGCGCACCAAAAGATCGCAAAAGTAAATTTTTTAAGGGTATTTTGGTGCACTTGTTTAGGGTTGTGAGATTAGCCATATAGCGGCTGACAGGCGAGAACTCAACTACGGAGCTGCCGTGACTGGCTTCAGCCTGTCATCCGCAGTCAGAAACGATCGCCTCATCTACGATAAGGCTCCAACATCAACTCGGCACGCGAACCGTTGGAGCGGTCTTAAAAAGGCCGCGATTTTTAGCGATATAAATCGCCTCATCTTCGATAAGGCTCCAACATCAATTCAGCGTGCGAACCGTTGGAGCGGTCTTGAAAAGGCCGCGATTTTTACCGATATAAATCGCCTCATCTTCGATGAGGCTCCAACATCAATTCAGCGTGCGAACCGTTGGAGCGGTCTTGAAAAGGCCGCGATGCGTGCTGATAAAAATCGCCTCATCTGTGATAAGGC
This sequence comes from Marinobacterium sp. xm-m-312, assembly GCF_013283295.1. Taxonomy (NCBI): domain Bacteria; kingdom Pseudomonadati; phylum Pseudomonadota; class Gammaproteobacteria; order Oceanospirillales; family Oceanospirillaceae; genus Marinobacterium; species Marinobacterium sp. xm-m-312. Next base: position 7,161 of record NZ_WBYS01000008.1, on the reverse strand, counting down.
TCCAACTGAAAAGGCCCCATAAGGGGCCTTTGATCGATTAGAAAGGTAAGTTAAAAACTTACTCCTCTTCCTTCTTAGGATGAGGCATAAACAGGTTGAGTACGATGGCGCAGACTGCTGCTGGTAGTAGACCTGTTGTTAAAAGCGCCTTAACTGTACCGTCTAGGTGCTGAAGCGCTTCTGGAACCTGCATTAGACCCAGGCCAAGTGATAGTAATACTGCAAAGATCACCATGTTACGGCTGTTCCAATCCACATCAGCCAGCATCTTCATACCTGAAGAGGCAACCATGCCGAACATCACGATAACACCACCACCCAATACTTCGATTGGCACAATAGAGATGAGAGCACCCACTTTAGGGATCAGACCACAAACGATCAGGAAGATCGCACCAATGGTTGCCACGTGACGACTCATCATACGCGTCATTGCGATCAGACCAACGTTTTGCGAGAAAGATGTATTTGGCAGTGCACCAGCTAGAGCAGATAGCGCTGTACCTAGACCGTCTGCATAAGTTGCGCCTTTGATCTCAGTATCAGTTGCTTCACGATCCGCACCACCTTTGGTGATACCCGATACGTCACCCACTGTCTCAATCGCAGAGATGAATGACATAAGTGCGATACCGATGATGGCACCTGCGCCGAACTCGATTCCGAATGGGAAGAGCTGTGGCAGCGCAAAGCTTGCAGCACGGCCGACGTTACCGAAGTTAACCATACCCATAAAGTAGGCCAGAACGTAACCTGCAATCAGACCGATCAATATAGCCGCTGAGCTGATCATGCCTTTACCGTAGAATTTCAGACCTAGGGTCACCACAATAACGGTACCAGCAACAGTCCAGTTCTCTAACGAACCAAACTCAGGCTTACCAATCGCCGGAACGCCACCTGCCGCGTACTGAATACCCACTTTAAGAAGTGACAAACCGATCATCAGCACGATCAGACCAGTTACCAATGGAGGCAAAGCAAAACGAAGGCGACCAATAAATGGCGCTAGCGCTGCTTGGAATAGACCACCGACTAGGACACCACCGGTCACCATAGCCATCGCTTCTACACCCTTACCCGCTACCAATGGGATAAGAATAGGAATGAATGCGAAACTGGTACCTTGCACAATCGGAAGACGTGCACCCACAGGGCCTGCACCAATTGTCTGAAGCAGTGTTGTAACACCCGCAAGGAGCATACACATCTGCATCATGTAGATCATGTTAGGGAAGTCAGGTGAATTTGAACCAAAGCCAAATCCCGCTGCACCCGCAACGATGATCGCTGGGGTTACGTTTGCGATAAACATCGCCAGTACGTGTTGAATGCCTAGCGGAATTGCTAGATGCATCGGTGGGGTGTAATTCGGGTCGCGCATCTGCGCTGCCGAAATCTTTTCATTGCTCATTATTGCCTACAAACAACTGCTCAATGCAGCTTTCTTATTTTTTGTTAGCACATAAAATGCCAACATCACTAACCCATTGATATAAATGGATAAATCATTAACCAATAGGTCAGAAACTTAAGCTGTTGCACCTTTTATGTGCATCCAATTTAACTTGACGCACCGTTATGCGCCAGCTTTTTCAGCTCGGCGCCCAAACACCTTAGCCAAATTGCGATTACCCGGTGACTCATCCAGAGCCAAACGCTCTTCAATATGATCTAGGTGCTCACCCATTAAACGTTTCGCCTCCTCGGCATCACCGAGCTTCAGCGCATCCAGCAGACGACTGTGCTCATCAATGGCACAACGACTCCCCTCTTTGGCCTGATAGAGGGCGATAATTAACGAGGTTTGCGGTACCAGGGAGTGAAGAAACCCCTCCAGGGGTTTATTGCCCGAGAGTCTTGCTAACTCTAGGTGGAATTCACCCGACAAACGAATGGCCGTCCCTTTGTCGGCAGCCGCACTGCTTTTATGCTCCTGCTCGATCAGATCATAGAGTTTCTTAAATTCACCTTTGATCGACGAGGCACGCTCTGCCACCCTCTCAACAATGGCTAACTCCATAAGACGACGAGCATCTAGAATCTGACGAGCATCCAAGACATCGGGTTCAGCAACAAAGGCACCACGGTTGGGTTCAAAAACTGCTACACGCTCGTGGGCTAAACGACTGAGCGTGCGTCGTATAATGGTTCTAGATACACCAAAGATTTCACCCAAGGACTCCTCTTTCAGGCGAGTACCGGGCCAGAGCCGTTGCTCTAAAATAGCGTCAAAAATCTCCTCGTAGATATGCTGATCTTGAGTCTTAGATTTTTGACGTGTGGATTTAGGCTCAACCACTGTGAAAACTCTTACTTAGCTACCGCGGTAAGTTGAGTAACTGTAGGGCGAGATCAGAAGCGGTACATGGTAGTGCGCTTCTTCGTCAGCAATACCGAAACGGATAACAACCTGATCCAAAAAAGCAGGCTCAGCGAGCTCAGTGCCGCGACGTCTAAAGTAATCACCCGCCATGAAGTGCAACTCATAGACCCCTTTGACACACTCCCCCTTAGGAAGAATTGGAGAATCAACACGACCGTCGTCATTCGTCACTGCAGAAACCACTTCGATTAATTGCCCCTCTTCAACCTTAAAAAGGGTTAGCTCAATCCCTTCACCAGGACAACCGTTGGCAGTGTCTAAAACATGAGTTGTTAGATAACCGTTCATATGAAATCCTCAATATTGATTAATTATGTATACCGATTTGTATACATAAAATCTAACAAATAGAGCAATAGTCGACTAAAGTCTATCGGATAATTGGCATTATCTGCATGATTAGAGCCTGTTTAATGCTTTTACGCTATTTACCTGACTGACAAATTGTATACAATCTGCTCATCAATATTGGAGTTTTAGGTATGAACAACTACCCTCGCGATCTGGTCGGTTACGGAAAGAATCCACCGCACGCAGCTTGGCCGAATGAATCACGCATTGCTCTCTCATTTGTACTCAACTACGAAGAGGGAGGCGAGCGCTGCATTCTTCATGGCGACTCAGAGTCTGAAGCCTTTCTTTCGGAAATGCCTTCCGCTGTCCCCTTCCCAGGTCAACGCCATATGAGTATGGAGTCGATCTATGAGTACGGAAGTCGCGCCGGTGTATGGCGCTTATTAGATACCTTCCAAAAACGGGATATCCCTCTGACCATTTTTGGTGTTGCGACTGCATTGGAACGCCACCCTGATGTCACCAAAGCGTTCGTTGATGCTGGATATGAGATCTGTTCACACGCTCTAAAATGGATTACCTACCAAGAGATGCCGATGGAGCAAGAGCGTCAAGAGATGCAGGAAGCCATTGAGATCATCGAGCGAGTAACCGGACAACGCCCACTGGGTTGGTACACCGGTCGAGATAGCCCCAACACTCGTCAGTTAGTTATGGAAGAAGGTGGATTTCTTTACGACTCCGACTCCTACGCTGATGACCTGCCCTACTGGGTCGATGGACCGAAAGGCAAACATCTCGTTGTCCCCTACACACTGGATACCAACGATATGCGTTTTGCGCAGGTGCAAGGCTTCAATACCGGAGAACACTTTTTCCAATACTTAAAAGATGCCTTTGATGTCCTCTACGCAGAGGGTGAGACATCCCCTAAAATGCTATCGATCGGCATGCACTGTCGTCTGCTGGGTCGCCCTGGACGTATTGCCGCGCTGCAACGTTTCTTAGATTACGTTCAAAGTCATGACAAGGTCTGGTACGCACGTCGCATCGATATTGCCCGTCACTGGCATCAATACCACAAACCTGAGGCTTAATGATGAGTGTCACCTTTGCATTTGGATCGCCTAGCGAGCTAACAAAACAGGAATTCGTCACCAAATTTGGTGGCATCTATGAGCACTCCGCTTGGATTGCTGAACAAGCATTTGATCAAGGGATCACAGCAGAGCACGATCTCATTGATGCGCTTCACCACTTAATGGCCGACTGTTTCTTGAGTGCTAGCCATGAGGAGCAGCTCGGTGTCATTGTTGCCCACCCTGACTTAGCCGGCAAAGCGGCACGAGCAGGCAAACTAACGGCTGAATCGACGTCAGAACAGGCCAGCGCGGGTATCGATACGCTGACCGACGAGGAGTTTGCTCGATTTACCGAGCTCAATGATGCCTACAAAGCCAAATTCCAATTTCCATTTATCATGGCCGTTAAAGGGAGCAACAAACACGCAATCCTCTCTGGCTTTGAGGAGCGTATCAATAACACGCCAGAGCAAGAGTTTGCTCGAGCTTTAGCTGAAATTAATAAAATTGCCGCATTCCGTCTGGCTGATTTGTGAGGTTGTATAGATGAACGAACAGAAACTGAAACGCTTAGTTAACCTTGCAGATGCTCGCCTAGGAGCCAAAGCGACCTTTGTTACCGATGACTGGTTCGCCGAAGTGAACCGCATGCTAAATCCTGAACCCCCTGTCTGGAAAGAGGGTGTTTACGATGATGCTGGTAAGTGGATGGATGGCTGGGAATCACGCCGCAAGCGTTTTGAAGGTTATGACTATGCAATCATTCGTCTTGGCGCACCGGGCATGATTCAAGCCATAGAGATCAACACAAACTTCTTTACCGGAAACTTTCCTCCGTCAGCTTCTGTCGATGTCTGTTACTCGCCAGATCAGGATCCAGATGATAAAACTAAGTGGTACACACTGCTTCCATCGGTCGATCTTCAGGGCGATAGCGAACACCTATTTGAAGTGAACAACGATCAGCCTTGGTCTCACGTTCGCCTAAACATCTACCCAGACGGTGGCATTGCGCGTTTCCGAGTCTATGGACGTCCGTTTATCGACTGGGATTCGGTCGACAACTCACAAAGCATCGATCTAGTCTCGGCACTGAATGGCGGTTGTGCCCTATCCTGTAGTGATGAGCATTTCGGGAAAATGGGCAACCTAACCAATCCTGGCCGTGGCGTTAATATGGGTGATGGCTGGGAGACAGCACGCCGCCGCTCACCAGGCTATGACTGGGTCATTCTGGCATTAGGTAGTCCAGGGGTTGCAGAGGAGATCGAGATCGATACTGCTCACTTTAAAGGCAACTTCCCTGACAGCTGTGACATTCAAGCGGCCTATGTTCGTGGCGGTTCACCTGAACAGATCGCCACTCAGAGCCTATTTTGGAAAACACTCTTACCTAACCAGAAGCTAAGCGCCGACTCGATTCACAAATTTTCTGTAGATCCTGAGTTTGGACCGATTACTCACGTTAAGCTCAACATCCACCCAGATGGTGGTGTGTCGCGCTTAAGAGTCTTTGGTAAACCAACCCTTTAATAGGAGTGAATGATGAGATCTCTGACCATTGAACCGTTAACAAAAGAGGCTTTTGAACCTTTTGGCCAAGTAATCGAGACGGAAGGCTCTGATCACTTTCCTATTAACAATGGCTCAACTCAGCGGTTTCATCAATTGGCAACGGTTGAACTGAATCGCCAAGAGGACCAAGCCATTATCAGTATCTTCAAGGCAGATACCTTAAGTTACCCGCTCGAAATCAAGATGCTTGAGCGCCACCCTCAGGGGAGTCAAGCCTTCATCCCGATGGAGCGCCAACGCTTTCTGATCGTCGTCGCGCCACCTGCAGATCAGCCTAACCCAAACGATATTCGCGCTTTTATTAGCAACGGGCGTCAGGGTCTGAACTACGGTAAAGGGGTGTGGCATCACCCTATCCTAGCGCTAGAGAACGGCAGTGATTTTCTGATCGTTGACCGCAAAGGCGAAGGTAATAACTGCGACGAACACTTTTTTGCTGACGGAGAGATCACTCTTCTTGATGCAGATATCAATCATTTAAACGCTTAGAGGTCGATATGGATCCGCACTACACAGAATGGCTCAACCTACTGGTCCGCTGGATACACATGATCGTTGGTATCGCGTGGATTGGTGCCTCTTTCTACTTTGTCTGGTTGGAGAACAACCTAAACCGTAAGAGTCCTAGAGAGGGTCTATCGGGCGATCTATGGGCCATCCACGGTGGTGGTATCTACCATCTAGAGAAGTACAAACTTGCCCCGCCACAGATGCCGGAAAACCTACACTGGTTTAAATGGGAAGCGTACACCACCTTCCTCTCTGGTTTTACCTTGTTGGCAGTTGTCTACTACCTACATGCCGAACTCTACCTACTCGCCCCTGGCTCAGGCCTAACTGCATGGGAAGGCATTGCGATCAGTATCGCGTCACTGATCGCAGGTTGGTTTATTTATGATTTCTTGTGTGAATCACCCTTAGGTAAACAACCGGCACTGCTTGGATTGGTTCTACTGATGCTGCTGATTATTGCGGCCTGGGCCTTTACTCAGGTGTTCAGTGGTCGTGCTGCCTACATTCACATCGGCGCCATTACCGGCACCATGATGGTGGGTAACGTATTCCGCGTCATCATGCCGGGACAGCGTGATCTGGTTGCAGCAATTAAAGAGGGTCGCGAACCTGATCCAAAACAGCCCGCTCGTGCCCTGCTTCGCTCTCGCCACAACAACTACCTGACGCTGCCAGTGCTGTTCATTATGATCAGCAACCACTACCCAAGCACCTATGGCCATGAGTGGAACTGGGCCACTCTATTTGCGATTGCGTTGTTGAGTGTCGGTGTTCGCCACTACTTCAATACCCGCCACGAGAGTCAAAAATTTGCATGGACACTCCCCTTCGCGGCTCTGGGTATGATCTGCCTTGCTTATGTGACGCACCCTAATCGAGGTATGGAAGCTACCCTAAGCAGTAACAACGTCACCCTGGCGCAAGCGACTCAGATCGTCAATGAGCGCTGCACTAGCTGTCACGCTAAGAACCCAACCAGTGAGATGTTCACTGCTCCCCCTGCCGGTGTCATTCTGGAGACAGAAGAGGATGTTCTAATGAGCGCTGCACGCATTCATGCACAGTCTGTCGCGACTCAGGCGATGCCTTTAGGCAACCTAACGGGCATGCTACCGGAAGAGCGCGTCATGCTCGGGCAGTGGTTTAACGCTTTAGAGAAATAGTCGAACAATGGGGTCAGACCGAAGGTCATATATGGTCCGTCCCGCGTTATGCAAGATAAAAGTACCAATGGTTAAGGTGAGCTGCAGTCATATATCCGGCTTTTGATGAAGATCTCTTTCTTCTAGCCCCAATGGATTCTGCATACTT
>NZ_WBYS01000007.1:0-136203 GCF_013283295.1 Marinobacterium sp. xm-m-312 | reverse complement strand
GTATGTACTTCTGCGTTTGTTATAGTCTGCGTCATGGTCCGTCTCCTTTGGATAAAAGTGTGGTAACTAATATCCTGGCACATTGTGATGCCGTTTAAGAAGCGGGACGGACCATCCCATTAGACCCCAATCGCCTCATCTTCGATAAGGCTCCAACAAAAGCATCCTGTTGGAGCAGTCTTGCAAAGGCCGCGATTCTCTGAAAAAAATCGCCTCATCTTCGATAAGGCTCCAACAAAAGCATCCTGTTGGAGCGGTCTTGCAAAGGCCGCGATACTCATCCATCCAATCACATTCGCTTCGGCTTCGCCTAGATTCTACAATAGGGACACCAACCTTATAGAGGCTCCCAGCTGTGAACCGTCGAATTGCCACTCTGATTGCGACTGCACGACCCAATTTCTTAATCCTTACCCTAGTCTGTGTCTTTCTAGGCATCGCAACGGCGAGCCAAGTCACATCCATTAATCTTGGATTAGCAACGTTAATTCTTATCACTGCACTATTGGCTCACATAAGCGTCAACATGCTCAATGAGTACCATGACTACTGCTCAGGCTTAGACTTAACCACTGATCGAACCCCCTTCAGTGGCGGCAGTGGTGCGCTTCCCCGCCGACCTGAGTCTGCTAAAGAGGTTAAAAGTGTCGCATTAACACTGCTTTCACTGTGCACGCTGTCTGGGCTCTATTTAATGCAACAGAACCTTGCTCTGTTAATGCCTTTGGGGATTTTGGGTCTCTTTATTGTTTTAACCTACACCCCGGTACTGAACAGACACCCAATCGCTTGCCTAATCTCTGCGGGAATTGGCTTTGGGCCGATCATGGTTTTGGGTACCCACATTAGCCTGACCGGCGGTCTGGCAGAGCAGGCTGTGCTGGCGTCCATCATTCCATTCTGTCTAGTGAACAATTTACTGCTATTGAATCAATACCCGGATATCGATGCAGACAGAGCCTCAGGCCGATACCACCTGCTCATCGCTTATGGACGCCATACCGGCGCCAAGGTATACACCCTATTTAACTCGGTTATGATCGCTGGGATGGTACTGCTTATTCAGACAATGGGAACAGATCTATTTGGGCTACTAGTTGGTGTGGTTGTTTCAACCGCCGCGATCAGGCTCTCTATTTTGGTTTTAAACAATGCCGCTAATCAGACGAAATTCAATCAATTGATGGGCCCTAATGTTGCGCTCACACTGGCTACACCCACGATCTTATCGATTCTTATAATGTGGAATTAAGGCAAAAAAAATGGGGCCAAAGGCCCCAAAGATCACTGCGAAAACGGTTAAATCATCCACAAGAAGAGAGTGATAAATCACGCTCTGGAAAGATGTAAGTATCATAGCACCATTATTACCAAAAACAATAACCTAATCACAAAATGTCATATAAAATTTTGGCACAAAAAAACCCGGCACAATAACCGGGTTTTTGTAAGGAATATGATTAGTTCAACGGAGGAACTGCATCAATCCAATGTTTTTCAGCGTAGTCACGCTGCTCTACACCCTTACGTGCTTGGTAGTGAGCACGAGCAGCAAGATCCATTGCTTTCTGGAATTCACCAGCAGCAATCGCCTCTTTAGACTCTTTCAAGTACTTTTTAGTATCACGCCAAGCAAAGCCTGCTTCTTGTGACTCTTTGTACTTAGCCTTAGCAGCATCGAATAGTGCTTGAGCATTTTCAGCGTTAGCTGGTTTCGATGCCAAAGCTTCTTCGATTGTCTGTGTGCTGTACTTCTTGCCGTTCCATTCAAACGTGCCGTTAGCACCTTGAAGGGCACGAGCTGCATCAAATGCTTCACTGAAGCTTTGAGCAGAAGCCATAGAGCTCAGTGTAAGTGCAGCAACAGCTGCGATCGAAATGATCTTTTTCATCTGTTTGCCCCTTACTTACGTGCGCCAGGACCGTTAACGATGAGACCGTTAGACATGTAAGTCTGGAAGTACTCAAGGTTACGGAAAGTTTCGCTTTGTGGCTTCAAGTACTCTGAACGAGAGTCACGGTGACAGCCTTCGTAACGACGGTGTAGTGTACCGATGTTACCCCATTTAGAACGTACTACAGGGAAGTGTGTAGTGTGACCTAGCGCTGGGCTTGGAAGGTCGGCACGAACCAAACGGTTAGTACCAGTCAAATGACAGTCAGCACATGATAGGTTCAACTGACCACGCTTAGAGTAGAAGAACTTTTTACCATCTAGGTAAGCCGCTTTCGCCTCATCGTTTGGAATCTCAATTGCAAACTCGTTACCGCGTGAAGTGTAGGCCATGTATGCAGAGATCTCTGCAATAGCGCCCTTCTTCCAGCCTAGTGGTTTCTCACCGTTTGTCATACGACACTCGTTGATCGCCATCTCTAGAGTTACAACTGTTTTACGCTCGTCGTTCCAGTATGGGAAGTTTTGACGAATGCCAATACCACCGTTCTCGAAACAGTCAGCGTAACCTTTACCGTTTGCGAAAGGCGTATTGAATAGCTCTTCACCCTTTTCGAGGTCTAGCTCGTAAGGAGGGAACTCTTCAATCTCTTCCCACTGCGCACGAGACGCAGCGTCAACAGCATAGATACCGTTTACGTACTCACTCATTGGAGTGTCTGGGAAACGGTTTTTCATATATTCTTGCAGTGCAATGCGGTCAGCTTCTGGATCGACAGTTGCGACAGTAGCTCCCGTAGTTGCTGCCATTGCCATTTGGCTAGCAGCTGCAACACTCAAACCAAGTAGTGTGCTTTTTATTATATTCATGCGTCCTCCGTAAGCAGAGATCAATTACTTGATCTTTGCAGATTCGGTGCCAGTTGCGCCTGTGTTTTCAGACCAAGCAACAGATAGTTCTTCACCCTTAGCGCCACCTTCGAAAGTGAATGCTAGGTATGGGTTTTTAGAGATAGCTGTGTTTAGGTTCGCTTCAAACACGACTTTGCCGCCGTGAGAAACAGACACAGTATCCAGGAATTTAGCTGGGATAAGATTGCCATCTTTACCCTTCTGAAGACCTGTATCCATGTTGTGTTTAGCCATCATTTTAACGGTAGTTTTACCGCCACGTGCGCTAGCTTTAACTCGAAAAATCTTAGCCATTATACTTCTCCTAATCTAAACCGCTTATTAACCGCCACAGCCACCGATAGTGACTTTAACTTCTTTGGTAGCGCTGTAAGTCTTGCCACCAGCCTTAACAACTGCAGTTACGTTAGTTGTTTTACCCATGCGTACACGAGTAGACACGTCTGCAGCAGTACCAGCAGGGATACCGAACTCAGCCGCTAGAGGCGTTGGGTTCTGCTCTACAAAGATAGCCATTGATTCAACGTTAGCCAGCTTAGATTCAACTGATACAGGTACAACTGCACCGTTCTCAGCGATATCTGGAGCTTTCAACATTACGTCAGCACTTGCTTCTGCAGCGCTTCCGTATAGTGCGTTTAGCGCATCAGCTTGTGATTTTGCGTTAAATGCATCTTTATTCCATGCAGCAACTGCCACGCGTGGCATCATTGCACCTAGACCGATTAGCGCACCGCTTGCAGCGATCGCTTTTACAACTGTACGACGATTCATGCTCATTTTACTCCACCTAAATCGAGTCTAATTAGTACTGATAAATGTATTCTACGACTGCGTCGATTTCATCTTCTGTCAAAATATTATGCTTACCCATTGGTGGCATGATAGACAGAGGATTCTTCGCAGTAGCATCCCAAATTTGAGCACGAAGCTCAGCTTTATTTGGGTAGCGTGCTTTCATAGCAATAATCATAGGACCCTGGTTACCAGCTTGGTTGGTAATAGGATCTTGAATGTTGTGACAAGCAACACAGTTACCACGTGACTTACCGTGGTAGATTGCTTGGCCTTCTTTGATCATCGCTTCGCTATGTGAACCCGCGACTGCAGAACCGGTGAATGCTACACCTGCAACTGCTAGGGCTGAGATCAACTTTCGCATGGTCACTCCTTCAGTGATCGTGCACTTTCGTGCTTGTTATTATAAAAAACAGGGCGGCGTTAACCGCCCCGCCATCCGTCAATTATTGACTAGATTCTGCCATGTAGGCAACCGCATTAGCGACAGCTTCGTCAGATAGGTCCATACGACCACCTTTCGCTGGCATAATGCCGTTATCACCCTGGTAGCCATTGATCGCGTGGTCTACTAGGACATCCATACCTTGTGCGATACGTGCTTCCCATGCAGCCTGATCACCTAGCTTAGGTGCGCCTGCGATACCCATACCGTGACATGCGGCACAAGCACCTTCGTAAGTCGCCTTACCCTCTTTAGCAGCAGCTGATAGCTCAGCAGGCTTAGCAGAGTGAGACTCCTCTTCAACTTCAACACCCAGTGCTTTTAGACGCTCTTTCTCTTTCGCTTGCTCAAGAGCGTGTTGCTCTTCGTGAGAAGCGGCAGGACCGTCAGCACCTTCAACGAAGTGACCGACTGGGGTTACACCACCGATAGTACCGGTGATCATGATCGCATTAGGATCTTTACAGTCAGACATACAACGCGTGTTCTTAACATCAGGACGCGGATCTACGAAGAAATTCTCTTCGTTTGGCATCTTGATGTCAGCAAGGTTTTCATTTGTTAGTACGAAGTCATCTTCTACGATCTCGTTCATGTACAGAATGTACGCAGAGATTGCGTATGTCTCATTCGGAGTCAATGAACGTGGAGCCGTAAATGGCATCGCACGGTAGATGTAATCGTAAAGAGTCGAAGCGAAAGGCCAGTAAGAGCCTACAGTTTTAGTAGGACGGTCCTGAGCAAGAGTACCCTGACCACCTACAAGCACTGGCCAACGGCCTTCACCTTCACCAAATAGACCGTGACACACAGCACATTTAGCTTCGTAAAGACCTTCACCGTCTTCTACCGAACCTTCACCTACTGGAAGACCCATACCGTCAGGACGTACATCGATGTCCCAACCAGCGATCTCTTCAGCAGTCGCGGTACGACCGAAGCCGAATGATTCACCCGCGTTTACAGAACCAGCAACTAGTGAGCCGGCAACTGCAGCAGCAACTAGGGTTGGCTTAAGAGAGTTGAACATTCGAAACCTCCCCAGTGTTAGCAACTTTCCAAGTATGGATAGCGTTCTTGTGGTAGATAGACTCAACACCACGAACTTCACGAAGCTGCTTAAGTGTTGGCTGTACGTAACCTGTCTCATCGATCGCACGCGCTTGTAGCAACCATGGCTGACCATCCCACTTAGTCACAAGACTGAAGCGAGTCAGAGCTTTTTCAAGAACTAGACCTTTCAGGTTAGCTGGCGTCCAAGAGACACCGCCGTCGAACGAGATATCTACCTGTTTGATCTTACCACGACCAGACCATGCAAGACCTTCGATCTCGATCATGCCTGGGCTAAGGATTGGTTTTTCAGGACATGGGCTAGTGATAACCGAGTTAGTTTCCTGAACGAATGTAAAGCGACGCGCACGGCCATCAGCCATGAGGTCTGTGTACTTAGACGTCTCTTCACGGTGGTGCCAAGGCTTATCACCGACTTCAAGACGACGAAGCCATTTAATAGAGGTATTACCTTCCCAACCTGGGTTAAGAAGACGAACTGGGTAACCCTGTTCTGGACGAAGCATCTCACCGTTCTGTGCGTAAACAATCAGAGCATCATCAAGACACTTCTCGATTGGGATAGAACGAGACATGTGCGCACCGTCAGCACCTTCAGCAAGTACCCACTTACCTTCTGGTTTAACGCCCGCTTCTTCAAGAAGAACGCGTAGAGGAACACCTGTCCACTCACAGCAGCTTAGCATGCCGTGTGTAAACTGAAGCGCTTCCATCTGCGCACCACGCCACTCCATACCACCGTTCGCTGGACACTCAAGGAACTTGATGTGCGACTCAGATGGGAAGCGCATTAGATCTTCCATAGTGAAGATCAGTGGGCGCTCAACAAGGCCGTGGATGATTAGACGGTGCTCTTCAGGATTAATTGTTGGAACACCACCGTGGTAGCGCTCGAACACAAGTCCGTTTGGCGTAATGATACCTTTCAGCTCGTGAAGAGGTGTCATTGAGATTGAAGAGATAGACTCAGCTGTCAACCAAGGTACGGTACGACGAACAACATCACTTTCGAATTTCGAAGGGTTGCCGTACGGGTATTCAATAACACCGTGACCTAGCTGCTTACCCCAAGTTGGCTCATTTGGTGGCAAGTTGTTTGAGTTAAGTAGAGCATCAGATGCCGTTGCAGTGCCTGCGACACTAGCAGCAGCAACACCGCCTACAGCAGCGATACCCTTGCGGAGAAAATCACGACGATCGTTAGTAGAGAGTCCTTCTGACTCGCTCGCAAGCTGGGACATTAGCTCACGTGTCGTCGGCCCTTTGATGATTTTGGCCATCAATTGCCTCCCGGCTGTTTGTGAATTATCAAAATTAGTTCTAGCGGAACGAATTCTACGTTCCCAATCACCATATATGCAAATTAATTATAGCTATATAAAGCTTTTAGCTATAACGAATCGATATAAGTCGGTTTAGTGACAATAAAATGACAGCCAAACCCACGGAACTACAAGGATTAACCTACCACACAGGAAACTTATGACCATCAATAAGCTATCGGCATTAGCCTAAAGGACTAGTGCGGTGCAACATAATAAAAATCGGGATTTTAGAAGATTTGCAGCCTTTTACAGGGAGGTGATTTCTATCTTTTCGACCACTTGAACGGCCGACTGTTTGTCAACTGTATCGGCGTGTGATGTAGTCAATTTTAGAATGGTTGACTCATCCTCAATACCGTGAGTATATCCGGTTTTGAGGGATTTAAAATCAAACAGCTGCTCATCGGCCAGATGCGACGGAACGACATTGCACATCGCCCTGAACATAGACTCAATACGACCCGGAAACTGCTTATCCCACTGATTCAACATCTCTTTAATGGATGCACGCTGCAGATTCTCTTGCGAGCCACACAAGTTGCAAGGAATGATCGGGAAGCCCTTTATCTCAGCGTACTCGGCAATATCCTTTTCACGCGAGTAGCTCAGCGGGCGTATCACCATATTTTTTCCATCATCTGAGACCAGCTTGGGCGGCATCCCCTTCAGCTTACCGCCATGGAACATGTTTAAGAACAGCGTCTCAATAATGTCATCACGGTGATGTCCTAGCGCTATCTTGTTGGCACCGATCTCATCTGCAAAGCCATACAGCGTGCCGCGGCGCAGACGCGAGCAGAGACCACAGGTGGTCTTGCCCTCAGGAATAACCGACTTAACCACCGAGTAGGTATCTTTCTCGATGATGTGGTACTCAATATCTAAAGAGTCGAGGTAGGCTGGAAGAATGTGTTCAGGGTATCCCGGCTGTTTCTGATCCATGTTGACGGCAACCAGATCAAAGTGGATCGGCGCACTTTTCTGTAGGTTGATCAGAATATCGAGAAGCGTGTAGGAGTCTTTACCACCGGACAGACAGACCATCACCTTATCGCCCTGCTCGATCATGTTGAAGGCCTCTATCGCCTGTCCCATTTCACGTCTGAGTCGCTTATGCAGCTTATTGAAGCGAAGCTTCTGCTTGCGATTGAGCTCATCTTGCTGGGTGTCGTCTTTCATGGTCTATCCGATCTAAATAATGTTTTGCCTAGTTAAATGGCGGCGCAAGTATAACGAAAAGGCAACAAAGCGACAGCCCTTACTGATCGCCTAACGCATCGAGCCAACCTATTTCACTGGCAGTCGCGGGCCCTATGTGAGCAAAACTCAAATCGGAGGGTAATACAGCCACTCCGGGCACAAGCGGAATCCTACCCCCCATCACCTCAGCTCGAGATTGAGGATAGAGCGGCACTTGAACAGGGTCGGCAAATCCATCCGGCCAAACCGGCTCAGCGGTTTCGGGATCATAACGATCCAAAGCCCCCAAAGTATGCAGCGCCTCATGGACCGCTACAAAGTGATTCAAGCCCTGAAAACGATCTGACGCGAAACCATTTACCAGCCCGATCCTACCCTTTTGCAAACCCAAGGAGTGTTTCATGGTGCTATTAAGCGTTGGTGAATAGTAGTTCATGAAGACACGAATAGTATTGTCATCCGCATCAAACTGATCATTCCCAGCCACCCACAAGCGCATTCGCAAACCCCACCATAGAGAGTCCAAAATACTCGCAGATTCTGGCGCTTCAGGCGGAAGTGACGTGACCACAGGATAGAGCTCGACCGACAGAGGCTTTTCAAGGGGAAGACCGTAGCGCCTAGACTCATCAGAGAAGAACTGCTCGATGTCGTTAAAATCGTCATCAGATAGCGTTGCAAGGTACTCTGCTGTTGCGATCGTTTGATCCGCATTCACAGGATAGATTCGCAGTGAGACCGGCTCTTGCCAATCGGGCGTTATCGACTCACTCTGCAAGCGATTGAGCCACAACACGAGCGCCAGCAACATCAGCGCAATATAGGAGATTGTCCGCCAACTCCACATCAGACAGCGACCTCAAGCGCCAGCCATGCGATGACAAAGTAGCGTATCGACTTTCCGATCAGTATAAACAGAAAACTGCTTAGCGGATTTAGGCGCAACCAACCAGCCATTAGACAGAGCGGATCTCCCACTACAGGTAACCAAGCCAGCAGCAGTATCACAGCACCGTATTTCCCTATCCAGCGTTTCGCTCTTTGATGCTGTGGCTTGTCCAACAGTGTCAGAGGGTATTTCAGAGCGATTAACCACCCCATAAAGAAGGAGAGCATCGATCCGGCCAAATTACCGACAATCGCAGTCAAGAGAAGTGGGTAGAAGTTCGCAGGGTTTTCAGCAACGTACCATGCCAGCAATAGCTCGGAACCACCGGGCAAAAGCGTTGAAGAGATAAATGCAGCGAGCAGTAACTCCCAAGCCATTCAACCCTACTCCATTGCTGCCTGAACGCAGCGTAATACGCCCAAACTGTAGACGTTAGAGAAGTGCTCAAAAACGGGTTTGAGTGACGCGCCATGTATACTTGAGCTTTCCAAAATCTGCTGCTCAATTTGACTGATCTCTGATAGAGGCAGTTCAACCACGTCCGTTAACGCGAGATCACCCAAAGCGATCCAGTGCGCCAGAATATTGAACACCTGCTGTTCGGATAGATGAACCTGCCTAGCCACTTGATCGGTGGTCATGCCAGCACGATAGAGCTGTAGCACCTCCTCCTTCTGGTAATCCACCTCTTTCTCGCGTTCATTGGAGAGCGACTCGTTAATAACCTCTAGGAAGGCATCGCCGTAGAGTTCCAGTTTACGATCACCAATCCCAGATATACGACGCATCTGAAACAGCGAGGTTGGTTTGCGCTCCACCATCTCCATCAAGGTAGCATCATGGAAGATGACATAAGGTGGCACATTTTGTTCGTCAGAGAGCTGTTTACGACAGGCTCGGAGACCTTCCCAGAGTTTAAAGTCCTGATCATCCAGCTGCATCTCTGGTTTACGAGAGCGCCCACTGGCCATCGATGTGCGCAACTTGCGTTTATCTTTGCGTAACTGGATCTCCGTCTCGCCTTTCAGCAACGGACGGCATTTCTCAGCTAAGGAGAGCGAACCATGCTCTGCAGATACTTGTACCAACCCTTGAGCCACCAGCTGTCGAAACACTGATCGCCAGGTGTTTTTATCGATCTCTTTACCAATACCCCAAACCGAGAGCTTATCGAGACCGCGATCACGCGAACGATCCGAATGTTCCGCATGTAAAATTTCGATAATCGCATTAACGCCAAACTGCTGACCGGAACGATAAATAGCCGACAGCGCTTTCCGAGCCGCCTCTGTACCATCCCATACCTCGGGGGGTTCTAGGCAGTTGTCACAGTTACCACAGGGCTGGTGCTCTGTCTCACCAAAATAGGAGAGCAACACCTGACGTCGACAACTGGTGATCTCACACAGCCCCAACATCGCCTCAAGCTTTTGTCGCTCTATACGCTTCTGCTCATCAGGCGCCTGCCCTGATTCCAACATCTGCCTTTGAAAGATCACATCCTGAAGGCCATAAACCATCCAAGCGTTGGCCGGCTCACCGTCTCGACCGGCACGACCGGTCTCTTGATAGTAGGCCTCTACCGATTTCGGTAGATCCAGATGAGCCACGAAACGAACATTGGGCTTATCGATCCCCATACCAAAAGCGATCGTCGCGACCATAATCACCCCCTCCTCCGTCAGGAATCGGTGCTGATGATGCTCACGCAGTTGTGCATTCAATCCGGCATGGTAAGGCAGTGCATTAAAACCCTTTTCAGATAGCCAAGCGGCAGTATCTTCCACACGCTTGCGGGACATGCAGTAGACCACACCGGCATCCTGGGCATGCTCGGTGCGAATAAAGTTGAGAAGCTGCTCCCTTGCACGATCCTTCTGCATGATGCGATAGCGAATATTGGGACGATCGAACCCCTTAATAAAGACACGACCGGTCTGAAGTTGCAGTTTATCAATGATCTCCTGCTGAGTTCGAGCATCCGCCGTGGCGGTCAGCGCCACCCGAGGCACATTAGGGAAACGTTCCGCTAGAGAACCTAATTGAAGATACTCAGGTCTAAAGTCATGCCCCCATTGCGAGACACAGTGCGCTTCATCAATCGCAAACAGAGCAAGTTGTGATTGCTGCAACAGTGACAGGGTTCTTGGTTGAAGAAGGCGCTCGGGTGCGACATAAAGCAGATCCAGCTCACCATTTAACAGCGCCTGCTCTGTGGCCTGTAACTGGTTAAAATCGATGGCCGAATTGAGACAACCTGCGCGTATACCTAACTGTGACAGCGCACTGACTTGATCTTGCATCAAAGCGATCAGCGGCGACACCACCACCCCAACACCCGATCTGACAAGAGCGGGTAGCTGATAACAGAGGGATTTACCTCCGCCAGTCGGCATAATCACGAGTGCATCCTGCCCCTCTAACAGGGTCTCTACGACGGACTGCTGCGGATCACGAAACTCATTAAAACCGAAGGTGTGTAACAGTTGATGGCGGGCTTGTTCAATCATGCGCTCATTATCGGATATGCCGTGGATTAAGTCACTCAAACATAGGCACTTAATCGAGATCGGGGTACAATTAAAAGATTCAATCTATGGAAAACAGTAATGAATCAAAGTGTAGCTCTAATTAGCGAAGACGAACTGGATCAACTAGAGAACTTTTTAGACTCTGAAGCGGTGGCAGAGACCGCTCTTGATCTAGTCGGTGCACACGGGCTTTTATGCGCTCTTAATATCGCACCTGAAAAAGTCGACGAGTCGACGTGGATGACGCTTATCTTCGACGAGAAGCCTAACTGGAGTAGCGCAGAGCAACAGGCAGAAATAGAGAACCTGTTGAGAAAATTGAACTCTACCATCGCCAACGATCTCTACAGCGATCAGGAAATCTACCTGCCTTGTGATCTCAGCCTTGAAACTGACGAAGAGGATGAGATTCCTGAGATCACACTCTGGGCTGAAGCCTTTATGGAAGGCGTTTTCAGCAATGAAGAGGCCTGGTTCAGTGATGACGAAGAGTCGGTGGCCGGCCTTCTACTACCGATTATGGTCGCATCCGATCTATTCGATGAAGGTGAAGTAAAAGATATTCGTAAAGATCGCGCGTTAAGCGAAGAGATGTGTGAACAGATCCCAGAAATCCTGATCGATCTCTACCTACAGTTTAACGCACCAGAGAAGTAGACCTCTCTTCAAAGGATTCAGTTAGGCCTGCTCGTACAACTCTAACGGCAGGTCATCCGGATCAGCAAAAAAGAGAAAACGCTTGCCGGTATAAGGGTCAACCCTTACCGGCTCATGCCCTACCCCATTGTCAGCCAACCATTCGACCCACACCTCAATATCGCTTACGGCGAAGGCCAAATGGCGCAACCCCTGAGCTTCAGGGTAACTCAAACGTTGCGGAGCTCCGGGCATTGAGAAGAGTTCAACCTGGCCACCATCCGGTAGCGCTAGATCAAGCTTGTAAGAGTCACGCTCAGCTCGATAATTCTCATCCAATACCGTCAATCCAAGAAGTTCTGTGTAGAACTGCTTGGATCGTTGGTAGTCACTGCAGATAATCGCCGCGTGATGAATCGAGTTGAGCTTAGGCTGCTTCATTAATAGCTGACACGAACGGTATTGCCAGAGCGCAACACACGAACCTTATCGCCCGGTCTGAAGAAGAGATTGTTCTGCACACCCTGGACGATGGAGATGCGACCCCCCTTATCCATTAACAACTGAATCTCTTGCCCTTGAGTTTGTGAGCTGTTCTCTTGGATTTTAGAACCAGCAATACCGCCGGCTACTGCACCCAAGACCGTCGCAATAGATGATCCTTTACCGCCACCAATGGTTGAGCCTGCAATACCACCGACAATAGCACCAGCACCCACACCAACAGGATTGTTAGGATCACCATTAATGATCACCGGTGTCACCTGCTCGACAGTCGCGTACTCAACCGTCTGAACCTGGCGTGCATCGGCAGCGGTGTAGGCTGTTCCTTGCAGGTTCTGCTGCATACAACCAGTTAATGCAACTGCGGCCACTGCACCAATCAACACTCTATTCATTCGCATAACAGACTCCCAATCGTTATTGATAGATTAAGCTTAGACAGAAAGCACGAATTCTGCATTAAAAAATGGCGAGTCGATCAACAAACCAGATCATTCCCATGATACCGATCACCAGTGAAGCCGGAACCACAACAATACGGTGGTAGAGTTTCTCTGAGCTAAACCAGTAAGCGACACCAAAATAGGCAATCAACACCACGGCGAGCTGGCCCAACTCAACGCCAACATTAAAGGCTAATAACGCAGCTACAAAATCATCCGTCGGCATCCCAAACTCCGACAGCATGGTGGCAAAGCCGAGACCATGAAGCAGACCGAAACCGAACACGACGGGAAGACGGAAACGATTAATTTTGGATGAGAAGAGATTCTCTATAGCAACGTAGGCGATCGATAACGCAACCAGAGGCTCTACGATACGAGGCGAGATCGAAATAATCTCCAAAGTACCCATTGCCAAGGTAATCGAGTGGGCAATGGTAAACATCGTAATCTGTAGGGCAATCGGCTTTAAACGACGACTCAGTAGGAAGATACCCAGCACGAACAGGATGTGATCCAACCCTTTGGGAAGAATGTGCTGAAAACCACCTAGGGTGTAAGTTTTCACCACCTGCGCAAAACTCGGTTTGGCAAACACCTCATTCAGCATGAACGGTTCAGTTGGCTTATCCTCTTTTACCCACTGGTGTGACGACCAGTGCCACTCGTTATTGGCCTCATCTACCTGTCTGACTCGAGTCGCATGATCGCCAAACGCCATGGGGTAGTACCAGGTTAGACTTTGAGTCTCCCGGGGGATTCGCCCTTTCAAGATAATCACACTATTGCGAGGCACCTTGGTATAGCCTGGGGGTGGCACGACTAGCTCTTTTAGCTGCAACTCAGCGGGCGTTCCATCAAGCTTCAACTCAACACCCTCTAGGAGCGTCGGCATGAACTTTTTAAACTCCGCCTCAAGCTCTGCCGACTCCATTGCACGGTAATGGTCGTATTGATCTGAGTTAGGCGCCTCTTGAGTGTTTCGATACTGTCCATTGATACCGGTCAGAAGTGCTTCGAGGCTGGCACGGATCTCAATCTCTACCACTTCAGTCGTATTTGCAGAGATCTCTATCAATGCAGGCTTCACAACATCAGCCCTAACTGGGTAGAATAAGGATGTAACTAATGTGCATATAACGAAAATGCCTGGAATTAGTCTCACTGGTATGTCTCTAGTAATAAGCATGCGTGCTTTTGGTGGATTTCAGCCTGTGGGCCCTTTAAGAAGAGTGGGAAACTAAGATAACTATGAATCGTCGTCAACTATTGAAGGCTATGGCCGCCGCTGCTGCAGCAGGAAGCCTACCAGCAATTTACACTTCTCGCGCGCTAGCAAGCAACACTGCTCCCAGCGGATTTTATGATGTTCCAATGGAAGGTGATGTTCGTATCCTTCACATTACAGACGTTCACGGCCAGCTAAAGCCTGTCTACTTCCGTGAGCCAAACGTCAACCTTGGTGTCGGTGATGCATTTGGTCGTCCACCACACGTTGTCGGCAAAAATTTCCTTAAGGAGATGGGTCTTTCAGAGAACTCTCCTGAAGCTTACGCATACACCTACCTTAACTTCCTAGAAGAAGCTAAGAAGTACGGTCGTACGGGCGGTTTCGCACACGTTAAAACACTTCTAGATCGTCTACGCGATCAAGCGGGCGGACGCCAAAACACACTAACCCTTGATGGTGGTGACCTATGGCAGGGATCGGGTACTTCACTGTGGACACGTGGTGTCGACATGGTTGAGGCATCTAACATTCTTGGCATCGACGTTATGGTTGGTCACTGGGAGTTCACCTACCGTGAAGAGGAAGTTCTTTCGAACGTTGCTCTGTTCAAAGGTGACTTCATCGGTCAGAACGTTAAAGTACTAGAAGACTCACTGTTTGGTGATGAGTACTACGAAATGGTTGAGCGTTTCGATGGCCGTGGTCTGTACGACGAAGATACGGGTCATGCGTTCCAGCCATACGTGATTAAAGAGATCAACGGCAAGCGTATCGCCGTTGTTGGTCAAGCCTTCCCACGTACCTCAAACGCCAACCCTAAAGAGTTCTTCCCAGACTGGTCTTTCGGTCTTCGTGAACCAGAGATGATCGAGCTTGTTCAGCAGATCCGTGAAGAGGAGCAGCCAGACGCGGTTGTTCTTGTATCGCACAACGGTATGGACGTCGACATCAAGATGGCTGAACGTGTTCCTGGCCTGAATGCTGTATTCGGCGGTCACACTCACGATGGTGTTCCACAACCGATCAAAGTTAAGAACGTTGACGGTGGCGAATGTTGGGTAACCAACGCAGGTTCAAACGGTAAGTTTGTCGGCTGTATGGACTTCTCGATCGAAGATGGCCAGATCACCAACATGACTTACAAACAGCTACCTGTTATCTCTGATTGGCTTGAAGCTGACGGTGAGATGGAAGCGTACATCAACCAGATGCGCCAAGGTCGTTACGATGAGAACATCATCGAAGCGCGTAACAAGAAGTGGCAGAACAACCCAATCCGTGTCGGCAAAACCTTCGAAGAGATTCTTCAAGAGAAACTGGCTAAAGCGGATCGTACTCTTTACCGTCGCGGTAACTTCATGGGCACTTGGGACCAAGTTATCTGTAACGCACTTCGTTGGGAGTACAAGGCAGACATCGCACTATCAGCCGGCGTTCGCTGGGGTACCACTACTCTAGAGGGTGAGTGGATCACAATGGAAGATGTCATGAGCCAGTGTGCAACAACCTACTCTGAAACTTACGTTCAAGAGATGACTGGTAAAGCGATCAAAGAGATGCTTGAAGGTGTTGCCGACAACCTATTCGATCCAGATCCATACCTACAATCAGGTGGCGACATGGTTCGCGTGGGTGGTCTTGACTACACCATCGATCCAACCAAACCACTTGGCCAGCGTATCTCTGAAGTACGCCTAGACAACGGTGAAGTGATTGCTGATGACAAGAACTACAGCGTCTCTGGTTGGGCAACTGTTAACCGCACACCAGAGGGTCGACTACTCTGGGATATCATTGCTGACTACCTAAAAGCAGAACGCGATGAGAACATGGTGATCAAACTACCTAAGGTGAACAACCCTAAAGTGGTGGGTGTCTCTGACAACCCAGGTTTCGCTGACTACCCAGGTGATTGGGCATAACAGCCTACCCCATTAAAAAACCCGCCTAGTGCGGGTTTTTTATTGCTATGAGAAACCTGGACAAATAGCAGTTCAGAATATCGCGACCTTTTTAAGATCGCTCCAACAAAAAATTGAAGCAAAAAAAACCCGCCTAAAAAGACGGGTAACGTTCAAGCAACGAAAGGACAATGAAAAGGGTTAACCCTGAAGCATTTTGAAAAGCTCATCTTTCAGTTCAAGACGACGCTTTTTAAGTTCCTCTTCACGACTGGTCGTGGTCGGTTCAACTTCAGCTGCAGCAAGCTCAGCCTGCTTAGTAATTTCGTGGTACTCATCAAACAGACGAGAGAAGTGGTTGTTTGATGTTTTAAGCTCATGAATACGTTCGCGGTACTCTGGAAGTTCATGAACTAGATCGTGGTGTTCTCCGATCATTTTTTACTCCTAATTCCATACAGTGTTGATGGTTCTAATATGCCCTACTCTTCTCCATCGTCCATTGATTGAAATCAATTAAAACGAATCTCTCTGAACAATGGACTTAACAGACGTTTACCTGTACCTTTTTCGATCCTTTTTTGGCGATCAACTACACTTTTAAGATTATGGAAACTCTTTCACTCCAACCTCGCGATTTTGCAAACGGTGACGTTCAACTGCCAGGCTCAAAAAGCCTATCAAACCGAATTCTTCTTCTAGCTGCACTGGCGGAAGGTGAAACCAAGGTAACCAACCTGCTAGACAGCGCAGACGTTACCCACATGCTGAATGCACTAAAAACGTTGGGTGTCTCTTATGAGCTAGCTGATGATCGTCGCTCGTGCGTTGTCACCGGTGTGGCAGGTCCTTTCAAGCAGCAAAGTGCTGAGATGTTCCTGGGCAACGCCGGTACTGCAATGCGCCCACTAACCGCCGCACTGTGCCTTGGTTTAGGTGAGTTCACACTGACCGGTGAACCTCGCATGTACGAGCGTCCTATCGAGGACTTGGTTGATGCTCTGCGTCAAATTGGCGCTGATATTGAGTACCTAAAAGATGAAGGCTACCCGCCACTAAAGATTAACGCTCAACAGCTAAAAGGCGGACGAGTATCGATTCGAGGCAACATCTCGAGCCAATTCTTGACTGCGCTACTGATGGCCGCTCCAATGGCACAGCAGGATCTAGAGATCGTTGTCGATGGCGAGCTGGTCTCTAAGCCTTACATCGATATCACCCTGCACTCGATGAAGCTGTTTGGTGTTGAGGTCGAGAACAACAACTACCAGAGCTTTGTCGTTAGAGCCGGACAGACTTACCAGTCGCCCGGTGAAGTGATGGTTGAAGGTGATGCCTCATCAGCCTCCTACTTCCTAGCTGCAGCGGCTATTGCTGGCGGAACGATTCGCGTCTACGGCGTCGGTTCTGAATCGGTACAAGGCGACAAAGCCTTCGCTGAAGTGCTCGGTAAGATGGGTGCTAAGGTCACTTATGGCCCAACTTGGGTAGAGGTCTCTAAAGGCGAACTGAACGGTGTAGACCTGGATCTGAACGCCATTCCCGATGCTGCAATGACGATTGCCACAACCGCCCTGTTCGCAAAAGGCCCTACAGCCATTCGTAATGTCTACAACTGGCGCGTCAAAGAGACCGATCGCCTAGCCGCAATGGCAACCGAACTGCGTAAAGTGGGTGCGGAAGTGGTGGAAGGCGAAGATTTCATCGAGATTACACCACCAGCCGAAATCCAGAGCGCCGCGATCGATACCTACGACGACCACCGCATGGCCATGTGCTTCTCACTCGCCTCGTTCGGCAACAGCGAGATCATCATCAATGACCCGGGCTGTACCAGCAAAACCTTCCCAGAGTATTTTGATCTGTTTGCTGAGGTTACGAAGTAACCTGCCCTTTAGGTGGTGACTGGCTTTCAGCCTGTCACCTCTACTTTAAAACATTCTACTCGCCTAAAGGCGGCCAGCCTTACTTTTTGGTCAGCAAAAAGTAAGCAAAAACTGACCACGCTCACTCGGCCTGCGGCACGCTCCGTTCAATGATTTTTCACTGAAGTCCAATAGGACACTGCAAACCGTTAATTGCTCCTGCATTAACGGAATACATGCCTTCCATGGCAATAAGTCGGCTCCTGCCTCCGTTGCAGACTTCGGCCATCCCGGCCTCAGCCGATTGAACTCTTAACCGTAAAAAATCATCGTACTCACTCTCGATCGGACGTGGACGATTGGCACGAGATTTGAGTCAGGCACATTGTTGGAGCGGTCTAGAAAAGGCCGCGATAGGTCTTAATGTGAATTTAGCTATTAGCACCGGTGTCTGGCTTTAGCCTGACATCCACTTTCCCAGCGATTTCCAGAAAGGTAGTAAAGCTAACCTGCGGATGACAGGCTGAAGGCCTGTCACCGAAACACTACTTATCGTGCTTTGAACCACCCATACACTTAGGACTCGCCGGGACTAAACCGGACTTTTCGGTCCACTCTGCTTGGGTGTATAGATGCATTGAGAGTGCATGAATGGGGTTTTGCATAAGATCTGACAGCAGGCCAAAAATGGTTTGATGGCGCTGAATTAGGCGTTTACCTTGAAAGTCATCACTAACCGCAACGAGCTTGAAGTGAGTATCCAAACGGTTACCACCGTGCATGTGGCTTTCGTTCTCTAACTCCATGTGAACTAGATTAAGGCCTTCATTGAGAAGGGTTTGGATCTGATCTTCTACTGACACCTTACTGATCCCCTTTCGCTGTTGATTCGGTTTTCACTTCAGCGAGTTTCTTAAATCGGTTTTGAATTTTACGAGTAATGAACCATACCGCACCAATCACCAGTGGGACAGAGACCCCGGTCGCAAGACTCTTATCGAATTCGACACCGGCACCGTGTACCGCATCAATGAGGTACTTCACTAGGCCAACTGCGTAGTAGCTGATCGCAGCAACCGACAGACCCTCTACCGTATGCTGCATCATTAGCTGTATCTTGGATCGACGATCCATGGAGCTCAGTAGCTCTTGGTTCTGGTTCTCAATCGCCATCTCAACTCGGGTACGCATCATATCGGCTGCGCGGTTTACACGACGCGATAGGTCGTCGAGTCGATTGTGCATGGTCTCACAGCCACGCACAGCAGGCGTCAATCTACGGATCAAAAACTCTTTCAAGGTCAGGTGACCAGAGACCTCATCCTCACGCAATTCATCCAATCGTGCCGCCATAACATCATGGTATGAGCGGCTAGCATTGAAACGGAAGGTGGTTCTCGCACGTTCAGCTTCAATATCGGCCGATAGGTTGATGAGCTCTGTCAAAAGCTGACTGTCATCTGAGTTATCACCCGTTGACAGGCGACGCGTCAGATCGGCCATTCGATTATCCATATCAGCAACAACCGGTGACAGCTTACGCGCTTCGCGAAGACCGAGCAGCGCTAACAAACGGTAGGTCTCAACTTCAATTACACGCTGCACCATTCGGCCCATCTGCCCTTTCGACATGCTGTTATTGAAGATTAGGAAACGGCCAAAGTTGTCGCTGTGCGTTCTAAATGTCGTCCAGATTTGTGCTGCACCATTCTGTGGCAGACTGCCGATCATCTGCATATCATCGAGCTGAGAGCGAACATCTTTGGGCTCTGGTAGTTCATCACCCTGAATGTTCTGAATGCGCATATGAAAAGCGGCTACCGCTTTACCTGGGTAGTTACTTAACCAGCCGTCTGGCAGTCGATCCAACGCCGTTGTGAAAAAGGGTTGTGTCGACGCTACCCCTTCACGTGAATCGGTGATGGTCAGTGACGTAAACTCGAGATGCTGCTCCCAACGGATGCGCAGATCGCCCGCTGTGTAGATATTACACGCCTGATCCACTCCGTCGTGTTCGATGTTGAGGGTATCTAGCAAGCGCTGGATGTGCTGACTCTGAATGGCACGCTCCTGTTGGTTTGCCAGCACCGCAATGTGGGTAATACTGGCATCCCCTGAAATGCGCTGGAACGGGCGCGAGTGCAGCTCGTCATAGAGCCAATCACGGTCTTCATGCCATTCCAATCCGTGTTGCTGCTGTGCGACAACCATCAGAGACTCCTTACTCTATATCCAGATTAGCCCGCATCAGGGGCTGATCGCTCAAATCAAAACTCATCAGTTGTAAATCGATGTCAAACCAACTCTTAAAGAGATCAAGCGAGAGCGGTTTGGGCCAAAAATCCTGAAACTCATCCCAGGCAGAGAGTTCGTTCTCAAAGATCGTCAACCAGTGCTGTTCAATCTCTGAGGTGAAATCCTCATCAGAATCGACCTCATCAAAGAGGTAGAGGTTGGCTTCACTGCGCAGCTCCTCTAGTGAAGGAACCGGCTCTTCTGAGCCCGCCAAAAGCCACTCATGAAAAGGAGCCTTGGGTTTAATGCTAATACCCGAGCGGTTGATCAAACGCATAGACTCTCCAATACATAGATTTACTTATAACCATATAACCTGACTATACCGCAGTTGCACAAAGGGAGCACTAGTAGATTTCGCTGAGTGGAAAAGGAACAATAAAAAAGGGGTCTGACCTGGGCCAGTCCCCTTTTCGGGCAATCGATCGCCTCATCTTCGATAAGGTTCCGACACTTAAGTTGTTGGAGCGATCTTAAGAGGCCTCGATTAATACCTGTTGGAGCGGTCTCATTGAGGCCGCGACGCTATTTGTTAAAGCTCCGCCGCTTCCTCTTCTGCCATTACCTTGTAAGGGTGATCAGACGCCAATAGCGCTTTACCAAGATCCGTTGGGAACTCGACATCAATGTCGACCACACGACCGTCACGACAGACGTTAATGATAGTATCCATGCAAGTACTGAGCAGAGAGTACTTCTCATCCGGCGCAGCAATAATGGTTTGGAGACCCAAATCACTCATGAAGCCAAGCGAGGTAACGGTGTTCTCTGAATCCAGCTTGTTGAACGCCTCATCGAATACCGACAGGCTGAAGCCACCCACAGGCTTACCATCACTACCCTCTTTTAGGCGGTAGGTCGCACCCAAGGCGGCCGCCATCGCGACGTAGAACGGTACCTGGTGCTCACCACCGGAACCGGTCTTGATACGCTGCGACAGGGTTGTCTTACGATTGCCGTCAAGATCTTTAACCACCAACTCGAAGTTGTAGAAGTTACGGTAGTCCTGAAGCAGACTGCTCTCGCCTTCATCTTTAAGTACTTCGTGAATTCGTTCTAGAGCATCCTTGTGCTGCGCATTGTCATCAAACTTCATATCAAACAACGAGCCCACATTGGCAGAATCGAGCTGCGTATAGGCCTCAACCAACTCAAGAATGTCTTTCAACTCAGGGTTAGGTGACATCTCAAAGCTGTACATCTCTTTATGGAAAGGACGGTTCTTCAAGTGCGAGTTTAGCTCACGGATCAGATCACGAATCTTATTGATCTGGTCATTCAGATGGGCCACGAAGTCAGAACGGAAAGCAGACTCAGCCTCTAGACGAGCTCGCTCGGCCTTCTCTGTGTACTCTGCCAATTCAGATTCACGGAGTGCCTCAACGGTCTCGTTAACGTAACCCTCGAGATCTTCATGACTGGAGTCTGGTCCAACCTTATCCAACTCATGGTGAGTCAAACCGCCACCGTGGTGACGCGCTTTATACTGTGCAACGGCATCACGGACACCGTTCTTTTTCTTCTCATGCAGAGCCAGTTCAGACTGAGCTTTCTTGGCCGCTTCGAAGATGATGCGTTCCAACTCACCATCACAGCTCTCATCGAGGTAGTCGCGTTTCTCCTGCGCAGACTGAGCGTCGAACTCATTCTTCGCTTCACAGGCTGCACGCGCTTCAGCATGCTCTGTTAGATCGGTCTCTAGCACCTCTAGCTGAGCAGTATCACGGATCAGGCCTGTACGGGCTTTTTGCAGCTTATCCATCAACGCTGCTTGAGTGGACTCGGTCTCTTTCTGCTTAGCCGCCAGATCGGCAATGCGCTGCTGAATACCGGTATCGTCATGGTTACGGAGATCGACAATAGTCTGCTGGTACCCTTCAATCTGATGCGTCAGTTTCTTACGCTGTTCTGTCAAATCAAACAGAGGCTCGTTCACTTGAGACAGACCGCCATCAAGGCTTATTAACGCATCACGTAGCTTCTCTAGAGATTCGTGCTGACGACCTAGCAGTGTGAACTCATTGACCAGCTGATCGACCTGCTTGCCCTGCAGTTCAAGTTGATCACCACGACGACGAATACCCATAATTGGTGTCAGTTCATTAATTGATGTGGTTGAACCTTCGGTCTGCAACATGCAGTCATAGGTCAACGCACGCTCCTGTTTCAAAAGCTCCGCTTCCGTCTCAACCGCCATGACACCGCCCAGTGCGCGATTCATAAATGCGCGGGCATCGTCAGAGTCAGACTCGATAAACTGAGCCAGAGAACCTGGCTTAGTGCGGTGTAACCAGTCACCCGATTTAGTGGTGTTGATGATACGACACCCTTTCAGGTGACGCCCTTTACGGCGGTAGAGTGTAATCGCCTCTTTGACACGATCAGGATCGACGACCAATGCTTCGCGGCGAGCACCTAAGAAGGACTCAATTGCAATGCGCCACTTGTCATCGGTAATATCAACCAACTCACAAATGGGTGTTGAGTCGATACCGTACTCACTCAACAGCTCCATCAATTCAGCCGTGTTACGACGAACGGGGGCGCGCCCCTGCTGAAGCTGTTCTACGGCACTCTTCTGGTTCTGTATCTGAGCGCGCAGTTCAGAAATACGGATAACTGACTCTTCATAACGACGCGACACTTTACGACGAACGTTCTCAATCGACTTACGCATTGCGTTTAGCGTGTTATCGACGCTGACAGGATCTGAAGGCCAAGCGTCTGCCATTAGGTTTTCACCCGAGCGCCAGATCTCTGATGCTTGATCCACCAGTGCTGCAAACTCTTCAGGCAAGAACTCACGATTCTGATTAAAGCTCACCGCTGTGCGCATCAGCGAGTAGGCCTTCTGAATGCGCTCTTCGATGACATTGAGTTCGTGTTGACCAACGCGTATAGAAGATTCCATCGCGTTAATCTGATGCGCAGCATCGGTGTTGTTTAGCGCTGCACGTGCGTTGGCAAGATCCTGCATAACCTGATTGAGATCAGCACCAATATTGGTTAGCTCTCGCTCAACTTCCGCCTCTTGCTCTTGCCACTTCTCTAGACGCTCTTCAGCCTCCTCTTTACGAAGGTCGGCACTTTCAAAACGTGACTCGTGAACAACCCACTCGTACTCGACGGCGTTTTTGATGTTACGACTGATACCCTGGCAGAGCTCTTGTACTTTAACCAGTTCATCAATACGGTTAGCCACATCACGCGTCTTCTCCTCCATCGCTCGATACTCATCCAGCGATTTACGGAAGGCTCCGACATGCACTACGTTCTCATCCAAGACAAACTCGCGAACGAATCGAGTCGGACTATCAATGGGTACAAATTTAAGAGCGTTTTTGAAGTTCTTGATGAATTTGTCATCGTCATTCGGCATCGCTGGATCGTGACTCAAGTGGGTCACAACCTCACGAATGTAGCGGCTTGCACGCTTCTCTAGCGTCATATCCGGACACTGTTTAAGCAGGCTTTCACGAACTTCATTCCAAGGACGCGGCATACGACCACCGCCCTCTTTTCGACTAAAGTCATCCAGCGAAACAGAGAAGTTAGGCAGAATAAAGCGACCCAAAACCTCTTCATCTGGGCTGGCGGTTGATGCACTGATCGCAACACCAATACAGCTCTCTTGTGCCGTCTCAGTATCAAAGAAGCTCATCGCCAGATAGCTGATAGAATCTTCACGGGCACTGTTGCTTTTACCACCATCATCCATAAAACCGAGACAGTAGGTGCGCAGTGAACGCTCAGACTTTTCACCCGCCGAGGCGTTAAAACTTAAGTGGCGCTTATGGCCACCCATCAAAATGGTCTGCATGGCGTCCAGTAGTGACGATTTACCTGAGCCGTTAGGACCTACAATCGCGACATTACCTTTGATCGGGATCTCTTGAGCACCCAATACATACCAGTTAACTAGAACGATGCGATTAAGCTGTTTCATCGTCAGACTCCTCTACTGCACCCTTCTCTTCTGACTCCACTGACTCATCAGCTGGCTCACTCACCTCTTCGATCGACTCCTCTGGAGTGTCAGCAATATCATCCATCAAGGCCGCATCAGCGCTTTCGATGTCACAGAGCGCCTCAAGCTGTCGGATGTAATCTTCGACCACCACTTGACGAATGGTGGGGTAGATGCCGATTGGAATGTTTTTAGGGTCGGTCTCATTCGCCTTGCCGCGTTCAATCAAACCGTGACGTGAGAAGAGCGACAGGATCTCTTTTAGACGCGTCTCATTAGGGATCTCTTTACCGGTTAAACTCTCGTAAGTGCTCAACAGATCATCAGACGTGGTGTACGCCTTACCGCTCTCTACTTCGAAATTTTCCAGTTTCTGTTCATACATTTGACGCATACAGAGCATCAACAGAGACTCATCGAGCTTCAATCGCATGACTCGCTCTTCACCCTGGGGTAGCACACCCAAATAGGCTTCATCAGGTTGATAGACCAGAGACCAACCCAGTGCCGCGAACAGGTTACGGAAGTACTCCATATTCTGCGAAATAAGGAAATAAGTATCACGCTGTGCAGGGCGATCCGCATAGAGGAACTGGTTTGTCAGTAGTGAGTTTGCAGCGCGAACGAAATCGGCTTCTGTACTCTTTTCATTGCGCGTCAGCGCTTTTTGTAAATCACCAAGCATCAGGCGTTATTCCTGTGTATTTTGAAACCACGGCACTCCACCATATCGGCAACGCGCACGTACTCTTCATCAAATTCTATTTGGTAGCGTTCAGCTGTCTTGCGCGCTTTCTTACCTAACGAATTTAGGTGTCGTACATAGCTGAAGCAGATGTAATCTTCGATTGAATCAATGGTAAATTCAGACGCCGCCACTAAGGTTTCGCCGTTTAAGAAGTGACGATCTAAGTAGGCCTCGATTCGATCCACTTTCACCTCACGGCGCGCCTTCCACTCTTTGAAGAGTTGACGCATGTAAAGCACCTTAGGATCGATCTGCTGTTGGGTAATGACTCTAGGCGCTGTCTCAACACGTCGACGCACTGGCGAGCGAATTGACGAAGGCGAGATAAAGCCGTACTGATCAAGTGATTGAACCGGTGGTATCTCTCGACCATCTTTCTCCGCCAATTTGGCAATGACACGCGACAAACGAGCCGCCATACCCGGCGTTGTCTTGTCCATGTAACGAACAGTGTCGGCTACCCGTTTCTCTAACTGGTAACGGAAATCATCAATGATCGCCAGACGCTGGTCGACCGACTCGAAGATCCGGATGATGCGATTGATGTGCTGGTGCACCATCGCTTCCGCAGTCTCAGATTCGATCTCATACTGCATCTGATAGTGTTCAGTCAGCATCTCTACCTTCAGCGTATCGAACTGAAGATCACGCAATAAAGAGAGAATTTGACGTCTAAAACGGAAGGGGTTGTTCTTTGTTTTCAACGTCTTATAGTCAGAAACAAGAATGTGCTCAACGAAACGATCAAAGAAGCCACGGACAATCTCTTGCGGGTTATGCGACTCAGCCAATGATATTTTAAGTTCGCGCAGACCCAACATCATATCGGTCAGGTGTGCACTGAACTCGGCTGCTGTGTCTGCCGCTTCCGATAGGGTAATACCACGACCCACCGGATCATTGATGGCCGATTCCAGAGACGACAGCACGTTAAGAACGGTGCCACCGTAACTGCGTTTTTCCAAACGCGCGATCGAAACCAGGTTACGCAACAGATAACTGACCGAAGGTGAGAGCAACACATAGGTGCGATAGATCTTCTGCTCTTCCTCTAACCAGCCCGTTTGCACTAGGCGTCGGTAGATACGGTTTGTGTAATCTGCGCTAGAGGTAGGCAGCTCCGCCTCCTCTTCAGACTCAGCCACCCACCGACGAACACCAAGCTTAACAACGGCATTTTCGATGGTTGAACGGACTAAATCTTTGGCAATAAAGGGGTCTATCAGATCTTCATCAAAGAAGAGATCGGCCAGCTCAAGAAGAACAGACTGGTAAACCTGTCTATTCTGCCCAGAGAGCGGCGCAAATATATCGTCTGGTAGCTTATTGAAAAGCACTAAAAATCCACCATTTGAGGGCTACCCATTCAATAGGCAGCAAATCGAATAACCATCGATTCTAACAAAAAAAGGAGTGCTGTATAGGCCTCTTAGATGAGACTTTGGCGTAAATGAAAAATCTTTAACCCTTGAGTCAAAAAATAGCCCCCAACCACCCTGCCACAAGAACTGTTTTACCTAGCATGAAAGCTTGTTATTATCTGCTTTAAAGCGGGCCAACATGGCCCATCAGTACCGCAGAGTGACCTATCTCACCGAAGCGGATTCGTTTCACCACCTTAAAGGCGTTGTGGATGAAATTTCGTTTCCCTGTCGTCATCATTGACGAAGATTTCCGTTCTGAAAATATCTCTGGCTCAGGCATTCGTGACCTTGCAGCCGCCATTGAAAAAGAGGGTATGGAGGTTGTCGGCTTAACCAGCTACGGCGATCTTACTGCATTTGCTCAACAGGCGAGCCGCGCCAGCTGCTTCATCATCTCCGTCGATGATGAGGAGTTTGATTCGGGTGAAACGGATGATCTGTCCGACGAAGTACTGAATAACATCCGCGACTTTATTACCGAAGTTCGCAAGCGTAACAACGAGATCCCAATCTTCTTGTACGGTGAAACTCGTACCTCTCGTCATGTGACGAATGATATTTTGCGTGAGCTTCACGGCTTCATCCATATGTTCGAAGACACTGCCGAGTTCGTTGCACGCCACATTATTCGTGAAGCGAAAAAGTACCTCGAATCACTAGCACCGCCGTTCTTCAATGCGTTGATGAACTACGCAAGCGACTCTTCATACTCTTGGCACTGCCCAGGACACTCGGGCGGTGTTGCCTTTTTGAAAAGTCCGGTTGGGCAGATGTTCCACCAGTTCTTCGGGGAGAACATGCTGCGTGCCGATGTCTGTAATGCGGTTGAAGAGCTTGGACAGCTTCTGGACCACACAGGCCCTGTTTCAGATTCAGAGCAGAGTGCTGCACGCATATTTGGCGCAGACCATCTCTTCTTTGTCACTAACGGTACCTCGACGTCGAACAAAGTGGTCTGGCACTCAACCGTTGCCCCTGGCGATATTGTGGTAGTGGATCGTAACTGTCATAAATCGATTCTGCATTCGATCATCATGTGTGGTGCGATCCCTGTCTTCCTAATGCCAACTCGTAACCACTACGGCATTATCGGACCGATTCCAAAGAGTGAGTTTGATCCCGAGACGATTCGTCGCAAGATCGAAGAGAACCCTTTTGCTCGTGAAGCACTGAACAAAAAACCTCGTGTACTGACACTGACGCAATCGACCTACGATGGCATTCTCTACAACGTAGAGACGATTAAATCGATGCTGGGCGACACCATTGATACGCTGCACTTTGACGAGGCCTGGCTGCCTCACGCAGCATTCCACAAGTTCTACAACCACATGCACGCGATTGGCGGCACAGAGAGCCGTGAACGCTCTGACGACACCCTGGTGTTTGCAACACAGTCAACGCACAAGCTGTTGGCAGGTCTGTCACAGGCCTCTCAGATCCTAGTGCAGGACGCTAAGAACCGTAAGCTGGATACCTTCCGATTCAACGAGTCCTACCTGATGCACTCATCGACCAGCCCTCAGTATGCGATCATCGCCTCTTGTGATGTTGCCGCTGCAATGATGGAGCCTCCCGGTGGTACAGCACTGGTCGAGGAGTCCCTGTACGAGGCGATCGACTTCCGTCGTGCCATGGTTAAGGTCGAAAAAGAGTTTGGTGAGAACGACTGGTGGTTCAAAGTTTGGGGACCTCAGAAGTGGGATGATGAAGGTCTTGGCGATCGTGATGCTTGGGTCATCCATGAAGATGACACTTGGCACGGTTTTGGCAAGATCGAGTCTGGCTTTAACATGCTCGACCCCATTAAGGCGACCATTATCACACCTGGATTGAATATCCATGGTGAGTTTGATGAGCACGGCATTCCGGCGGCGATTGTCAGTAAATACCTTGCTGAGCACGGTATTATCATTGAAAAAACGGGACTCTATTCGTTCTTCATCATGTTCACCATCGGCATCACTAAGGGCCGCTGGAACTCCATGGTGACTGAACTTCAGCAGTTCAAAGATGACTTTGATAACAACCTACCCATGTGGCGGGTTATGCCTGAATTTGTCGCACAGCACCCTGAATATCAGCGAATTGGTCTGCGTGATCTTTGTCACTCACTGCACGACATCTACCGCAAGTACAATGTCGCAAAAATCACGACAGAGATGTATCTCTCTAAGATTGAGCCAGCTATGACACCGGCAGATGCTTGGTCGAAGATGGCGCACCGTGAAGTTGAACGTGTCTCTATTGATGAGCTAGAGGGTCGAACCACAGCCATGCTCGTGACACCTTACCCACCGGGCATACCACTACTGATACCGGGTGAGCGCTTTAACTCAACCATCGTTGACTACTTGAAGTTTGTTCGCGAATTCAACGCCAAGTTCCCTGGCTTTGAAACAGACTGTCACGGCCTAGTGCGAGAGAACATCAACGGCGTCGACCACTACTACATTGATGTCGTAAAAGACTGATTCAAAAAGACGAGATAACGGCACCTTCGGGTGCCGAATTTTTATGAAGATAGAGTTCGAAAAAACCATCACCACTGAACAAGCCGGCAGCAATGTCACTGACTTTCTGGCGCAAGAGACTGCAATCTCCAAACAGAAAATTAAGGACGCACTGAGTAAAGGCGCCTGCTGGCTGAAGCGTGGCCAAAAAGGTCGTAAGCGCCTGCGTAAGGCCAAAGAGATTCTGCAAAAAAACGATCGGATCTCTCTCTTTTACGATTCTGAACTCTTAGGCCGAAAGCCAGAGGGCGCGCAATGTTTAGTGGATGCTCAAGGTTACTCTGTCTGGTTCAAACCAGCCGGTATGGTTGCACAGGGAAATGACTGGTGTGATCACCTCGCCATTACTCGTTTAGCCGAGCAAACACTTGAACCGAAACGCGCTTCGTTTTTGATACACCGATTGGATCGTGAAACGGCAGGTCTGATCGTGATCGCTCATAAACAGGGTGTTGCAGGCGCCATCTCGCGCGAATTCCAAAACCGTAAGGTTGAAAAATTTTACCGCTGTCTTGTCTCAGGCCAGGCACCTGAGTCCGGTGAAATCATCAATAAACTGGATGGCAAACCAGCCCATACCAAATTCACCCGACTGCACTACAACCCCGATCGTGACTATTCGGATCTCTACGTAGAAATACTGACCGGGCGAACACACCAGATCCGACGTCATCTCAATCAGATCGACCACCCTGTTATGGGTGATCCACGCTACGGAAGTGACAACAAAAACCTAGCAGGCATGCAGTTATTTGCTGTCAAACTGGCATTCAACTGCCCTATTCAACGCCGCAAAGTCACGTTTGAACTCTCCAACGAGTTTTTGAAACAGCACAGCAACTCGGAGTTGTCTGACGCAACTGTCTGACCCAGTCGTAATGACACAGGGTCTGACCTATGGTCTGACCCTAACAATCTCAGAAGCATCAAAGAGCAGATGACAGGCTAAAGCCAGTCACTGGTATACCGACTTGGCTTCGGAGCTGCGGTGACTGGCTTTCAGCCTGTCATCCGCCAGACCAGCCACTCAATAGATATCGCCAACCACTGCGCAAAGCCTTACAATACTCGGCTGACCTATTTGGATGGAATCATGTTCGACAAAAAGACCAAAGCCCAGATCCGCGCCGAGCTTGAACAGCAAGTTCAGGATTTTCTGCGCTCTGGTGGCGAGGTTAAAGAGATTCCTCAGGGTCAGAGTGGAGTTCCGCACGGAGGACTGATACGCCCCGTCTTTAATGACGGCAAACCGCGCGAGTCGAGAACCCCCTGCGAGGGTGTGTTGCAGACCATCGATGCAAGACGCCTAATCAAAGAGCGCCCTAAATTAGCTAGAAAACTGAGTAAACCTAAACGCAAAGTCATTTACGACGATTTCGGAGAGCCTATCCGAGAAGTTTGGGAGTAAGAAACCTGCGAACAAGTCCCGCAGAGAAGATGCGAAACTTATTCGCAGATTCCCTAGGTCAGCGATTCATTAAATCCAGTGTGAATCTGAGTCGCTCCACCGCACTCTCCATCTCCAGTGCTTGCTGCAAATAGTGAGCATCAAATCGAATTAATCCAAACAGCTCAAAACTGAACGCTTGTGGCGATTTTGTTAACCACTCCTCTTGATTGAGAATGTCTCTCAATTTATTGGCCGCTCGGCTATCACCTTGCACCATTGCCAGTACACGATGGCGCACCTTATCAACCAGCTCAATCGCTTCTGATAACTCATCTTCAGTCATCTCACGATCAGCCATTGGTTGACACTCATACACCGAGTAGGGAATCTGCTGCAGTGATCGACCCAAACGGTATCGCTGATCGATATGGACATCCACCACTAGACGCCCATCATCTAACTGCTTAATCAGCTCGCACTGACCAGCACTAAACACTGTGTAGGGTCGATAGGTTGCCTGGTTTGTCTGCAACGCCTCTTTCAGAGGCAATCCCGATTTGGCAGGACTGATCTCTTTTTGTGTGTGACAAATCGCTACCGGCATACCTGTCTCCAAACAGTGATTGATCATCTGTCGGTAACGAGGTTCAAATACATGCAACGGAAACACGGTGCCAGGAAAGGTGACACAGTCGGGAATGGGAAAAATGGCGATTTGAGTCACGCAGCCTCCTTAAAGTAGTTAAAGAGATTACGCAACTCAATTAGGGTCGGACTACTTAAACTCGGTGACCGACTTTAAGGGCCAGTTCGGCCGTACGGTTCGCGTAGCCCCACTCATTGTCATACCAGAGGTAGAGTTTCACATGAGTGTCGTTAACCACCATGGTCGAGAGCGCATCGACGACACTTGAACGAGGATCCGTCTTGTAATCGATCGAAACCAGTGGACGCTCTTCATAGCCCAGAATCCCAGCTAAATAGCTCTCAGATGCGGCTTTAAGCAACTGATTAACCTCTTCAACACTGGTCGCTCTGTTGACCTCAAAGACACAGTCTGTAATCGATGCATTGGTTAGAGGTACACGTATCGCGTGGCCGTTCAATTTACCTTTCAGGTCTGGGAATATATGCGTAATGGCCGTCGCCGAACCGGTTGTGGTGGGAATCAAACTGGTGCCACAAGAGCGAGCACGACGCAGATCTTTGTGCGGAGCATCAATAATAGTCTGGGTATTGGTAATATCATGAATGGTCGTCATAGAACCATGTTTAATACCTAAATTCTCATGAATTACCTTCACCGCAGGTGCTAGACAATTGGTAGTACATGAGGCGGCTGTCACAATTCGATGCTGCTCAGGGTCAAATAGGTCATCATTTACCCCCATGACGCAGTCCAACACACCCTCTTGCTTAACCGGCGCCGTGACGACGACACGCTTAACCCCTTGATCAAGGTAGGGCTGGAGTGCCTCTTTTGATTTGAACTTCCCTGACGCCTCTATGACCAGGTCACAGCCACTCCAGTTGGTCTCATCAATGGTCTTGTGCGAGCTAACGGCAATGAACTGATCTGCCACCTGCATGCCACCATCAACGGGAAGTGCCTCTCTGCTCCAACGTCCATGAACGGAATCGAAATTCATAAGGTGAGCCAAGGTTGCCGCATCCCCAGCGGGATCATTGATCTGAACAATCTCCACATCCGCACTATCAAACAGTACACGAGCTGTCAGACGGCCCATTCGACCAAACCCATTGATACCAACGCGCATAAAATACTCCTTCATAAGATGACAGAATTATTTCAGCGTTTTGTTACAAATTGAAGACAAATGAATCTTTTGACACATATCAATGCGGCTATATTAGAAAGGCGTAATCTACAGTTAACCAAACAAACAGAAGGAGCAAGCAAATGGCTGCTATTTCAAAAGATCACACACCGGCAACTGTATGGGCACTGGATCTAGTCTTTCTACTGATCGCGATTTCACCCGCCCTAATTTTTGTAGGCTCACTGATCGCAGGTTAATGGTCGATAAGGGTTAACTGCCCATAGGATAAAAGGTCAGCGGATGCTGGCCTTTTTTGTGGAAAAAAAAAGCACCCACTGCGGGTGCTGAATTGTGCTGCTAATAATAGGAATCGAACTAGACAGCCAAGGGACAATCACAAATTAAAACTAGCATCTAAATAGAGCCTCTGCGACCGCAACTGTGCTGACTGTCCCTATTGTCTTAATACCGTTTTTCATAAGAACCTGACTTCACATCATGCAAACGCTTATAGACTGTTAGCAGAGAGTGATGAGTGTTTAGGTTAGAGAGTGTCTCATCAAGCCCGGACAGAGCATCGAACAGCTTCTCTCCAGCAATATTAGCCAGAGCTTCTTGGTATAGCGCTTCACCATAGAGCGCAACCAATGGGCGTTCATACTGTTCTCGTTCACGATTGGAATCTATCTCTAATCGTATCAATTCAGAAAGACAGCGGTGCAATTTAATCTCATCGTCTGTTAGGTGACCAAAGTTTAACATCCAGTCAACTTGCTCTAGGGCTAACTCTAACTCGCCAGACTTAAGCGCGAGCTTGAACTTAATATCCCCAATGCGAACACGATCCCAGGGCGAATCAGAGTCCGTTGCGACCCCTAACAGCTTAGCAAGACGCTGTTGATCATCAAATCCACCCTGCTCTAACTCTTCCAACAGATCCAACGCCATCTCCTGATCAAGTTGAGCGGGCGATAACAGTCGTGATCGCAGAGGCGCAGCTAGATTGTTGTTTCGCCAAATTAACTCATCAACAGGATAGATCTCTGACATCCCTGGGACCAAAATCCTGCAACAATCGAGCCCAAGGTGTTGATAGTCAGCAATATAGATCTGTAAATCTACGCCATGAATGATTCGACAGAGCTCGTCAAACTCATCCTCAGAACTTCCCTCTATATTCCACTCGGTAAAGGGGTAATCAGGCTCATCGGCGAACATATCCCATGCGACAACCCCACTGGAGTCGATAAAGTGCGTCTCCAAGTTTTGAGGCTCTGCCGCCTCATCAATATCAAAGGTTGGGTGCGGGAAATCGTTCAGAGAGTCCAAAGCCCTACCCTGCAACAACTCAGTGACGGTTCGCTCCAGTGCAACTTCAAACTTAGGGTGAGCACCAAATGAAGCGAAACAGCCACCATCATTGCGATTAAAGAGCGTGACATTTACCAGAGGGTATTTTCCCCCAAGAGAGGCGTCACGCACATCAACCAAAAATCCTTGAACACGCAGTGCTTTGATGGATGCTTCGATGCGAGGATATTGTGCAATCACCTTAGCCGGAATGCGCGGCAGTGTAATACCGCTGGAGATAATGGTGTTCTTTATATGACGCTCAAAAATCTCAGACAGCGCTTGAACGCGCGCTTCAAAGAGATTATTGCCGGCAGCCATACCATTGGAGACATAGAGATTCTCCAACACATTGACTGGAAACCAGACTGTCTGTTTATCCGACTGACGAACAAAGGGTAAAGCGCACACACCCCTATCAGCTCGACCCGAGTTTAGGTCTACCAACATATCGGCACTGAGCTCCTCATCAGGGTCGTAGTGATTTCGGCTGTTTTGATCCAGCAGGCCTTCTGGCCACTGACCGGCAGAGGCTGGGAACCAGCGCTCATTGGGATAGTGAACAAACTCACGATCGGAAATGTCTTGACCGAAAAAGTAATCGGCAAAAAAGTAATTAGTACTCAATCGTTCATAGAACTCGCCCAGCGCACTGGCAAGACAAGCTTCAGGAGTAGACCCTTTACCGTTAGTAAATAATAGTGGGCAGTGACGATCACGAATATGCAGTGACCAGACGTGAGGCACAGGATTGAGCCAACTCACCTCCTCTATGTCAAAACCAAGCTCCTTCAGCCCCTGACTCATGCGCTCGATCGACTCTTCAAGCGGGGCATCTTTTCCTGGAATTCTGGTCATTTTTTGTACTCTTTGTGGGCTAACAGAGGTGTCAGCTAACTTATTATTTATTCGAAAGATTATACCTGAAGAAATAGTAGGAAAAAGTTCAAATGAGCGCTTG
The DNA here is from genome assembly GCF_013283295.1 of Marinobacterium sp. xm-m-312. NCBI lineage: Bacteria > Pseudomonadati > Pseudomonadota > Gammaproteobacteria > Oceanospirillales > Oceanospirillaceae > Marinobacterium > Marinobacterium sp. xm-m-312. The sequence continues at coordinate 102,126 of NZ_WBYS01000007.1, read as the reverse complement.
ACGAAGGTCCGCCCCGTAATTAGTATATGCGCCCTCAGTTGAGCAAACAGTTCCTCGATAGCTCAGTTGGTAGAGCAGTAGACTGTTAATCTATTGGTCGCTGGTTCGAGTCCAGCTCGAGGAGCCAACTTTACTCAACAAGAGAAAAAGTCGGAGTATAGCGCAGCCTGGTAGCGCATCTGCTTTGGGAGCAGAGGGTCGTAGGTTCGAATCCTACTACTCCGACCACTTTTTCTCACTCCTTGTCGGAGTATAGCGCAGCCTGGTAGCGCATCTGCTTTGGGAGCAGAGGGTCGTAGGTTCGAATCCTACTACTCCGACCATCTCTTTGTGCCGGTATAGCTCAGTTGGTAGAGCAACTGACTTGTAATCAGTAGGTCCCGAGTTCGACTCTTGGTGCCGGCACCATTTACTACCTCTTATCTCCGTTCATTTTTTCTTTAAGCACTCTGAGAATATAGCCACTTTTATCGGCGTTTTTAAGGTATAGTGCTCGAATGAATATTAAGCTCATTACCTTATCCCTTGCAGCCCTGACTCTTCAAGGCTGTGTACTTACTAAAGTCGTGACGGTGCCTATGCGCGTTGGTGGGGCAATCATCTCTGTCGTACCCGTGGTCGGTGACCCAATTGACGAGTCAATCGACACCGTGGCGGATGGAATTGACAAAATCCCGATCTAAAATTGCTCTAAATCAGACAAAGATGTTCTTTTTCTGACACCCTGCCAAACACTCTCTAAAGTACAGGCATAAGACCCAATCTGGAGAGTGTTATGCTACCTGCCGTAAACAATATTCTTTACGCATCAGACATTAGTGATGGCTCACGCCCTGCGTTTCGACACGCAGTTAAACTCGCCGAGCTGTACGATGCCAAACTCACCTACTTACACGCCGTCGAGAAGATCAGTGACGGCGCAGCTGCTGTTCTACAAAATGTCATCGATCGTGATGAGCTTAATGAGTTAGAGAGAAGTGGCTCTGCCCGTTTGATGGAAAAAGTGGAACAACGCATCAAAGCGTTTTGCGAGGACGAGGTTCCAGAAGGGTCCATTAATCCGAGCGACATTGCCACCTGCGTCGATCAGGGCACACCTTGGCAAGTCATCATCGATACAGCTGACAAGATCAATGCGGATATGATTGTCATGGGTGTTCGGACCCATGCGACCCTTCAGCACATGTTACTGGGCTCAACGTCACGCAAAGTCATGAGCCACAGTGTAATACCCGTGTTGATCGTCCCTTTAAGCTAATAGTTAGCGATTAAACAGACGCTGCTCAAACTGATGATTGAGTTGAGCGTCTGTCTCTTTGAGATCGGTTACAACACTGAATCGAGTCACTTCACCATGCGTGAACGGAAAGTTAGCGGTGTACATGATGCGCATCCCTTCATAAAACTCACGCATCTCCAATACCACGTCTCCTGTTGATCCTGACACTCTTACCTTTGGATCCTCAAATTGATAAGAACCGAAGGTCACAGGATCAACGCAAGTGATCGTCAAGTAGCCCAATGAGGGCTTACGTTCGAATCCATATAGATCTGCCACATGTTCGGAAAGCTCTTCACTCGCAGAAACATAGGTTTTAACCTTACAATCTTCTGCCCACACACCGATTGAAACTAAGGCTAAAGAGCCAGCAAATAGTGAAGCTGTGACCTGTTTTTTCATAACAATCCTTACTAGCGACCTAAACTGTAAAATTCATCATTAGGGCGCAAACTCATGACATTGGCCATGCGATTAGAGAAGCCAAACAACCCTGTGATTGACGTGATATCCCAAATATCATCATCACTGAACCCCTGAGCATGCAGCCTATCAAAGTCTGCCTCACCGACCTCATTAGCTGATTGAGCGACCTTCATGGCAAAGTCCAACATAGCGCGCTGGCGGTCAGTAATGTCTGCTTTACGGTAGTTAGCGACTATCTGATCGGCAATCAATGGATTTTTCGCACGTATTCTCAAAATTGCGCCGTGCGCAACAACACAGTATTGGCACTGATTAAGACTACTAGTGGCTACCACAATCATCTCACGCTCAGCCTTTGTCAGCCCCGATTCCCGCTCCATAAGCGCATCGTGATAAGCAATGAACGCACGGAACTCGTCTGGCCTCCTAGCCAATGCCAGAAAAACATTAGGAACAAAACCGGACTTTTCCTGAACCGTTAAAATAAGATCACGGATATCCTCAGGTAGATCCTTTATATCAGGGGTACTAAAAACACTAATCTGATTACTCATTAGAAGAGACTCATATTCTAAATTTTTACTATTTATACCAGAAACATGATCTGTGCTGTATTGAACTGATTCAATCAGTGCTAGGATAAATCTATAGGATAAAGTAGATAGAACAATGACAGATGACACCCGAAAGCCAAGAATACTTATAGTTGAAGACGATGAATTTTCTCAAGATTTCATCAGTGGAGCCCTAGATACACTGGCTGAAGTGAGTATCGCAAACAGTGGCGAACAGGCGCTTCAAAAATTGAGTGACACCGGTCAATTGCCAGATTTAGTGGTTGTCGACATTGTCATGTATGCAATGAACGGTATCGAGATTACCCGTTATATTCGCCATGATTTGAGTGAATATAAAATACCTGTCTTTGTTCTGTCTTCACACGCTGATGCAGCAATGGAGAGAATTACCTACAGTGCTGGTGCTACCGTGGTGTGTAAGAAAGGACTATCATCACAAGCTTTGTTACAGCGCATTCGCGGGCTTCTGGATATTTCATTTAATCCCCACTCTTAAGAAACATTGCGTACACAGGTATATTGGACCGTCAATAACTACTAAAAATCTTATTCCAACCGCACTACTCATTGCACTATGGGTGGTTCGTTAACGGATTAGGATTGGCGTTTCTGCATCGCCATAAAGTGCTCTATCCCTTTGATTTGATCTTCAGCGTGGTGGTTTACATACAAGACGGTCGTCTCGTTACCCTCACAGATCTTCTCAATCAGAGCCAATACCAACTGTCGGTTCATATCATCTAGCCCTAGACAGGGCTCATCCAGAATTAATAGCGGTGGATGTTTTACCATGGCGCGCGCAATCAACAAGAGTCGCTGATCACCGTAAGAGAGCTTGTTGAACGGCACATCGGCGCGATCCTGCATACCCAGCAGTGCAAGCCACTGATCGGCAATCATCTTCTGATTATCGGTTGATTTGGTGTACATACCAATGCTGTCAAAGAAGCCCGAGATAATGACATTTTTACAACTGATGCTGACACGATACTCCCATTGCAGTGCGGTCGACACATAACCAATAAACTGCTTAATCTGCCAGATACTCTCGCCGTTACCGCGCTGAAAACCGAACACAAAGATGTCGTTGACGTAACACTGCGGGTGATCGCCAGTAATCAATGAGAGCACACCTGTTTTACCACTGCCGTTTGGACCGCTCAGTTGCCAATGTTGGCCAGGATTTATCGTCCAGTTGAAGCCCTCAACAATTACTGCATCACTGTATTTGATCGAGATATCGGTCAGTTTGACCAGTGGATCATTCGGATTCAGTTCTGGAAGCGGGTTAGCAGGATCCGCCGGTGGAACCTCTAGATCTGTCGTTTTCAAGTGAAGCAGTTGGTATAGCTCTGCATAAGCCGATTCATCGCTGCGATCGACCTGAAACGCCAGACGGCCGGCATCATTACCCACTTTCTCCATGTAAGCGACATGCGTAATAAAATCGGGCATCTCATCGAAGCGGTTTAACACCAGTATCATCGGCGTTGTATCAATGATGCTTGCTAAATGCTTCTGCAGCATCGCAAGCGTATCAGCATCTAACCCATCAAAGGGTTCATCTAAGATCAACAGTTCAGGGTTGTTGGCCAACGCACGCACCAACATCATCTTTCGGCTCTCACCGGTCGAGAGCTTGCGGAATGCTCTATCCAACAGGGGTGACAGACCGAACTGCTCGACTAATTCAGCCGCTAATAGTTGATCTTCACAGTGTTCAAAGATCATCTCTCGAACGGGTGTTCCTTCTGAGATGACATCTAAAATATCCGCGTCGTCCTTTTTCAGCTCCTGCTTGATCAATTCAGCCTGTGCTTCGAATGAGACGAGTCCAACTCTGTTTGGGACTCCCTCTATGGATCCATTCAATGCATCACCAAACCCTGCTAACACCGCTGCAAGCGCCGACTTACCAGAACCATTGGTACCGGTGATGACCCAATGCTGATTGGGCTCAATGGTCCAATCGACCCCTTTAAGGTCAAAGCGTTCATCAAAGTTTACGTCAAGGTTTTCAATGTGAATGGATGTCGACATGGGGATTCCTAATCAACAAATAGAGTTTATAAAAAGCATAAAGCCGAGTACTCCTTGCGAGGCACTCGGCTTTGAGTCGTTTAAATTTTATCTAAAATTAAACGATCTTCTTCATGTCAGCCATGTGGCCACGAAGAACTGTACCGATCGCTTCAACTGGGTGAGCGCGTAGTGCAGCGTTAACTTCGATTAGACGAGCGTTATCTACGCCGTTGTCGTCAAGATCTAGGCCTTTACCGATAACGTCAGACTTGATGCCCTTCATGAAGTCAGCTAGTAGCGGAACACACGCGTGGTTGTATAGGTAACAGCCGTACTCTGCAGTATCAGAGATTGTTGCGTTCATTTCGTAAAGCTTCTTACGAGCGATAGTGTTTGCGATTAGTGGAGTCTCGTGAAGTGACTCGTAGTACGCAGACTCAGCGATGATACCAGCAGCCGTCATTGTTTCGAATGCAAGCTCAACACCTGCTTTGACCATAGCAACCATAAGGATGCCTTTGTCGAAGTACTCTTGCTCAGAGATCTCTACGTCGCCTGCTGGAGTCTTCTCGAAGTTAGTCTCTGCAGTCTCTGCACGCCATTTAAGAAGATTAGCGTCATCGTTCGCCCAATCCTCCATCATGACACGTGAGAAAGTGCCGTCGATGATGTCATCCTGGTGCTTGTTGTAAAGCGGACGCATGATCACTTTTAGCTCTTCAGCAAGGTCGAAACACTTGATCTTAGCTGGGTTAGATAGACGGTCTAGCATGTTGGTAACGCCGCCGTACTTAAGTGCTTCAGTGATGGTTTCCCAACCGTACTGAATCAACTTAGATGCGTAACCAGCGTCGATACCCTCTTCAACCATCTTGTCGAAACATAGGATCGAACCAGTCTGCAACATACCACAAAGGATAGTCTGTTCACCCATAAGGTCAGACTTAACTTCTGCGATGAACGATGACATTAGAACGCCCGCTTTGTGACCGCCAGTACCTACAGCGTAAGCTTTAGCCAGTGCTAGACCTTCACCCTTAGGATCGTTATCTTCGTGAACCGCGATTAGAGTTGGAACACCGAAGCCACGCACGTACTCAGCACGTACTTCTGAACCAGGACACTTAGGTGCAACCATGATAACGGTTAGGTCGTCACGGATCTGCATACCCTCTTCAACGATGTTGAAACCGTGTGAGTAAGATAGGCAAGCGCCCTCTTTCATCAGAGGCATCACCGCGTTAACAACGGCTGTGTGCTGCTTATCTGGAGTTAGGTTAAGTACGACGTCTGCAGTAGGAATAAGCTCTTCGTAAGTACCAACAGTGAAACCGTTGTCCGTTGCGTTTTTCCATGACTGACGCTTTTCAGCAATCGCTTCAGGACGCAGAGCGTAAGAGACATCTAGGCCTGAGTCGCGTAGGTTAAGACCCTGGTTAAGGCCTTGCGCACCACAACCTATTACAACCATTTTTTTGCCTTTAAGCGCTTCAACGCCATCAGCAAATTCAGACATATCCATGAAACGGCACTTTGCCAGTTCCGCTAGCTGCTCACGTAGTGGCAGTGTATTGAAGTAGTTAGCCATGCTAAACAGATCCTAATTTAATTGGGAGGTGCGTCGTTGAACGACACGGACAACTGACTAGAGTTCTAATCAAAGTGGGCAGATTATAAGCAAAACCAATAGTTTCTTAAATTGATATATTTGCAACACAACATCCCGATTTGCGCAACAATAGACAATTTAGATAGACTACCCCCATGAATTTAAAGAATCTGAAACAGTTTTTAGCATTGGCCGACACTCTGCACTTTGGACGGGCCAGTGAAGAGTGCCATGTCAGTCTATCAGCCCTCTCTCGAAACATTCGCCAACTCGAAGAGGAGCTGGGCGTAGAACTGTTCAAACGTGATAATCGGACTGTAGTTCTTACCCAAGAGGGGCAACGCTTTCTACAGTACGCCCGCGAAACTTACAGTCAGTGGAATATTATTCGCAGCGAATTGACGGACAAAACAGGACAGCTCAGCGGTGAGATCAGTATCTACTGCTCGGTAACAGCTAGTTACAGCTTCCTGTACGAATTGTTAAACCGCTTTCGCCAAGTACATCCGCATATCGAGATTAAGCTTCATACAGGGGACCCTGATCGCGCCATTGCACGTATCCAAGAGGGTATAGAGGAGATCACCATTGCCGCTCAACCCGACAACCTGAGCAAAAGCCTCTCATTTAAACCGATTACCCAATCTCCCTTAGTATTTATTGCACCGGCAGAGGCACAACCCAACTTACCCAACAGCTCACCACAAAGCGTTGAGGATTGGCAGAGCACCCCTATGATTCTCTCTGAAGCGGGCGTTGCTCGAAGTCGGGTCGACGACTGGTTAAACGAGCAAGGCATCACACCCAATATCTATGCTCAGGTTGCAGGTAACGAGGCGATCGTCAGCATGGTGAGCTTGGGGTTCGGCATTGGTGTCGTGCCCAAAATTGTTTTGGATAACAGTCCACTGGTCGAGCGAATCAGAATACTGGATGTACAACCCGCTCTAAAACCCTATGAGATCGGACTATTTACACTAACACGTAGCTTAAAAAACCCATTGATTGAAGCGTTCTGGGAGCTAAGCTAATGATGAAACTGATCGCTGTTGCATTTCTGCTTCTCACCACTCCTCTTCAAGCCGCCAGTTTCAGGGAGACCTGGCAAGCACTGTTCAGTGAACAGTATTCAGAAGCTATCGCCGGTGCTCGTGATATTCAGCTCAATGAAGACCCCAGAGGCAATTTTCTGTTTGGTTATATGTATCTGTTTGGTAAAGGGCTGGAACAAGATCCTGTTAAGGCTGAATCCTATTTCAAACGCGCCTCGGAGGCCGGCTTTAATGGTGCAACCTTTCGATTGGGAAAGATGTACCGGGAGGGACACCCTGGCGTACCGAAACAGACAGCACTGGCCTATCAGCTCATTTCACAAGCCGCTGAAAAAGGCGGACCCAACGCACAGTTCAACTTAGCGCAGATGGTCGAAAACGGGGAAGGTACCGAGATCGATTGGGAGAGAGCGTTTAAGCTATACCAAGGCGCAGCTTCCAAAAAACACGCCTTCGCGCACTGGAATCTAGGCTACTACTACCTCACTGGAAGAGTCGTTGCTAAAGACGTCAATAAAGCGTCTGAACACTTTGAGACCGCCTTCAAGGAGGGATCTTCCAAATGGCTAGCAATTGAGATTAATAGGCGCTTGATTGAAGATATAGCCCCTGAGATTAGAGGGATACTAGAAGAACAACTCATCACCCTGTCTCGCAGCCCCCGTGACTGACTTCAGTCTGTCATCGGCTCTATGAGCGTTTTCCAGACAACCCAATTAACCGGACAGCGGATGACAGGCTAAAGCCAGTCACCGGAAAACACAAAGGGCCACCCTAACGGGTGACTTTATTCCTGTTGGAGCGATTTTGAGCACAGCGAAAAGTCGCGAATTTGAGATGAGAGGATTACGAAATACACCCCTGTATTTCGCCCCTTCGGGGCCGCGCTTTGATCGCCTGCGACGTGACTGACTTCAGTCTGTCATCGGCTTTATGAGCGTTTTCCAGAGGGTCCATTTAAGCCAACAGCGGATGACAGGCTAAAGCCAGTCACCAGAAACACAAAGGGCCACCCTAACGGGTGGCCCTTTGTGTTTGTATGGTCGGAATGAGAGGATTCGAACCTCCGACCCCCTGCACCCCATGCAGGTGCGCTACCAGGCTGCGCTACATTCCGGAAACTTGGCGCGCATGTTACAGGATGCGCTTTCGGGTTTAAAGCCTAGTTGGCGTTAATTCTCATCGATTTGAGAATATCTTCCAGCTCGGTAATCGATTGGCGAATCAACTGCTTATAGCGCCCTTGATCATCGTGTGTATTACCTGCTGTCAGATACTGTTTTGCTCCCGCAATAGTAAGGCCTTGTTCGTAGAGAAGGCCCTTGATTTCACGAATCAGAAGAATGTCTTGGTGCTGATAGTAGCGGCGATTACTGCGTTTAACCGGCTCAATTTGATCGAACTCTTGCTCCCAGTAGCGAAGCACATGAGGCTTTAGATCACACAACTTGCTGACTTCACCAATCGTAAAGTAACGCTTGGTTGGGATGGTAGGAAGATCGCTCGACATTATTGTTGCTTAGCTGAATGCAGCTCTACTCGCTCTTTAAGCTTTTGCCCCGGACGGAAGGTTACCACTCGACGGGCAGAGATAGGCACCTCTTCACCCGTCTTAGGGTTACGTCCAGGACGCTGTCGCTTATCGCGTAGATCAAAATTACCAAAACCCGAGAGTTTGACATGCTCGTTATGCGAAAGGCTCTCTTTAATCTCATCGAACATCGATTCAACCATCTCTTTCGCTTCGCGTTTGTTTAGACCGAGCTCTTCAAAAAGACGCTCTGCCATATCCGCTTTTGTTAACGCACTCATACCAAACCCCTTTATTAGGTTTAATCTCGCAATACTGCACCTAGATCAGAGGTCAGTTTTTCAACGACCGCTTGCACTGATGCATTGATCTCTTCTTCGTTAAGAGTGCGCGATGGGTGCTGCCAGGTCAAGCCAAGAGCAAGACTTTTTTGTCCATCATCAATACCTTGGCCGGTATATACGTCAAATAGGATGACCTCTTTTAGGAACTCACCGCCCTCTGACTGCGCAACAGAACGAACCGAGTCAAAGCTCACTTCTGCACCGATCACCATTGCTAAATCACGACGTGACTCTGGGAATTTAGAGAGGGATGCAAAGCGAGGTAGACGCCCTTCCAATAGAGATGATAGCTTCATCTCGAAAAGATAGACTGGACCAGCAAGATCTAAACTCTTTTGTAGGCTTGGGTGCATTGCTCCAACCCAACCCACTGTCACGCCCGCCTTCTCAATGCGAGCTGACTGACCTGGGTGAAGAGCATGGTGAGTATCGGCAACCAGTTTAAACTGGCTCGCATCGCCACCCAAAGAGAACAAGGACTCAAGATCACCCTTGATATCAAAGAAATCGACCTTGTCGCTCTTACCCATCCACGACTCGGGTGAACGGTTACCTGAAATAATACCCGCTAAGCTGTTCTCTTGTTCAAGCTCATCGCCATTGGCAATGAAGCACTGACCAATCTCGAACAGACGCACACGGCTCTGTTGACGCGCTTGGTTGTAGGCAACGGCTTTAGAGAGACCTGGCCAGATAGTGGTACGCATCACCGCCATCTCAGCAGAGATAGGGTTAGCAAGCGCTACCGCTTCATTCTGATCGTCAAACTGTTTAGCGAGACCCGCTTCAATGAAGCTGTAGGTAATCGCCTCTTGGTATCCACGAGACACCAAATGACGACGCAGGGTGCTGGCCGTTAGTTTAGACTCTTTGATAGAGGGCAGAGGAAGCTCGGCACGGGGTGTGTTAGACGGCAGATTGTTGTAGCCATAGACTCGCGCAATCTCTTCAATCAGATCGACCTCGATGCTGATATCAAAACGGTAGCTAGGAACCGCAACCATCCATGAGCCATCGCCATTAGCACGCAACTGAAGTCCTAGACGCGTTAGGATCTCTTCGATCTCTGCCGCTGGAATCTCAAGTGCCAACATATCGGTTACACGCTGGTGACGCAGCTCAAGAGCGACCGGCTTCGGCAAGTTCGCTTCAGATACAGCCTGGATAACCGGACCAACCTCACCACCGACAATATCAATCAGCAAGGCTGTCGCACGCTCAATAGCACGCGCCTGTAGTTGCCAATCAACACCACGTTCGTAACGGTGGGATGCATCCGTATGCAGACCATAGTTTCGTGCGCGACCTGCAATCGCGATAGGGTCAAAGTAGGCACACTCAAGCAGAATATCTTTACTCTCTTCAGAGACTTCAGAGTTACCGCCACCCATGATGCCCGCCATCGCAATCGCTTTATTGTGATCGGCAATCACTAGCGTATCAGCGTTCAGCTTAATCTCACTGCCATCAAGCAGTGTTAGCGCTTCGCCCTGCTCGGCCATGCGAACACGAATACCACCTTCAATCTTATTCAGATCAAAAGCGTGCATAGGCTGCCCTAACTCAAGCAACACATAGTTGGTAACATCGACAACAGGGTCAATAGAGCGAACGCCTGAACGCTCTAAACGCTCAACCATCCAACGCGGTGTCTGTGCATTGATATCGATGCCACGAATGACACGACCCAAGTAGCGAGGGCAAGCTGAAGCGGCTTCTAACTCGATCGAAACGGTATCATCAATGGTCGCTGCAACAGCAGAGCAATCGATCTCAGCCACTGCCGCTTTGTTCAGAACACCCACTTCACGAGCCATACCGACCATACCTAGGCAATCGCCACGGTTAGGGGTTAAATCGACATCGATGATCATATCTTCGAGATTGAGGTAGTCACGAACACTCTGACCGACTGGAGCATCGACTGGAAGCTCCATAATGCCGCCATGGTCATCCGATAGGCCTAGCTCATCTTCAGCACAGAGCATACCCATGGATTCAACACCACGTAGCTTGGCTTTCTTAATCTTAAAGTTACCCGGTAGAACGGCACCGACCGTTGCAAAAGCGGTCTTGATTCCAGCACGGGCGTTGGGGGCACCACACACCACTTGGAAGGTCTCACTACCGTCGCTTACCTGACATACGCGCAGTTTATCGGCATCTGGGTGCTGCTCGGCACTCAGAACTTCACCCACAACCACACCGGAAAACTCTTTGGCAACCGACTCAATCTCATCAACTTCTAAACCTGCTAGGCTGAGTTGATCCGCTAAACCCTGCGTATCGATGGCAGGCTGAACCAGTTCACGTAACCACTGTTCACTGAATTTCATAGTTAAATACTCTCGTCTGCTATCGGCTGAATTAGTTGAACTGGCTTAGGAAGCGCAGATCGTTTTCAAAGAATAGTCGTAGATCGTCAACGCCATAACGCAGCATTGCGAAACGCTCTACCCCCATACCAAAGGCAAATCCGGTGTACTCTTCAGAGTCGATACCCGACATCTCAAGTACTTTTGGATGAACCATGCCACAGCCTAGTACTTCTAGCCATTTACCATCACCGCGATCGATATCGACTTCAATAGAAGGCTCAGTAAATGGGAAGTAGGAAGGACGGAAACGCACACGCACATCCTCTTCAAAGAATTCACGTAAGAACTGTTCAAGCGTACCTTTAAGATCTGCAAAGCTGATGTTCTTATCGATGATCAAACCTTCAACCTGATGGAACATTGGTGAGTGGGTCTGGTCATAGTCACAACGGTAGACACGACCTGGACAGATAATACGAATAGGCGGCTTCTGCGCCTCCATCGTACGAACCTGTACTGGAGAAGTGTGGGTTCTTAACAGACGGTGAGCGTCAAAATAGAAGGTATCGTGCATCGCACGCGCTGGGTGGTGCGATGGAATGTTGAGCGCTTCGAAGTTGTGGTAATCATCTTCGATCTCAGGCCCCTCTTCTACCGAGTAACCGATGCGACTGAAGAAAGCTTCAATACGATCCATCGTTTTTGTCACTGGGTGCAGGCCACCCAACTCTGGCTGACGACCAGGAAGCGTGACATCCACCTTCTCTGCAGCCAACTTCGCTTCAAGTGCAGCATTTTCGAGTAGGCTCTTACGCGCATTCAGCACATCGGACAGCGCCTCTTTGGCCACGTTGATGCGTGCACCTGCAGCAGGACGCTCTTCGTTAGATAGTTTACCAAGCCCTTTCAATAGCTGGGTAAGGTGCCCCTTCTTACCTAGGTACTGAACACGAACTTCGTCTAAAGTTTTTACATCGCTCGCTGCTTCAGCAGCGGCTTTTCCTTCCGCCAACAGGGCGTCAAGATTTTCCATTTACGGCTCCACTCTCTGGGTCCAAATACAAAAATAGGGGAAGAGCGAGCACCCTTCCCCTATCTGAGTCGATCAATTCATCACCCTAGGGTGACGATTGTCTTAGGCTAGTGCTGCTTTTGCTTTTTCAACAACAGCGGTAAACGCTGTTTGCTGATGCACTGCCAGATCAGCCAGTACCTTACGGTCGATCTCAACGTTAGCCTTTTTAAGGCCAGCGATCAGACGGCTGTACGACAAACCATTGATGCGAGCTGCTGCGTTAATACGAGCAATCCACAGAGCACGGAACTGACGTTTGCGCTGACGGCGGTCACGGTAAGCGTACTGACCCGCTTTGATGACAGCTTGTTTGGCTACGCGGAATACACGACTACGAGCGCCGTAGTAACCTTTAGCCTGTTTCAATACTTTTTTATGACGTGCACGAGCTTGTACACCACGTTTTACGCGAGGCATGGTAACTCCTTCTTAATCCTATTCGTAACCAATTAAATGTATGGAAGCATGCGCTTAACCAGAGCCTGGTCAGCTGCATGTACCTGAAGCATTGGGCGTAGCTGACGCTTACGCTTAGTAGTCTTCTTGGTCAGAATGTGACTTTTGAAGGCTTGCTTGTGCTTGAAGCCATTAGCAGTCTTCTTGAAACGCTTTGCCGCACCGCGGACAGATTTAATCTTTGGCATTTACTTTCTCCACGCATTCGTTAGTTATCTGTTGGAACGAACAAAACCTGCAACACCATACTGGATGGCACGGCAGGTCTTAGTTTGGAACCAACTACTTTTTCTTAGGAGCTATGACCATGACCATCTGACGACCTTCAAGTTTAGGACGAGCTTCAACAGTACCGTAGTCTGCCAAATCCGTTTCAACTCGATTAAGAAGCTCCATTCCGAGCTCCTGGTGCGCCATCTCACGACCGCGGAAGCGAATCGTAATCTTGGTCTTATCTCCACCTTCTAGGAAACGTATCAGGTTGCGTAGTTTTACCTGATAATCCCCCACATCAGTCCCTGGACGGAACTTAATCTCTTTAACCTGCATCTGAGTCTGTTTCTTCTTAGCCTCATTTGCACGTTTTTTCTGGTCGTAAAGGTGTTTACCGTAGTCCATCACCTTACAGACGATTGGGTCGGAATCGGAGATCTGTACTAGATCCAATCCTGCCTCTTCAGCCGCACGAAGCGCTTCATTAAGGCTTACAACACCAACCTGCTCTCCGTCAGCGCCGATTAAACGACACTCACGAGCTCGAATATTTTCATTAATTGGCGGCAAATTCTTTTGACCGCGCTTGTTATCACGCTTGATAGCTAGTTTCTCCTAAAGCGTTTTTATTCGCTGCGACCTTTGCGATTATTCTCTTGAATCAACAAGTTAGCAAAGTCTTCAACACTAAATACACCCATATCTTCACCTGTGCGTGTGCGTACAGCAACGCTGCCAGATTCAACTTCTTTATCGCCGATTACTAGAAGATAAGGGATTTTCTGTAGAGTGCGCTCGCGGATTTTAAAGCCGATCTTCTCATTTCTCAAGTCCGAAATTGCTCTAATGCCGCTATTTTGCAGCTTAGACACCACTTCATTGACAAAATCTGACTGTTTATCGGTGATATTCATGACGGCAACCTGCACTGGAGACAACCAAGTCGGCAGCGCCCCCGCGTAGTGCTCAATCAAAATACCGATAAATCGCTCAAACGAACCTAGAATCGCACGGTGCAACATAACCGGTGTTTCACGATCGCCCTTCTCGTTAACAAACTGAGCATCGAGTCGACCCGGCATCGAGAAGTCGACCTGAATCGTTCCACACTGCCAAACACGACCCAGACAGTCACGTAGTGAGAATTCAATCTTAGGACCGTAGAAGGCACCTTCACCAGGAAGCTCTTCCCAATCCAGACCCGCTGCATCCAATGCGTCAGCCAACGCCTTTTCGGCTTTATCCCATACTTCATCAGAACCTACGCGCTGCTCAGGGCGAGTAGAGAGCTTGTAGATAATGTCGCTGAATCCAAAATCAGTGTAGACCTCATGAAGGAAGTCGATGAATTCAGCCACCTCAGATTGAATAGAGTCCTCAGCACAGAAAGTGTGACCATCATCTTGAACGAAGCCACGAACACGCATGATACCGTGCAGTGCACCAGATGGCTCATTGCGGTGACACGAGCCAAATTCAGCCATACGCAAAGGTAGGTCACGGTATGAACGCAATCCCTGGTTGAATACTTGAATGTGACATGGGCAGTTCATCGGCTTAACGGCAAAGTCACGGCTCTCAGAGTGGGTCGTGAACATCTGCTCTTGGAACTTATCCCAGTGACCTGATTTTTCCCACAGAGTACGTTCAACCACCTGCGGTGTCTTGATCTCTTGGTAGCCACGTTTGCGCTGCTGTTCACGCATGTACTGTTCCACTGCCTGCCAAAGAGTCCAGCCATTCGGATGCCAAAACACCATACCTGGTGCTTCTTCCTGAAGATGGAACAGATTCAACTGCTTACCGAGTTTACGGTGGTCACGCTTCTCTGCCTCTTCAAGGCGGTGCAAGTAGGCTTTAAGGTCTTTCTTGTCACCCCAAGCTGTGCCGTAGATACGAGTTAGCTGCTCGTTTTTAACGTCACCGCGCCAGTAAGCGCCAGCCACTTTCATCAGTTTGAAAACTTTTAGGTGGCCCGTATTAGGCACGTGTGGGCCACGACATAGATCGATGAAATCACCCTGCTTGTAGAACGAGAGATCCTCTTCACCAGGAATCGATTCAATGATCTCAACCTTGTACTTCTCGCCCATCGCTTCAAACATTTTCACTGCGTCAGGACGGCTCATAACTGAGCGCTCAACAGGAAGATTCGACTTAGCCAGTTCCGCCATGCGCTTTTCGATCTTCTCTAGATCTTCTGGCGTAAATGGACGCTCATAAGCAAAATCGTAGTAGAAACCGTCATCGATCGTTGGACCAATCGTCACTTGAGCACCAGGAAAAAGATCTTGAACGGCCATCGCCATCAAGTGCGCAGTTGAGTGACGAATGATATCGACACCCTCTTCATCGCGCGCCGTGATAAGAGAGACGTCTGCATCCGCCTCGATGACAAAAGAGGTATCAACCAATTCACCATTCACTCGACCAGCAAGGGTAGCTTTCGCTAGACCTGGGCCGATATCAGACGCCAGATCAAAGACAGACAGTGGCTGATCGAATTCACGTTTACTTGAATCAGGAAGAGTAATAACAGGCATTTATAGATCCTAGTGCTCAGTGGTGACCCATACGACAGGCCACGTAAGTTATGTGCGAACGACTCAGTCGAAGCGCGTTTCAATTGAAGGGCAGTATTATACAGATCTAACCAACCAGTCTCCACCCTGATCCGGCTTAAAACCCAATGGTTAGCCACGAAGTGACTGATTTTTATCAAGCATCGTGGCATCATTGCGACAACAAAAATGATAAGAGCACAGGGATGAAAGCACCTCGCCTTAAAATCAGCACCCGCTTAACACTACTGGTCAGTCTATTGATCCTGACGCAGGCGATTGTGTTGGGAATTTTCACCCTAAGATATCTAGCGGATTCACTCGAAGATCAGATCGGTCAACGCGCCCTGCAGCTCTCGTCAATGATCTCTCAAACCCCCTCTATTCGCGACGCTGTCAGTCGAAGTGATAGTGACGCTGTCCAAGCCATTGTAGCGGACCTCAGATTAGCAACCGACGCCAGTTTCATCTCTATTGGCGACATTGACGGCATACGTCTCGTTCACCCAAAACCAGAACGCATCGGAAAACCGATGGTGGGTGGTGATAACTATCGCGCACTGGAACTCGGTGAGAGCTACATCTCTAAAGCCGTTGGCAGCCTTGGGGAGTCAATCCGAGGCAAGACACCGGTGCTGGATGATCAGGGTAAGATCGTCGGCGTGGTTTCGGTCGGTTATTTAACCAAAACCATCGACCAGACCATCTTTAACTATCAAGGCACCGTCATCGTAGGCACCTTTGCCCTACTCTTGGTATCGATTATGTTGGCCATGTGGATTGCACGCCGTTTTAGGTCTGCCATTTTTGACCTTGAACCTCACGAGATCGCTGCCCTATTCCTAGAGCGAAACGCCACGCTAGAGTCGGTTCGAGAAGGGATCATCTCCATTAACTCAAAAGGTGAAATCACCACCTTTAACCGAGCAGCCTTGAGAACACTGGGGATTGATGATCAAGATGTTTCAGGACGCCCACTCAGTGAGGTGCTTCCCGATTCAAGAATGCCCATGCTGCTTGAGACCGGTGAAGCCGAGTACGACCGAGAGACTCTCGTCAACGGCCGACAGCTGATCATTAACCGATTACCCATCGTTAAAGAGGACCAGGTGGTGGGTGTGGTTGCCAGCTTCCGCCCGAAAGATGAGTTGACGGAGGTGAGCCGAAAGCTAACCCGCATTCGCCAGTATGCTGAAGCACTTCGTTCACAAGCACATGAATACGCCAATAAACTGCACACCATTGCAGGTCTTATCAGCTTAGATGCCAAGCAGGAAGCGCTCGATCTTATTGGGCAGGAGACTAAGGAGCACCAGGAGCTCTTAACCTGGCTAAAAGAGTCGGTGGCAGATCCGGTCGTAGCAGGCTGTATACTCGGAAAATTCAATCGCGCGAATGAACTAGGGCTGACACTTGAGATTGATGAGGGTTCACAGCTTCACCAACTTCCGTCTCATATTGAATCACAGCAGATGGTGACGTTAATCGGCAACCTCATTGATAACGCTTTTGATGCCTCACTTTCGGCCCACTCCGAAGAGGTACGTCTATCAATGACCGATATGGGCTCGGATATCATTATTGAGGTCGAAGATGACGGTGAGGGTATTGATCCCAACAAGATCAACAACCTATTTACCTCAGGCGTCAGCAGCAAAGGCGAAGGTCGCGGCATAGGACTATTTTTAGTGCAAGAGACCATAGAGGCCCTAGGTGGCCACATTACTGTTGAGGCCTCACACTCAGGCGGAAGCCGTTTTACCCTCTATCTACCAAGGAGTGGCAAGGATGTCTGATACATTGAAAATACTGATCGCTGAAGATGATCCACAGATTGCTGAAATTCAACGACGTTTTGTGGAGCGCATCGATGGCTTTGACGTCATAGGCATTAGCCACTCAACCCGAGACGCACAAGATATGCTCGACGTTTTCCAGCCGGATCTTGTGCTGTTAGACATCCACTTCCCTGACGGAAGCGGTTTAGATCTTCTTAAAACCCTGCGTTCAGGGGACTCACAAACCGACGTCATCATGATTACAGCCGCTAAAGAGGTCGATAGCCTATCCGAGGCTCTGCGCCTGGGTGTGTTTGACTATGTTCTGAAACCCTTAGTTTTTGATCGACTCTCTGGCGCCTTAAACCAGTACAGATCACATAAAACCACCCTTACCAATCAAGCTAACGAGCTGTCTCAGCAAGATGTTGATCAACTGCTCTCGCGTCACAGAGAGAGCAAAAACAGCAGCCTTAAACTTGAAGCTCTACCCAAGGGGATCGACCAGATTACACTGGATAAAATCGTTGCGGTGTTCAGGGAGAGTCATGACTCTTTAAGTGCAGAACAGGTAGGCGAGCGCATTGGCTCTAGCCGCACCACCGCGAGACGCTATTTGGAATATCTAGTGGGACAAGAGCGACTCAATGCCGATATTAACTATGGCACGGTCGGCCGACCTGAACGGCGCTACAAAGGGCTATAAACAAAAAAACGCTGAGTCTTATCAGCGTTTTTTATTAGAGCATCTACCAACCTGTCGTGGTTAGCTACTCTGCGTAGGTGGTTTCAATTTGCCACGGAAGATGAACGGCGCTAGGAAGCCAAGAACAGCAGCAATCCATAGACCGACTGAGATGTTACTGCTGAACAGATAGGTCCAGTCACCATCAGAAAGCACCATCGCACGGCGCAGGTTCACTTCCATGTGACCACCCAACAGGATACCCAGAATCACCGGTACTGAAGGAATGTCCATCTTGCGAAGCAGGTAACCCAGCACACCAAAGCCAATCATCAATAGTAGATCGAAGTAGCTACCGGTCAGTGAGTAGATACCGACAAAGGCAACCAGGGTCACACCTGGCAGCAGAATCGCAGGGGATACCTGTAGCACTCGGCTGAACATCTTCACCATTGGGACGTTAAGCACCAACAGTACAACGTTGGCAATCAGTAGTGAGGCGATCAAACCCCAAACCACCTCAGGTCGATCGTTAAACAACGTGGGACCTGGGGTGATATTCAACGTCATCAACAGTGCTAGCAGAACGGCTGTTGTACCTGAACCCGGAACACCTAGCGTCAACATAGGTACTAACGCACCCCCTGCCGCCGCATTGTTACCGGCCTCTGGTGCAGCGATACCACGTGGATCACCTTTACCGAACTGCGAGTTGTCACGTACCGATGACTTCTCTTGCATATACGCCAAGAAACTACCCAAGGAAGCACCTGCACCCGGCAATAGACCTGCAATAAAGCCGATCACTGTTGCCTTTAGCATGGTCCATTTAGTGCGAGCAATGTCAGCCCAAGGAATACGTACTTTCTCTAGTTTCACGCCTATGGCAGAGTCTTTACCGTGTGACTCAATAAACACCAGTACTTCAGAGACCGCAAAAAGACCAACGATGGCTACCAAGAAGTCGATACCATCAAACAGGTGCATGTTATCGCCGGTAAAGCGAGTCATACCCGTTGAAGCATCCACACCAATAGTCGCGATTCCCAGACCGATACAGACGGCTAATGCTGCCTTAGCCTGGTTGTTAGAACCGATACCACCTAAGGTGGCAAAGGCCAGCATGTAGAGCGCAAAGTACTCGGCCGGGCCGAACTGGTAAGCCACACGAGCCAACAACGGCGCAAGCAGCATTAAACCAATGGTCGCCAACAGTGCACCGACAAACGAAGCGACACCTGAGAGTACCAACGCATCTCCGGCGCGACCTGCTTTGGCCATTGGATACCCATCAAGACAGGTCATCATAGCCGGCTCATCACCCGGGATATTCAGAAGAATCGAAGAGATACGACCGCCGTACATGGCGCCGTAGTAAACACTCGTCATTAACACCAGTGCCTGAGTTGCATCTAGACCAAATGAGAATGTTAAAGGAATTAGTATCGCAACACCGTTCGATGGACCTAGACCCGGCAGAGAGCCGATCATCGTTCCAAGGATACAGCCTGCTATAGCAAGGGCCAGGGTAAATGGCGAGAGCGCCACATCAAAACCAATGGCCAAATTTGCAAAGATATCCATACCCTACCCCATCAACCAGCGCGGTAGCGCGAAAAGACTTAAACCGAAGATGAACTTAAAGATCAGGAACAGCGCTCCTGAGAAAAGCACTCCAGTCACCACAGCATTTTTTGCTCTAGCTTCAATCAGATAGGATACAGCGGTACCGGCTATCGCGGTTGAAACTAAGAAACCCAGCGGTTTAAGTGTGTAGGCATAGAAAACCAGCGCTACAACTGCAAAGCCAATGTGCATAAAGGTTGTTAAACCTGGCCACTCTGGCTCTTGATCCGGTTTCATGATCATCACAAGACCACAGATTACCGCTACCGACGCAATCATCATCGGGAAGGCTTTTGGGCCGAGAGGATCAGAGAAAAAAGGCTCTTGCAGTTGAGTGGCGCCCGCGAAATACGCGAGCGCCAGCACAACGACGATCAACCCCGTTATGCGATCTGTCATTACTTGATTACACCAAGCTCTTTAGACATATCTTGTACTTCCTGCATCACACCGTTTAGGTAGTTCTGGAAGTCTGGGCCCACTTTCGTGAACTTAACAAGACCGTTTGCTTCCATAGCGTCCGCCCACTCTTTAGAGGCTGCAACCTGAGCTAGCGCATCAGACCACTGCTTGTAAGAAGCTTCAGACGCACCTTTTGGAGTGTACAGACCACGCCAGTTAACCGCGACAACATCGATACCCTGCTCTTTAGCCGTTGGAATCACAGCATCTAGACCTGGAATTTCGATACGCTCGTCAGTGAATGAAGCCAGTACGCGAACGTCGCCGTTTTTGATGAAGCTTACAACACCTGAGATGTCACCTGTCATTGCTGACGTAAAGCCACCAACTGTCTGAGTGATCGCATCAGCGTCACCATCAACAGCAATGTACTTAACCTTACGGATATCCGTGAAGCCTTTACGTTTCAATGCCATTAGGACTTTAAGGTGATCGTAACCGCCTGCAGCTGATCCACCGGCAAATGCGTGCTTACCTGGGTTCGCAATAACATCATCAAGAAGCTCATTCAGAGTCTGGTATGGCGAGTCTTTAGCAACCACGATAACGCCAGGGTCAGCACCGATAGCACCTAGGAAACGAACCTGATCAGACGTCATACCTGAGTAAGCGTTTTGAGCTAGACGCGTTGCAGTAGCTGTTGAAGCAGCAACAATAAGATCACCGTCGTCGTTACGCTCGTTAACCACGTGCGCGTACGCTAGACCACCGCCTGCACCGGCCATGTTAGTGACTTGAACGGGATCTTTAACGGCACCGATGTCATGCATGATTTTGCCGATTTGACGACAAGTGAAGTCCCAACCACCGCCTGGGTTAGCAGGTGCAATACACTCAGCCGCCATTGCAGAAGAGGCAACGCTCATTGCAACGCCTGCTGCTAGAAATTTAATTTTTGCTAGTTTCATTTTCTTCTCCTTGTTATGAACACTGACATCGCAGTTTGATGAACAGTTAACGGGAATTTAAAAAAATCCACTCTTAAGAAAAAGCTTGTGGCGATAAGGATTATTAATTCTATAAACAGCATTTTGTTCATAAAGTTCACAAGAAAGCTTAACAGTATGGAATAAAAGAATTGTCTATTGACGGGCGAACGCTAACAAAGAGCGTGTGTAAAGCACATGCTCTCTTGCCGCCTCCTGCGCGGCTAACCGATCCCCTTGTTCAAGAGCCGAGAATATCTGCTGATGCTGTGGATTAATCCTCTCAGGATATCGCCCATATCGTTTAAGTGTTAGATCTAAGGCCTTGTAAATAGAAGAAAAATAACGGTTGTAGAAGAGCTCGCTTAAACTAGCGACTACGAGGTTGTGGCTGTATTTAGCGATCAGCATATGAAACTGAAGATCCGCTTTTGCACGAATCAATGTCGTGTTCTTTTGACTCCGCAGCTGCATCTTCTCGAACTCAGATCGAATGATTGCAATCTGCTTTTTCGAAGCGTTTTCAGCACAACATCCAGCGGCCACAGATTCAATAAAAGCTCTTAACTCAAGCACATCCCTAACGTCATTCAATGTCGGCTCCGCTTTCACCGGTAAATTAAGAACCACACTCTCTAAGGGGTTAACCAGACGAGTAAGACGTCCCTGCTGTTTAATGAGCAGACCGGCGGCAAGCAACTCTGACATAGCCTCCCTGATCGCACTTCGTGATACTGAAAAGTGAGCGGCCAACCTTGACTCAGACGGAAGGGTTTCGCCTGCTCGAGTGGTATCCATCAATAGCGATAACAGAGAAGAAGTGATCGACATAACTGGTCTGACAAGTGGTGTTTATTTTCTGCAAGAGTACGCTGCAACAGGATAGAGTGCAAAAAAAGTTAAGGAGCCCATCAATGAGTATCATTTGCGAACTATCTGACCTACGTCGTCTTTACCACAAACGTGTCCCTAAAATGTTCCAAGGCTACTGTGAGTCTGGATCATGGACGCAACAGACGCTGGCAATGAATGACTCTGACTTTAACAAGATTCTGTTTCGTCAGCGCGTGGCGCGCGATCTTGCACCCCGGACCTTA
Organism: Marinobacterium sp. xm-m-312; assembly: GCF_013283295.1. Taxonomy (NCBI): domain Bacteria; kingdom Pseudomonadati; phylum Pseudomonadota; class Gammaproteobacteria; order Oceanospirillales; family Oceanospirillaceae; genus Marinobacterium; species Marinobacterium sp. xm-m-312. Next base: position 80,088 of record NZ_WBYS01000007.1, on the reverse strand, counting down.
GCGACTCAAATGGTAGGACAGGACGTCACCATGCCGGTAGCCATGGCACCTGTTGGTCTTTTGGGTATGCAACACGCCGATGGTGAGATCAAAGCAGCGCAAGCTGCAGAGGCCTTTGGCGTTCCTTTTACTCTGTCTACCATGAGTATCTGTTCCATTGAGAAGGTAGCCGAAGCAACCACCAAACCTTTCTGGTTCCAGCTCTACGTTCAGAAAGATCGTGAATTCACTAAGAAGCTGATCGAACGTGCCAAAGCTGCAGGCTGCTCCGCTCTGGTTGTTACACTGGATCTGCAGATGATAGGTAAGCGCCACGCAGACCACCGCAACGGTATGACCGCACCTCCCCGCCTGACTATCCCTAACATTTTAGATATTTCACGTCGTCCAAGCTGGGCATTTGGCATGCTGGGTACTAAGAACCGTGAGTTTGGCAACATCCAAGGCTGTGCCACAGGTGTTGATGATATGAACGATCTAATGAAATGGACCGCGGGCTCTTTTGACCCTAATCTCTCTTGGGATGATCTCAAGTTCTTCCGTGAACTGTGGGATGGACCGTTGATCATTAAAGGCATCATGGAAGCAGACGATGCGCGTGAGTGTGTAAAACTGGGAGCTGATGCCATCGTTGTCTCTAACCACGGTGGGCGCCAACTAGACGGTGCTCGCTCATCCATCTCTGTACTGCCTGAAATAGTCGATGCTGTAGGTGATCAAATCGAGGTGTGGATGGATGGTGGTATTCGCTCTGGCCAAGACGTTATTCGTGCCCGCGCATTGGGGGCTAAAGGCGTGCTTGTCGGCCGTCCTATGGTCTATGGCTTGGGTGCAATGGGCAAAGCCGGCGTAACCCGCATGTTAGAGATCTTCCATGAAGAGGCTGAACTGACCATGGCATTTATGGGGCATCGAGACATAGCGTCAGTATCGAAAGATGACATTGTCATCAAAGGCGAACTTTAAGCGTTTTCAATCGCATCCTAGAGGCTAGGATAGCCGCGTTAACCTAACCTCTTTTACCAATCAAAAGCAGCCCTTGGGCTGCTTTTCTGCATTTTTAGTGATAAAAGAGCCTCTTCACTTTTTAAAGCTATTGGCCACTCATAACCTCCGTTAGAAGCGCTTCACGATCGATCGAATATTGTCGTGAAGGCTGTTCAGGGCAAAGGCTATAACCCTCATTGGACGGCGCCTGAACATCATCTGCAACACGTAAAAAAGATCGGTCATCAAACGATCTTACCAGCAAACCCATTGCAGAAAGTGTTCTTGCCTTAGCAATCGTCAGGTCGCTCTGTGCATTAACTAATGCTCGACGCGTTTCGAAGTACTCATTCTCAGTATCGAGAAGATCGAGCAAGGTACGCTGACCAATATCAAACTGCCCGCGATAGGCGACACGCGCTTTACTGATAGCCAAGACGTTTTGCTCTAGCAAGCTTATTTGGCTCTGCAAATTGTTAATCGCATTAAAGGCCACCATCGCCTCCTGACGAATGTCGTAACAGGCTCCAAGGCGTTCAGTCTCGACACTGGCTGCTGCTTGTTCGTACTGACGAATAGCGGCCGCATCAGCACCACCGTTGTATAAGTTAAAGCTAAGCACAAGCTCTACCGCCATATCGTGGTAGTCGCCTGAGTTACCAGAACGATTTTGCTCATACTGATCACGCAAACGCAGATCTAACTTTGGTTTATTGGCCGCCTCTCGAATTCGCTTGTCAGCTTGTGCCGCCATTAGTGATTCAGTACTGGCCATTAAAAATGGATGTTCTTGATAGGCGGTTTTAAGGACGCTGGCTGCATCTTCACCGATCATCTCAACATTCAAGCTAATGTCCGCAAGGTCATCTTCTGGCTGCATGTTAGTGATGCGTTGGTAACGTGCCGACACATCGTGCAAATTAGCCACCTCTGTCAGCAGGTTTGTTTCCGCCAGAGCCAATCGGCCATTGGCCTGTTCTAGGTCAACACCCCGACCAACCCCCTGCTCTACTCGCTCTAGGATCTGATCGTAAATTTTACGGTGTTCAATGTAGTTCTCTTTGGTGAGCGCAACGAGCTTTTGTTCACGAGCCACATCCGCATAAGCATTCACCGCCTGAAAAGCAGCTTGTTCAGTTGCGTACTTGAACTCAAAGAAACGAGCGCGGCGTTCGTGGCCTAAACGAGCCACCTGATTGCGGGTCTCGTTTCCGTCATAGATCATCTGTGTCAGCGTAAGCGTTGCTGTTGAGTGGTGGTAATCGTCCATATCAGTGCCGGGGCTTTTAGACCAACGTGTTCCGGCATCCATGTCTAGATCGATACTTGGATAGTACCCACCCTCTGCAGAACGCTGCTCATGCTCAGCAGATTCAAAGTTGTACCAAGCGGCATTCACACTTGGGTTATTCAACAGCGCTTCACTGATCGCTTTGTCAAAGATGCTGGTTTCAGTCGCTTGCACACTGAGTGCTGAAGAACCAAACAGAACTGATAGGGCTACTATTCGACGCATTAACTTCATCCTTTAAATTTAATTAATAACGCTGCTGAGTTGGTATAAATGTCATACAGCGTCTATATTTCCATAAGGAAAGTGTAGTCAATGTTTTGCAATTTGCAGGCCAACTTTTCGAAAAACACAATTTTTTTATAAAAAGAGAAACAGGCCAAGGTTTATGACCCTCACACGCCCAACTTTCCAAACGAACTGGATAGGTAGGTCGCTTACTCGATCAACAGGCGTGCTGTTTGCATTAACACTGACCACAGCGGTCGCGACGACCGATTATGTTCGTATTCAAGACATAGCGCTTGAGCGCTACGGCGATAAAGCCGTGGCGACCGTGAATGACTGGCAGAGCCTCATTAATGAAATAGCGCCGCTAGCTAATGAGGCTAAACTCAAAGCCGTTAACGACTTTTTTAACAAAAGGGTGTTGTTTGTAGATGACATCTACAACTGGAAAGAGAGCGACTATTGGGCAACCCCATTAGAGACCATGGGGGTTTTAAAGGGTGATTGCGAAGACTTTACCATCGCGAAATACATCACCCTTTTATTAGCCGGAATGCCTATGGAGCATCTGAGACTGTTTTACGTCAAAGCCAAAATCGGCGGCGTGAACAGCACACTGAGTCAGGCACACATGGTCTTGAGCTACTATGAACAGCCCACTTCGGCACCACTGATTTTAGATAACCTGATACCTGATATTAAAGCGGCTAAGAACCGCCCTGACCTCACACCTGTCTTTAGCTTTAACTCTGCAGGTATCTGGGTCGGTGGTGCGACAACCGCCGCTTCAAATGATCCAGCAGCCAAATTATCACGCTGGAGCGATCTCATCGAACGAATGCAAAACGAGGGAATACAGTAGTGCCCTCACGTGACCAATATGGAGCTTTGCTATGTCACTAGTTAAACAGTTATGGATTGGCATCATCTTGCTTATGGCGATCGCCTTTGGTGGCAGTTTCGTTGTCAGCAGTTTGTCTGCAAAAAACTATTTAGAGAAGCAGCTCACTATCAAAAACTCAGATAACGTTAATGCTCTAGCACTGTCGTTGAGTCGTTCGCAAGCCGATCCCGTGATGCTTGAACTAACGCTAGCAGCACAGTTTGATACCGGCTTTTACAAAGAGATTAAACTCACTGGCGCAGACGGCACTACCCTACTAGAGCGGACTGATCACGCCCCAGTAACAGAAGCACCAAACTGGTTTACTGAACTGTTCCCTATCAATGCAAAACCCGGTGTCGCTGCTATTCAAGATGGGTGGACCCAAGTAGGTACACTCACTCTAGAGAGCCACAACCGCTTTGCTTACGCTGAACTCTGGTCAAGCACCAAACGTTTAATGGGTTACTTTGTTATTGCCGCTGCTGTGGCGGGAATACTGGGCAGCCTATTACTGCGCGTCGTTACACAACCACTGACCAGTGTGGTAAATCAAGCCAAAGCGATTAGCGAACGCCGATTCATCACTACTCCTGAGCCTAAAACACTGGAGTTCAAATCGGTTGTCTCCTCAATGAACAGTCTGTCTGGTCGCATTCAAGAGATGCTAAAGCAAGAGACGGATCGTTTAGAGCAGTGGCGTAAAAATGCACAAGTGGACAGAGTCACCAAGGTACTCAACCGAGAACCGTTTATGGGTAAATTATCGGCTGCATTAAGCCATGATGATGAGTCATCAAGTGGTGTTCTTATTCTATTGCGCATTACCAACCTACAAGAGATCAACCGCGACCTAGGCCGCATAGAGGCTGATAAACTTCTATCCACAATCGGTGCAGTACTCAATGCTTATGTCTCTAAGAGCAACGACTGGGCAGCAGGCCGACTCAATGGATCCGACTTTGCACTCTTAGCAACGGGTATCGAGAGCCCTCGCCCTTTGGCCACTGAGCTGCTGCAACAACTTAAAGACGCAACACATAAATTCGGGGTAAGTAGTTTAAATCTGATTCCCACAAGCGCTGCCCAATATTCACCTAACAATACGCTGGGTGAGCTGATGACCAATCTTGATGCCAAGCTGCAAGAGGCACAAACCGCATCTCTACCAGAACCGTTGATTGTAGAGGGGACGGGACAATACGGTGATGCTGCCAATAACTCCCTAGATCATTGGAGTGCGTTACTGAAAGATGCTTTCTATACGAAAGCCTTTGGCTTAGCACAGTTCCCAGTTGTCGCGATGGATGGCAAGCTCGTGCACAACGAGACCGCCGCTCGTTTAACTTACCAAGGGACTTTAATACAAGCAGCCGAGTTTATCCCTTGGTTACAGCGCATTAAGCGAACAACTGAATTTGATAAAGCACTGATAGTGCAAGCAATCGAAACACTTGAAAACAGTGATCACGCGTTGGCGGTCAACCTGACCCCTGCATCGATCGATGACAGCCTGTTCAAGGAGTGGTTAGCCCAGACACTTAAAAAGTCACCCAAAGCAGCAAGCCGCCTATCTATAGAGATACCAGAACGAGGAGCTCACCAACGTATCTCCGCTTTTAAAGAGCTTATCAACACACTGAAACCGATGGGTGTGCGAGTGGGAATTAAACACGCCGGACAGGACATCGAACGCATCAGTGCACTGCATGACCTGGGGTTAGACTACGTAAAAATAGACGCCTCTATGATTCGTGATATCGACCAAAACCCGCAAAACCAGACCCTACTGCGTGCACTGTGCCTAGTGGTTCACTCAATCGGCTTAACCGCTATTGCTACAATGGTACAAACACCTGAAGAGTGGCATAACCTCAAGGAACTCGGCCTAGATGCAGGCGCAGGCCCAGAAGCAAAAAACCACCAAAGCAACTAAGCTGAGGTGGTTTTTTAGTCAATTGAATGATGACTACATTCTTATTATAAAACGCAAAACGCGAATCATTTTAAGAACAGGTTTTCATCTTCAGGCAATATATCCAACCGATTGTCCAACCCATCACGCAAGCGACGACGCAGTAACATCTTCGCCTGCGACGCATCAGGCAGCTCCGTAAACTGAATCACATTCTTCGCCATCAACAGCTCAATCACATCATCCAATACACGAACAAAGTCTAAATCTGACCGGCTAAGTTCAACATGATCCTGCCCTGCAAGCGTGGCACTAAAGGCCATAATCTCCCCGTCATCAGACTCAGTCGACTCAACAAACCCTGGCAGCTCCTCCTGAGACACCGCCACAATGTCACCACTCTCATTCCGTTTAATGTAGTTCATTTAGGGTTTCCCTAGTCGATGATGAGTTTGCCGCTGTTTAGTAGATCCTGAATCAAAGTAGCTTGATCAGTCTCACCACCAGTAATATCAACACTATTCAGCGTGATTTGTTGATCGTAAGAGGTATCTAAATCACCAGAAGTGCTGATTTTAACAACTGTGCTGCCACTATCTTCTGTAACTGATATAAAGCTCGTAATATCTGCTCCATCAGTCATATTTCCTAATAGATCAGAAATATCGATAGCGTCATTCCCAGTTCCAAAATCAGTAATAACATCACTCGATGGATTGTTTGGATCACTATCTGCAAGGTTCCAAGCAAAGACATCATCACCCGAATTACCAGTTAAAACATCATCGCCCAAACCACCATATAACTGGTCATTATCGCGTTCGCCGAGTAAGACATCATCTCCGGAACCGCCTTTAATCACATCAGAACCATTTCGTGCAAGTATAATAATGTCATCTACAGAACCGGAATAATCCATAGTATTACTGACACCACTTTCGTCGTAATAAATATCAATCGACTCTAGGTCGCTTAATAACTGTGGATTTTCATCTATGTCATATAAATTACTGCCATCATTATGAGCTACAACATAAGTATCAGAACTTACTAACATCACATTTGTAGTAGACAAACCTGAACCATTAGCGAAGTCAATGCTAAACTGGAAGCTTCCTGAGTTATCAGCATCCTGAGCAGTGTCGTTGCCATTTATGATGTAAACCCTAACGATTGTATTTGAACCATTTTCAGCAATGATTTTTGTATTTGAAACAAACCCGCTCGCGGATAAACCACTCACTGATATATCGTTAATATCGACATTAGTTCCGGAAACCACCAAATCCCAATAAATATCACCATTAGGAGAGAAAGTAATGGATTCTCCATTACTTATTTTTGGTTTGAGATCATAACTAGATTTATTCCCTGCTGCCTTCATTTGCCAAGCAGCATCACCAGTGTATGTGATAGGAATATCATTAATCACAAAGTTAGCCGTTGCTGAATCGGTTCCACCATTGCCATCACTAATCGTGTAATCAAAAGATCCAGGGGCATCCGCTGAAATATCTGTTGGTACAAAGGATACCGAGTCCAACGTACCATCGCTGTCAGTATCAACTAAAGTTGCTGTACCGCCCACTACGTTGCTTATACCTGTTATGGTCAGAACATCACCGTCAGGATCAGAATCGTTTGCCAACAACTCTGCAAAAGAGAACGTAGATGTTGAATCATCTCGAATAACGCCCAAGTCATCATTTACCGCGACAGGGCCGTCATTGGTGCCTGTGATCACAACATCGAAGGTCTCAGTGCTGCCATCGGTGGTAGTCACTGTGTACGTTTGTGTGATGGTCTCACCCGCTGCCAGGTAATTCACATCCGCATTCGCAACATTGAAGGTGTAGGTGCCATCGGTATTAACCGTCACACCACCTAGCTCTGCTGTGCCTGCATCAGCGGTATTGCTGTTAACACGGCCTGTCATCTCAACCGATGCAACACCACTTTCACCTTGGTCTGGATCAACCACGGTCAACGTACCGCTGTCGGTCAAAGTAGTCAGCGCATCGTTTTCAGTTACTGCAGAGTCCGTCGTTGTAATAGTCGCCGCATCATTGGTGCCGGTGATCTTAACGGTGATCACACCAGTATCCGTGCCATCAGCACTGGTCACCGTAATGGTGTCGGTGATTTCATCACCAGCATTCAACTCATCGAACGCGCTGTTCGCAGTGAAGCTCCAGTTGCCATCTGCATCAACCGTGAACGTACCGTAACCGTTATCTCCAGCGGCATTGGTGAACGCTTGTACTTGAGCTTCGCCATCATCCGCATCGCTGATGCTGATCGTGCCTGAGGTGGTCAAGGCCACATCGGTTTCATCCAGGTCTTTGCTCGCATCACCTACAGTCGCCGCATCATTGGTGCCGGTGATCTTAACGGTGATCACACCAGTATCCGTGCCATCAGCACTGGTCACCGTAATGGTGTCGGTGATTTCATCACCAGCATTCAACTCATCGAACGCGCTGTTCGCAGTGAAGCTCCAGTTGCCATCTGCATCAACCGTGAACGTACCGTAACCGTTATCTCCAGCGGCATTGGTGAACGCTTGTACTTGAGCTTCGCCATCATCCGCATCGCTGATGCTGATCGTGCCTGAGGTGGTCAAGGCCACATCGGTTTCATCCAGGTCTTTACTCGCATCACCTACAGTCGCCGCATCATTGGTGCCGGTGATCACAACATCGAAGGTCTCTGTACTGCCATCGGTGGTCGTCACTGTGTACGTTTGGGTGATGGTCTCACCCGTTGCCAGGTAATTCACAGCCGCATTCGCAACATTGAAGGTGTAGGTGCCATTCGCATTAACCGTCAAGCCACCTAGCTCTGCTGTGCCAGCATCATCGGTATTGCTGTTAACACGGCCTGTCATCTCAACCGATGCAACACCACTTTCACCTTGGTCTGGATCAACCACGGTCAACGTGCCGCTGTCGGTCAACGTAGTCAGCGTATCGTTTTCAGTTACTGCAGAGTCCGTCGTTGTAATAGTCGCCGCATCATTAGTGCCATTGATGGTAATGGTGACAGTTTCAGTCGCGGTGCCATCGGCACTGGTGACGGTGAAGCTTTCGGTCAGGGTATCGCCTGCACCCAAGGCTTGTACGTCGCCATTGGCGTTATCCACGTCGTATGACCAGTCGCCATCGGCAGCTAGGGTGAAGGTGCCGTAGGTACCTGCCGTGCTAGGCTGTGGCACAAAGTTAGACTCACCAGCATCTGGATCATCGATAGTCACTGAACCACTGGTACTCAGCATTGTATCTTCTGTCACGGAGCCTGAATCACCAGTAACCGTTGGCAGATCATTTGATCCAAATATTGTCATAGTCAGCGTTGCTGTACTGGTATCAATACCATCAGATACGGTGTAAGTGAAAACCTCATCCGTCAGCGTATCATCAGCGGTTAAGCCATCGACCGTAGCATTGCTGTTATCTAAGAAATAACGATATTCACCATTGGAATACATTACCAGGGTGCCATATTTACCATCGACACTTGTACCATTGTCGTCATGTATATCGCTACCTGCAGCTACCTCGCTACCTTCAATCGCGGTAATAGTTAAAGTGGTATCATTATCGATGTCACTATCAGCTACGGTTGCAAAAGTACCCGATGGTGCGCCAAATGATTGGTCAAGTGATTCAAGAACGTTGCCGCCTGCGCGACCAAGGGTATAGCCACTATTTGAACCTTCTAAAATCCAATCTGTATCATTCGCTATAATTGGTGCATCGTTGGTACCTGTCACGGTAATAGTCACATCTTGGGTAGTGGTCGCACCCTGATCATCAGTCACTGTCACGGTGAATGTTTCTGTATGCTCTTCACCTTCAGCTAAAGACTGTTCGTTATCAAAGGTGTAAGTCCACTCACCGGTTTCGGCATCAACCACAAAACTGCCATAGTTGCCCGTAGCATCGCCTGAGAACGTTGCTGTTGCTGAATCATCAACATCATGTGAAGTCACCATGCCTGTTGCAGTCAGTGTCACGTCTTCTTTAACAGCACCGTTTTGTGCATCAGATGTGATAGAAGGTACGTCGTTAGTGCCATTGATGGTAATGGTCACAGTTTCAGTCGCGGTGCCATCTGCACTGGTCACGGTGAAGCTTTCGGTCAGGCTGTCTCCCGCGCCGAGCGCTTGTACGTCGCCATTGGCGTTATCAAGGTCATATGACCAGGCGCCGTCGGCAGCCAGAGTGAAGGTGCCGTAGGTGCCTGCGGTGCTCGCTTGTGGTGCAAAGCTTGATTCGCCCGTGTCGGTATCGGCAATGGTCACATTGCCGCTGGTGCTTAATGTGGTGTCTTCAGTCACTGAACCGGTATCGCCGGTCAATGCAGGCACGTCGTTAGTACCTTGAATGGTGATCGCCACTTGCGTGACTGAACCATCAACAGACACAACATCAAAAGATTCGCTCAGTTCATCACCGGCTGACAGGGCTTGTACGTCAGCATTGGCATTGTCGAGGGTGTAGGTCCAGTTGCCATTGGCAGACAACGTTAATGAACCGTAGGTGCCTGCTTTGTCAGTTTCTGGTTGGAAGGTCTCTTCGCCTGCATCAGCATCCGTGATGCTTAATGTACCTGACGTTGTGAGGGTCACATTTTCTTGAACAACGCCAGCGTCATCACCAATGGTGGTGTCACCAGGTGTAAATTCAGGTGCATCGTTCACCGGCGTAACAATAATCTTAGCCGTCGCCGCTAATGAATCTAACTCCCCATCGTTAGCGGTATAGTCAAAGGTTGTTTCACCATTCCAGTCTGCGTTGGGTACAAAGTAAAGAGTGAGCTCTTCACTACTTGCAGCGTAGCTTGTGTCTACCTCTGCCAAAGTAGTCAAGTTAGCATCAGTGTAAAGTTTGCCGTTTGTTGGCAAGCCACTTAATGTAAAGCTCTCAACGCTGTCGTTAACATCTACATCGCTGCCTTTAAGGGTAATGCTTATTGATTCAGCGTCTTCAGCGCCAGTATTTTCAACAGCTTCTGCAACTGGAGCATTAGCATCCAAGTTGAGGCTTGCGATTTGCACTCCTTCAAATGGCTCTTGATCTTCTGCAGCAATAAAAGGAGTGGTTGTGGTCAGTGCTAGATCTATCTGTTCATCGACGCGATCTAGGATGACGAAAGAGTGGCCTTCCCCTTCACCTTCTCCTGTTAGACCGGCTGCAGTCTCTTCTAATACGTCATCTAGCGTACCCTCACCTTGCAACGCGGCTAGAATTTGCTCCGCTTCTGGGGTGTTGGTCGTTACCTGATCACTGATTTCGTTAATTAGCTGATCCAGGCTTGCTTCGCTAATCGCAGCTTCGCCTGCTGTGCTGGCCGTTTCAGACATTAAGTCGTTTGATATGAGCGTCTCTTTAGCACCCGTTAGTGTTGCGGCCGTGCCATCTGTCATTAAGATATTGGCTGATTGCCCATTCTCGGTTAATACCACTTCACCTAAGCGAAGCTGATCACCGGTGGTTACTTGACGAAGAGCACCTGCCTCATCGCGAACGGTGATAGGTGCTGTAACTGATTGAACGGTAGCAATAACTGGGTTGGCCATTTTGTCATCCTGCTTAGAGAGCTAATTAGAGTTCTTTGAACTCATACTAGGTTGTGCTCTATTTCTATACATCGTACTTTTGGGCAGACTTTTTCTGCCGCTTAGGATGTGAAATGCAGGAAGCGTGCCAAGTTAAAGGCTAGCTTGCTTGTTCCGTTTTGAACGGCACACCATTCATCAGAAGGGCTAATTGAACGCGATCACGCACATTAAGCTTTTGAAATATAGAGGTGAGATGGGACTTAACTGTACGCTCTGACATATAACGCTTTTCAGCGATCTCTTTATTGTTTGCACCGGCGGCTACATCGGCTGCCACTTCTAACTCTTTTGCAGTTAATACCGAAAGAGCAGGATTAACCGGGGGCTTTCCCGTTCTTAGTGATGCTACTTTATTGGCAATTCCCATAATGCGTTGCAAAACGCCTGGGCCTACCCAAAGTCCCTCTTTGCTGACGACATCAGCAATCTCTTGTAACTGAGTCTCTACGGCCAGCGCATGACAATAACCTGAGGCACCAATACTCATCATGCTGTAGGCCTGTTCATCATTTGGTGAAGAGGACATCACAATCACTTTACGACCATTTCCTAAGAAAGAGGTTACCCAAGGCGCAGCATCGTGGTTTTCAAACGCACTTATATCCAACCAGACTAACTTTGCTTGCAAACTATCGGCAGAATCACTGCCGACCTGAGCATCAGGAAAGGCTAATTTCCAGTTGTCCCGTAGGCCATTGCGGTAGCCGAAGAATATACTCTTCATTAGCGCTCCGTAAGGGCGTACTGCTTGGCACGCAATATTGGTTTAGCAAGGTAATTAAGTACTGACTTTTTGCCAGTTAAGACATCCACCTCAGCCACCATACCCGGGATAATGGGCATGTCGTCTCGGTTGAAGGATTCTGTCGTGCGCACTGTGACGTTGTAGAAGGCATTGCCCTCTTCATCAATGATACTGTCGGCACCGATCTGCTCCACAATCCCTGTTAATCCGCCATAAATAACGAAATCGTAGGCGGTAAACTTAACCACGGTCTCTTGCCCAGGGCGTAAGAATGCGATGTCACGCGGCTGAATTTTCACCTCCAATAACAGGCTATCATCCAGCGGGACAATCTCGGCTATCTCTTGGCCTGCACTGATCACACCGCCACGTGTATTGAAGTAGAGCTGCTTTACGGTACCGGTCACCGGCGAATAGATCTGTGTCTGATTAACTCGGTCAGACAGTGCGCTATCGGTTTCAGTGAGTGCGTTCACGCGGGCAGTGGTCCTTGCTAGCTCTTCTTGAATCTCATTAAAGAAGGATAGTTCAACATCGCGTAAATTGTTTTCGGCTTCGGTAATGGCAAATTTAGAGCGTTGAATTTGTGATTTTGCCTGCTCTAATTCACCACTAAACTGGTTTACTTCTCGCTGCAAACGCAGTAGTTCCACCTCGGAGACGGCACCGGTTTTAACCAAGGGGCGCGTTACTTCTAGTTCACGCTTAGCCAACTTGAGTGATTCCGTTAATTGACGACGGCGCGCTTCTAGTTCATCCACTTCCTGTCGACGCTGATTCAGCTGCTCGCTCGCTATAGTTTTAATCGTCTCTAAGCGGTTTGTATTGGATGTAAACAACTGTTGCTCTTGTAGAACGATCATCGGAACTTGGGCACTTAACGCTTCGCTGGGCGTAAAGACGGTTCCATTAGCTACAGCGGATAAACGCTCAGCTTTTACCTGTAACGCAAGAAGTTCTGCTCGACTTTCCCGTAGCTGAGATCCTGTTCGGGTTGCATCTAGACTGATCAATAGCTGATCTTTTGTGACGACGTCACCCTCTTTAATGTGTATCTCTTGAACCAGTCCACCATCTTGCGATTGGATAATCTGTACTTGTTGTGCCGGTATGACACGCGCTTCTCCACGCGTCACCTCATCCACTTCTGCATAGTAGGCCCAGGCGACCAGTACGATCACCAGCAACATAAGCATGTAGAGCAGCCCCCTCAAACGCAGGGGGGACTGTTCCGCATAGGCGCGATTTACATCCGCCCCCCAGTTAAACTGCTCATCAATCGCTTGAAGCTGGCTATCTATTTTTTGATCTTTCATTACGAAGCCCTCCCCACTTTGCCTTGGCGCAGCGCTTCTATGACATTGTCTCGAGGTCCATTAGCAACCACTTTGCCGTTATCAACCACCACGATGCGATCGGCCAAATCGAGCAGTGACGTGCGGTGTGTTATCAAAAAGAGGGTTCGACCCTTTCGATATTCGGCTAGGTTTTTAACCACCGCTGCTTCTGTTGAGTGGTCCATTGATCCGGTCGGTTCATCCATGAACATCACGTTCGGTTTATGAACCAGCGCACGTGCCAATACCACCCCCTTTCGCTGACCGCCGGATAGTGCTTCACCGCGCTCACCGACTTCCATGTCTAGCCCTTTAGGGTGACGCTTTATAAACTCATCAATTCCGGCCATTTCAGCCGCTTGCATTAGGTCAGCATCGGTCACGTGCAGCTGCGCAAGCATTAGGTTTTCTCGCAAGGTGCCACGGAACAGCACGGCCTCTTGAGGCACATACCCTACACGGGTGCGAAGATCAGCAGGATCCAACTGACGAAGATCAATGCCATCGATAGTGACCGAGCCTTCACTTGGGGTATAAAGGCCCATCGCCATTTTTAGCAGGGTCGATTTACCACTACCTACACGCCCAAGCACCACCACCGTCTCACCTTGGTTGACGCTTAATGAGGCATCACGCAAGGCGCCGACGTCTGATTCTGGATAAGCAAAGCTGACATTACTGAAAACCAAATCACCCTTGAGATGATCGCGCGTGAGGAGTTGGCGATCTTCCGAGCGCTCAACCGGTTTAGACATAATCTCTTCTAACGAGTCGAGCGCAGTGGCGGCATTGTGGTATTGCAGTATGAGGCCGGCCATTTGCGCAAACGGTGCTAGTGCACGAGATGCCAGCATATTCACCGCAATTAAGCCGCCCATACTCAACTCTGCAGCGGTGATTAAGTAGACGCCGTAAACAATGACCGCAACGGCACAGGTCTGTTGTGCCCATTGTGTGAAGGAGATGCTAGAGGTCGATAGTTTGCGCAGCTGAATACCCACTCGTGCAATATAAGAGGTGGTGCTTTCCCATTTTCGCTGCATACGCCCCTCTGCACCCATTGATTTTAGGGTCTCCAGGCCGACCAGGGATTCAACCAGTGTCGAGTTCCGCATGGCGCTGGCTACGTGCATGGTTTCAGTTAAACGGCGTAAACGTGATTGCGTGATTAACGCATACAGAACAACTAAACCAATCGCGACTACGACAGGAATAACAATAGGCGGTGCAATCCAGGCAATGACCATTAGAAATATAATCGAAAATGGCAGATCTATTAGGGTATTTACTGAAGCAGAGGTAATGAATTCTCGCACCGATTCAAATGAGCGCAAGTTAGAGGCAAAAGAGCCCACTGAGTTGGGTTTAGCGTCTAAGCGTAAGCCTAAAACACGTTCCATTATCAGTGCGGATAGGCGCACATCAACACGCCTAGATGCCAAATCCAAGAAGTGAGAGCGGATCGTTTTCAAAAAGGCATCAGCAACCAATACAACCCCTACTCCGGCCGCCAACATCCACAGCGTCTCAACGGCGTGGTTTGGTACAACGCGGTCGTAGACGTTCATGGTAAATATTGGAACAACTAATGCGAAGAGATTAATAAACAGGGCTGCCAACAGGACATCACGGTAGACTGCTCTATTTTCGCGAATAGCTGACCAGAACCAGTGTCCTTTTTGCTGTTTAAGACGATTTGATTTTAGATTGTTATCTATTTGAAACACGGGACGCGCCAAAATGGCGTGGCCCGTGTAAATGGCATTTAGTTCAGATCGGCTGATCGTCGATTTGGCATGACCTAGTTCAGGAAGGATCACCTCTAGTTCATCTTCATCCTGACTCCAACCAAGCAATACGAGTGCTTTATTATCTTTTGTTAACAGAATAGCCGGCAAAAGATGGTTAGTTGTCATCTCCTCCAAGGTTTTATTAACGATACGTGTCGTCAATTTGGCACGTTCAGCTGCACGAGGGAAAACTGACGGTGTTAACCGATCATCCACTAGAGGTAGACCCGCTGTTAGAGTCTCTTCAGTCGCGGTGATGCCATAAATACGCGCTAAAGCCAGTAAAGACTCTAGTAGTGGATCAACATCATTTGGATGCATTTAAAAACCTCAATTGCTATTTCAGTCATAAATCTCGAAATTGAAGACTGTTTGTAATTAACAATGCAGGTTTTGTGCCAATTGATATGGCAATTTAGAAATAAATTGGGATATAGAAATGCTAAGAGCAGAGGGTGAACTTTAAAATTGTGATCAACCGGTTAACAAACTAGAGAGTTAATCGATTGATCAATGTTCGTTTTATCTCTTCAAGAGGCGCTTGATCGCTTTTAGAAAAAGCCAATTGGTTAATGCTGTGAGCTAGCCAAGTCGCCTCTTGATCACCTTGCGCATCGGCCCAGTGTTGAAGGGTTTTATAACGCTCGCTACCCTCTGCCCCAGCACAACCACTCGCTAACACGAGTGATCTAAGCTGATCAGCCGTCGTTGCTGAGTAGATCGCACGTTTAAACGCCTTTACTCTCGCTCTTCTTTGCCTAAATGCTCCCGCTAAAAGAGTCACTTTAATGAGGATAGCGACAGCGATTATCGATAAGAGCACAATGGCGGTCATTGGCAATTTCCAGGGCGCTTTAAGCAGCAGATCAACTGTGTCTAATCGCCCCGTTAGTGTATTAAAGAAAGGGAGTTTTACTGTGACAATCTGGCCAAACGACCAGCGCTTATAGGGGACAAAAAATTCACCCTCAGAATCTATGATTTGATCTGTAGAAATAGCCATCGCTCTGGCTAGCGCACTTCTTACACCCCATAAGGTTTGCGCCGAAGACCCTGCAACCACCTGGACACTGATTCGCCAACCAAGCTCACCCTGCTGTACCTCAATATTCGGCTTGCCGATACTGATGCTGTTTGGCAGATAGCTTGGCAGAGGTAAGACTTCAATAACCTGAGCTGGTAGATAGAAAGTCCACCGGCCACGCCCTCGTTGGATAATGGGTGGTAACTCAATGAGGTAATTTCCAGACTGTTGGGCAGAGAAGCGCCAACACCGTTTTGCGATGAGCTGCTCCTCAAATAAACCTGTTCTGGATAGTGTCTGCACTGCAGAGATTCCCGGAATTTCCAGCGACTCAATCTTAATACGGTTGCGTTGCTCAGATAACGGCATACTCACACAACTCTCAATGGATTCGCCTTGCCAGATCTGTTCCGGCAGTGTGTCCCAGATAGGTGTAATGTCTACATTATTAACCACCGCAGGTGTCACCATCAGATTAAAACGCTGCGATTTAGCCCCACCCAATGCTAGGGGGCCCAAGGTTAGCAGACCTGATTGTCTTGGAAAGAGTGTAAGGCGCTGCTTTACTTCTACCTGCCCATCGGGCAATTCTCTCTCTTTACGATAACCTTTTTCTGTAAACACCTGAGTTTGCCAACGCTTAACATTCAACTCATCTGGCGAGGTGGGGCCAACATAGAGGATATTGACTATCACAGAGCGGCCCTGCTCGATCTGATCTTTTTCAGGCAGGATAGACAAGTTGGCAGCATGAAGCTGCCCGATGCTGAAGACGAGCATCAATAACAGTTTTACCACGGCCGTTCCCCCTCCACTTTGATAGGAGTTGGATCGATGCTATTAGGTAAATCTAACTCAAGGCGCATCACACGACTCAATAACTCTGCAGTCGTTCCGGAGTCGGTCGATTCAGTTCTGATCCAGCGTGGCTGGTACTCCAGCTCGCTCTGCCTGCCTAAATGCTGATCGATGGAGGCCATTAACAGGGGTTTGACCTGATCGGCCGATAGGTTAAGTATGTTTTCCGGAAGCTCCTGACTGACACCAAGGTAGACACCTTCTGCCACCTGATCCAAAAGGTCGATCGGTAGGTTACCTGAAGCGTTATGCCAATCGGCTTTCTCGGCACTCTTTTGAATATCCAATAACAGCTGCTTCATTGATGCTTCGAGTGAACGCGCGAACGATAGATTCACCGCTATTTTTTCCGCATCCACCCCAAACTCTTCAGCCTCTTGGTAGAGCAACTTAGCTTGTGTGTATTCGCCGCGGTAAAAGTGAGCATTTGCCAGGTTAAACAGTGCAATCCCACGATCAATATCCGATTCAGAGGACCAGACAGCCGCCGCAAAGTTGAGCTGCGCGCACTTCCAATCTTGCTTACGATAGCAGGCTTCTGCTTGCTGAAATTGTGATTCATATTTCGAAGGTTCAATAAACTGTGGCACCACCCAATAGATCAGTATCACTAACAGCAAAAGTAAGCCATAACCGAAGAGTGCCGCTCGCTTGAGACTAACCATTCGACCACCTCGTTGGTGAACGATGAATGAGAACGACTATGAGCAGAAGTGCTATCAAAAGCGGTATCGAAAACCACTCAGACCAGACAACTCGGGCGTAGTTCTCTGGAGTGATGCGCCTAGACTCAATATTGAGCCACTTTAGCAACGGCTGCCCAAGCAAGGATTCCGATGTCCTGTAACTAAAATCGGGATGCAGTGACGCCAGTGACTTAAGAAAGGTGCTGTTCATTTGAGTGTTTGCCGAAGGGTGACCGGGAACTTGAGTAGGCTCTCCACTGCCCAACCCGATTAGATTCAGTGTCATCGGCATAGAGGCATGCAGGGATACTAGAGCGGACTCTATGCTCTCGCTGTTTTCCAGAGCCACATCTCCATCCGTTAAAAGCACTATATGGCTTTTTGTATCAGGCCCCCTTGGCAGAGACCGAATGGCCGACAATGCCTCAACTAGGTTACTCCCAAGAGTGGGCAGATAAAACTCATCACCTTGAGCTAGAAAATGTTGGATTAGATGACTGTCCATGGTCGGTTTTAATAGCCAGTGTGCACTGCCAGAAAAAGCTAATAGACCTGTCTCAACGATCTGTACATCAGGGTCCAGCCAAGAGTTTGCCAGCTCGGTGGCTGCAGTTATGCGAGGCACCACACCCTGAAGACCTCGCGCATCTATCGCTCGCATGGAGTCTGAATAATCCAACAGGATAATGACTCGATCCTGCGCTGATGTAAGATCATTTGGTATGAATTGGGGGGTTCTAGGTCCCGCTAATGAAAGGATCAAAAGCGCCCAAACCGATGACAATAAGAGCGGCTTTAACCCCTCCTGTCCAGAGCGACTGGGTGGCTGAACCCAAGGGAGCAGCTCATCATCGACCAGCTGTGTCAGTCTCCTTTTTTCTCTAACAGTAGAGATAACGAGAATCGCCAATGGCAATAGCATTAGCCATAGCAGAAGAGGTTCGCGCCAATAAACCATCAGACGCTCCTCCTAACAAAGATCAGTATCAGCAGCGTGAGTCCAGACAGAATAAACCAGGGGTAGAGCGGCTCCACCAAGGGCAATGTATTAATCGATCGATTCTGAGTCGTCTGCTCACGTGAAATGGTTTGCAGAGCCTCTTCAAAAGCATCGATGTTCAGAGCGTGAAACATCTTGCCGGCGCCCGCTTTAGCCACTTCATCCAACAGAGCGAGGTCCACGGGATCATAGACAAATCCGGCACGCGCTTTCTGTTCCTGAGAGAGCTCAGTCGAGCCTATCGCAATGACATAGAGAGTATAGCCGGCATCAGCTAGGGCTTTCGCAGCAGCTTGTGGAGAGGTTTCACCCAACTGCATACCGCTGTCGGTCACCATCACAACGACAGGATTAAGATCCGTTGGATAGTTGTCACTGACCAGCTTGAGTGAAGCCGACATGTCGCTTAAACGCCCGCCGAGTGTCACCCTAATACGAGCAATGGCTTGTGTCACGGCGTCTCGATCATCGGTAAACGGCAACCAATGATAGGGAGGGTTACCCATAATACTTAGGCCAATACGATTACCCTGAAAGCCATTAACGAACTCTGATAAGAGCTCTTTGGTAAGGCTCATTCTTTCAATCGACTGTTGACCGTCAAAATAGTCTTTCAGCACCATCGTGATGTTAGTATCCACCAATAGCACTAGGTCTACAGGATCTTTCTGATCTGGTAGCTCAATGGTGTCACGGTAGACAACGGGTTGCGCCAAAGCCAATACGAATAATGTCATCGACATCAACAATAGCCGTTCACGACGAGGCTGGTATTGCGATGCTTCCGGCTGTTCATTAGTCAGTTCGCCATAAAGAGGGTAACGAACTCTCTCTCTTTGCAGTAGGTCTGGCCAAGGCGCATCAGTGTCTCTTCGACGCCAAAAGAGAATCAAAATCAGAGGCGTTAGTAACAACCAAAGAGGTTGTAACATTCCCCAATCAGAGAACATGTCGCGCCCTCTTGATCAATGTTTGAACTTCATCAAGTGTCGGTTCAACAGGTTGAAACCGCAACCTGTTCAGTTCCTGTAGTAAGGCAGTGTCAATGACCATGATTCCCGCTAATTGATGACAGCCCTGACGCGGCGTCATTAACTGATTTGATAGTGCGCGCTGCAACTTTGCCAGCGGTGTAAAAAAGCGGTACCAAATTGCAATAAATAGGGTAAATAGTACTGTCAGAGAGAGTATAGCCGTCAGTGCCAGATTGGATGAGTGGTCAACCATTGGCAAAATATCGAACAGCCTTAACGGTGCTTCATTCATGATACTCACCACCTAACAGGCTCAGGGTAAACTGATCGAGCGAACTACAGACCTCAATCAGTGGGATGCCTGATTGTGACATTAGATCCTGAATCTCTAACAACCGATTCAAGTAGGCTTGATGAATACGAGCGATGGACTCTTGGTCATCGACACAGAACCTCTTAGGACCCCAGATCAAATCACGACCTAACAGCGCCTTTGGATCTCTCTCCATGGGGTCTGAAATGAGGAACGCGCTCAATGATCTCTTTTCTGATAGTTCAGTTAAAAGCGCTCGGTGATCTGAGTTCAACGATCTAAAATCTGAAATCAAAATGACTTTAGCACCGGTGGGTGTATCAGAAACAAGTTGCGTTAAAACAGCATCCCAGTTGATCGCTGAATTCTGCGAAGGCGGTGCAGGCGAGACCAAAGCCTCACAGAGAAGGTTGAGCCAGTCATCCCCCACCCTAGAGTCAAACACAGTGGCATTCTGCTCTAATAAAAACGCACCCAGTGCATAATCTTGCTGATGGTAAATACCTGCTAACCAGAGTGACAATCTAGCCGCTTGAGTGACTTTCAGACGCTTCTTTGTGCCAAACCGCATGGTTGAGTTGCGATCAACGACCAACTGAAGAGGTTGCTGAAATTCACTGCGGTAGGATCTAACTAACCACTCTTGAGATCGAGCAGAGGCGCGCCAATCGATCTTTCGAGGGTCATCCCCAAACTGAAACACCCTTAGGTCATCAAATTCCGTACCACTGCCTAATAATGCTGCTTTATTAGCACCACTGTTTAGACGTTGATTAATCTGACCTACTACCTGTGAAGCCAAGGCAGCGCCAGAGGCAATCAGTTGTGCTATCTCATCAGGAGTCAGCAGTGGTTGGTCAACTAAGCTGTTCACAACAGACCTGTTAAACCGCGGGGAGCGTCTCTAAAAGACGATGAATCACTGCCTCTTCAGTTACCCCGTCGGCCTTAGCCGAGAAGCTGAGTACCAAGCGATGACGAAGTACATCAACGGCAAGCGCATAAATATCCTCAGGAAGCACAAAATCACGCTGATTCAGTAGTGCTCTTGCGGTCGCCGCCTGAAGCAGAGCAATCGACGCGCGGGGCGACGCACCCGCTTTCACATAACCACACCACTCTGGGATGTATTGATTTAATCGACGAGTGGCAGAGACCAACTCTATCGCAAACCGCTCTACCCTTTCTTCAATAAAGACACTGTTTAACGACTCTCTCAGGGCAAGAAGCTCACTGGGTGTCAGTAGGGCCTGCATGTCGGCCTCGACATGCCCCTCCTGGGCGGCACGAGCTCGACGAGTGATCTCGATCTCTTCATCGATGCTTGGGTAGTCCAATACGATCTTGAATAGGAAACGATCCAGTTGAGCTTCAGGCAGAGGGTAGGTACCCGATTGTTCTAGGGGGTTTTGAGTTGCCAACACCATAAAGACAGGAGGCAGAGGATAGGTTTTACCGGCCACCGTGATTTGATGCTCGGCCATGGCTTCCAACAGTGCAGATTGCACCTTAGGTGGCGCACGGTTGATCTCATCAGCCAGTAACACCTCATGAAACAGTGGTCCTTCGATAAAACGGAAGCTGCCACTATTGGCATCGAACACTTCACTGCCAGTCAAATCGGCTGGCATAAGATCCGGTGTAAATTGAACACGCTGAAAACGGGCATTCATTCCCGCGGCGAGAGAATGAACCAGAGTTGTCTTAGCTAGACCCGGTGGGCCTTCAAGGAGCACGTGCCCGCCACTGAGTAACGCAATAAGAAGACGATCGATCACAGACTCTTGGCCGACGATGATCTCTTCGATTTTAGACCTTAACTCATGCAGTGGTGTCAGCTCGCTCACGGTTCAAACCCCTTCGGTGAAGTAATGAACCATTGTAGCTAATTTAGTTATACCGTTATAGATCTTTGGCTTAAACAAAAAGAGCGCCCTAAGGCGCTCTTAACAACCATAGAATAGTTTATTTACTCTCTAATCGGTTTAGGCCCGCAAGAGCAGCAACACGGTAGGCTTCAGCCATGGTTGGGTAGTTGAAGGTGGTGTTTACAAAGTACTTCACAGTATTCGCTTCACCCTCTTGTGCCATGATCGCTTGGCCGATGTGGATGATCTCGGATGCTTGGTCACCAAAGCAGTGGATACCCAGAATTTCCAGAGATTCACGGTGGAACAAGATTTTCAGCATACCAACGGGTTCACCGGAAATCTGAGCACGCGCAGTATCTTTAAAGAAGGCTTGACCCACTTCGTAGGGTACCGCTGCCGAGGTAAGCTCCTCTTCGGTTTTACCGATCGAGCTGATCTCTGGAATGGTATAGATACCTGAAGGCACTTCACTGACAAAACGAAAATCATCGGCATCCAACATATCTTCTGAAGCGGCACGCCCTTGATCAAGCGCTGCTGATGCCAGGCCAGGCCAGCCGATCACATCACCTACAGCGTAGATACCATCGACTTCCGTACGGTAGTGATCATCAACATCCAACTGTCCGCGACCGTTGGCTTTCAAACCGACCTTATCAAGATCAAGTTGTGCGGTATTGCCGGTACGACCGTTACACCATAGGAAGGCATCCGTACGAAGGACCTTACCAGACTTCATGGTGATTACGACACCGTTCTCTGTCCCTTCAATCTTGTCATACTCTTCGTTGTGACGAATCATGACGCCGTTGTTGCGTAGGTGGTAACTCAACGCATCAGAGATCTCGCCATCTAGAAAAGATAGAAGACGATCACGATTGTCGATCAAATCCACTTTCACCCCTAACCCACTGAAGATAGAGGCGTATTCACAACCGATAACACCGGCACCGTAGATCACCATATTGCGTGGTGTATGGCAGAGTTTAAGCACAGTGTCTGAGTTGTAGATACGTGGGTGGTTAAAATCAACATCCGGTGGACAGTATGGGCTGGAGCCCGTTGCGATGATGATGTTTTTCGCTTTGAGCGTATCAGCACTGCCGTTATTACCTACAATACTGACTTCACTGTTTGAAACCAGCTTGGCTTCACCAAAGAAGAGATCAACACGATTGCGCGCATAGAAGTTAGTGCGTAGCATGACCTGATTAGAGATCACCTTCTCGGCACGACTTAACACTTTAGGAAATGAGAACCAGCGTGGTTCACCGATATCACGGAACATTGGGTTGGTGTTGAACTCGATGATCTGTTTAACGGAGTGACGCAGCGCTTTAGAAGGGATGGTACCTTTATGAGTACAGTTACCGCCGACTGTGGACTGCTCTTCGATCACCGCTACACGGCGACCTTTTTTAGCTGCATTCATTGCAGCACCCTCACCCGCAGGACCCGAGCCAATTACCACTACATCGTATTCGTAGGCTGCCATTTAGTACCTCAACTTTCCTTGTCGTTATCGTCGATCGATCTACTTAACTTCGTAAGCTAGATCGTCTTTATTAATCTCTTTCTTTTGGACCGCGTCTTGCTCGCCATCACAATCTTCGGGACGACCGCCACAGATATCACAAACGGTATCCATGCCGAGTGCACTCATGCCACCACAAGAGCCCTTAATTGGCTTATTCGAGAAGATCACGCCTACTGACATACCAACGATGACAACCAGTAGAACAATAAATGTAATGACCATAATTTCCATGGCTTACTCTCCTTCTTGAACAAAGGCTTCAAACTCTGCTGTTGCCTGTTCGATAAATGTATCACCCTGCTCTGACTTATATAAGAAGTAGGCTGCTATCCCCTCTTCTTTGGCGAACTCAAAGCCTCTGTTTTCGCCCATGACCATCAGGGTCGTTGCTAATGCATCCGCCTCAGCACAGGTCGGCGTTAATACGGTTACTGACGCTAAGCGGTGAGTAATCGGTTTACCCGTCTCAGGATTAATGGTGTGCGAAAAACGGACACCGCCTTCCTCAAAGTAGTTTCGGTAATCACCGGATGTAGCAATCGCCGTATCCTTAACATTAATGATTCGTCCGATACTGCGCTCCATCGATGCCGGTGACTCAATGGCAATGCGCCAGTGTGAACCATCTGGCTTCAAGCCTTTCGCTCGAAGCTCACCACCTATCTCAACCAAATAGTTGTGAATACCTTCGGCTTCGAGAATCTCAGCCAACTGATCGACACCATAGCCTTTAGCGATGGCAGAGAGATCAACATACTGCTGTCCTAATTTTCTCAGACGAGAGGGGTCTTTTAAAACCTCGACTTTTTGGTAACCAATACGCTCTTTCAATGAAGCGATCTCAGCCTCGGTGGGTGCCTTTTCGATGCGGCCATTAGGCCCAAAACCCCAAAGGTTAACCAGTGGACCTACTGTGACATCAAACGCCCCGCCCGAACGCTCACTGATCGCTAGTGACTGCTCTACAACCGCCGCTAGCGCATCGGAGACTTCCATCTCACTGCCCGCAGGAAGTTTGTTAAAGGTCGAGAGTTCACTATTAGGAATGTAGGTCGACATCTGCTGATTAACGGTTGCAAGAACCTTACCGGCACGATTGCGAATATCGTTGATTCGATCTTCATTAAGGTCAACCCAGCGCATACTGAAGGTAGTGCCCATGGTTTGACCATCAATGCCAACCACCTTCTCATTTTCAAAAAAGTTACAGCCCGTTAGAACAAAAACGGCCAGTAGCATAGCTACCGGCCATTTAATAAGGCTTTGAAAACCTGAAATCATCTATTAGCCACCGAAGTCGTCAAGCATGATGTTCTCACGTTCAACACCTAGGTTGAGTAGCATGTCGATCACCGCTGCGTTCATCATTGGTGGCCCACACATGTAGTACTCACAATCCTCTGGTGCTTCATGATCCTTCAAGTAGTTCTCTAGAAGGACGTTGTGGATGAAGCCAGTCAGACCTTCCCAGTTATCTTCTGGAAGTGGATCAGACAGTGCTAGGTGCCATTCGAAGTTCTCATTCTCTTCAGCCAACTTATCGAACTCTTCTGTGTAGAAGGCTTCACGAACAGAGCGTGCACCGTACCAGAAAGAGATCTTACGCTTAGAGTTTAGACGCTTAAGCTGATCGAAGATGTGTGAGCGCATTGGCGCCATACCTGCACCACCGCCGATGAAGACCATCTCATTGTCAGTCTCGCGAGCGAAGAACTCACCGAATGGACCGTAAACATCAATCGTATCACCTGGTTTCAGGCTAAATACGTACGATGACATGATGCCAGGTGGCACGTCGTCACGACCTGGAGGTGGCGTTGCAATACGGATATTAAACTTAACCACACCGCGCTCTTCAGGGTAGTTCGCCATAGAGTAAGCACGAATCGTTGTTTCGTCGACTTTAGAGACGTAACGCCAGATATCGAACTTATCCCAATCTGGGTGGTACTCTTCCTCGATTGCGAAGTCTTTGTAGTTTACGGTGTGTGGTGGACACTCTAGCTGAACGTAACCCCCTGCACGGAAGTCGACGTTCTCGCCTTCAGGCAGACGCAGGGTCAGCTCTTTGATGAAGGTTGCGACGTTCGGGTTAGAGTCAACCGTACAGGTCCACTTCTTAACGCCGAAGACATCATCTTCAACATGAATCTTCATGTCCTGTTTAACAGGCACCTGACAGCTTAGACGCCAGCCCTCTTTTGCTTCACGCATTGTGAAGTGTGACTCTTCAGTAGGCAACATAGAACCGCCACCTTCATGAACTTCACACTTACACTGGGCACAGGTACCGCCACCACCACAAGCAGAGGCAAGGAATACACCCTTGTCCGCTAGAGTCTGCAGCAATTTACCGCCTGCAGGCACTGTGATTGTTTTTTCAGGATCACCGTTAATTTCAATTGTTACATTGCCGGAGCTAACCAGCTTAGCGCGGGCAGCCAAGATAATAGCAACCAGTGCCAGTACCACGACTGTAAACATCACCACGCCTAGGATGATTTCTGCATTCATAGCTAATTCATTCCTCTCCTAGTAGACCAGTTACAGAGACACGCCAGAGAATGACATGAAGCCTAGCGACATCAGACCGACAGTGATGAAGGTGATACCTAGACCACGCAGACCCTCTGGTACATCTGAGTACTTCAGCTTCTCACGAATACCAGCCAAGGCTGTGATCGCAAGTGCCCAACCGATACCTGCGCTCGTGCCGTAAACAACACTCTCACCAAAGGTGTAGTCACGCTCAACCATGAACAGCGCAGCACCCATGATTGCACAGTTAACTGTGATCAGTGGTAGGAAGACACCCAACGCGTTGTAAAGCGCTGGAACGAATTTATCTAGGAACATCTCTAGGATCTGAACGATCGCAGCGATAACGCCGATGTAAGAGATGTAACCTAGGAAGCTAAGGTCAACTTCTGGGTAACCCGCCCAAGCCAATGCCCCTTCACGAAGCAATAGGTTGAAGATCAGGTTGTTTACTGGAGTCGTAATCGCCAATACAACGATAACGGCTACACCTAAACCAAAGGCTGTTTGAACCTTCTTAGAGATCGCCAAGAAGGTACACATTCCCAAGAAGAATGCGAGAGCCATGTTCTCAACGAAGATCGCCTTAACGGCAAGACTGATCATCTGTTCCATTAGTGAGAACCTCCTTTAGTGTTAGCCGCCATTTCAAAATCTGGCGCCTCAACTTGTTTTGGATCCCAAGAGCGGATGATCCAGATGAAGATACCGATTAGGAAGAAGGCACTTGGAGGAAGCAACAATAGACCGTTGCTCTGGTACCAACCACCATTAGTGACTAGCGGAAGAATCTCGATACCGAACAGTGAACCTGCACCAAAGAGTTCGCGGAAGAAACCGACAAACATCAATACAGCGCCGTAACCAAGACCGTTACCAATACCATCTAAGAAGCTTGGTAGTGGTGGGTTCTTCATCGCGAAGGCTTCTGCACGACCCATTACGATACAGTTAGTGATGATCAAACCAACGAATACCGAAAGCTGCTTAGAGATATCGTAAGCGTAGGCTTTCAGGAACTGGTCAACAACGATTACCAAGGATGCAATGATCGTCATCTGAACGATGATACGGATGTTACCCGGGATATGGTTACGAATAATCGACACGAACATGTTCGAGAATGCGGTAACCACAATAACAGCCAACGACATAACCAGTGCCGTTGCCATGTTTGACGTAACCGCTAGTGCAGAACATACACCCAAGATTTGCAGTGCAATTGGGTTGTCCTTAAAGATAGGGGTCGTCAAGATCTCTTTTGACTTAGCCATGATTAAGCGTCTCCTGCACGAAGGTTAGCCAAGAACGGAGCGTAGCCGTTTTTGCCCATCCAGAATTGAACAAGGTTAGTGACACCGTTACCCGTCAACGTTGCACCTGAAAGGCCGTCAACTTTGTACTCAGCGTTAACTGTCGATGCATCAACCTTACCTTTGATCAGCTGAAGCTCTGGCTTCTGCATGTCATTGGCGTAGACTTTTTTGCCCGGCCAGATCGCTTTCCAAGCTGGGTTGTCCACCTCACCACCAAGACCCGGAGTCTCTGCGTGTGAGTAGAAGCCTAGACCGACCACTGTATTTAGATCACCTTCCAATGCTAGGAAGCCGTACAGCGTTGACCAAAGACCGTATCCGTGAACAGGCAGGATGATCTTATCCAGTGCACCGTTATTGCCTTCTACAACGTAGACTGGCATGAAGTTAGGCTGACGCTTGATCGACGCTTTATCATCTTCACGCGACAGTGATTTTGATAGCGCAGGGTCTTTAGCCGCCTTCTGGATATCGAACTTAGCACCGTCTACTGCATCAGTGAACTTGCCTGTTTCCATATCAACAACTTTGGTTGTGATCTGTGCGAACAGCTCATCAACCGATTTGCCTGGTTGAAGAAGACCCGCTGCCGCAAGAATGTTTGTCTTACGGTCAAGATCTTTGTTAGCAACCTGTTTGGGTTTAAGGATGACAGCTGCTGCTGACACCACTACCGAACAGATTACACATAGCAGAACGGTTACCGTAACCGTTTTGCTAATCGTATCGTTATTAGCCGACATTACGTGCGATCCTCCGTTTGATGTTCGCTTGCACCACGAAATTATCGATGAGCGGCGCAAAGAGGTTCGCGAATAGGATCGCGAGCATCATACCTTCTGGAAATGCTGGGTTAACCACGCGGATAAGAACAACCATCACGCCGATTAGAGCACCAAAAACCCACTTACCTTTATCCGTCATTGAGCCAGAAACTGGGTCGGTCGCCATAAAGAACATACCGAACGCGAATCCACCCATAACAAGATGCCAGTAGAAAGGAACGCTGAACATTGGATTGGTTTCAGAACCGATCGCATTGAACAGTAACGTGGTCGCAACCATGCCGAGGAAAACACCGGCAACAATTCGCCACGCGGCAACACGAGCAAACAGCAACACTGCACCACCAATCATGATCGCCAATGTTGAGGTTTCACCCACTGAACCTTGAATCGAGCCTAGGAAAGCATCCATCCAAGTCACGTTTGCAGCAAGAACGCCCTCGATACCACCGGCAGCGGCTAGACCAAGCGGTGTTGCACCTGAGAAGCCATCAACTGCGGTCCAGATCGCATCACCTGACATCTGTGCTGGGTAAGCAAAGAATAGGAATGCACGGCCTGTCAGTGCTGGGTTAAGGAAGTTTTTACCAGTACCACCGAACACCTCTTTACCGATAACAACACCAAAGCTGATGCCCAGTGCGACCTGCCATAGCGGAACAGTCGGAGGAAGAATCAGTGAGAAAAGGATCGAAGTTACGAAGAAACCTTCGTTCACTTCATGGCCACGCTTCATTGCAAATAGGACTTCCCAGAAGCCACCTACAATAAAGGTCGTTGCATAGATGGGTAGCCAGTACATGGCACCATGTAGGATGTTATCCCAGGCGCTTGTTGCGTCGTAACCTGCAAGAGCAGAAATTACAGCACCCCGCCAGCCTTCCGCTTCGGTCAGGCCAAGCACTTCCATTGCGCTGTTTGCTTGGAAGCCAACATTGTACAGGCCAGCAAATACCGCAGGGAAGGTACACATCCAAACCAGGATCATCATACGTTTTAGGTCAACCGCATCACGAACGTGTGAGGCAGTCTTAGTCACGGCACCTGGCGTGTAGAAAATGGTATCTACCGCTTCGTAGAGTGCGTACCAGTTCTCGTACTTACCACCTTTGTGGAAGTGAGGTTCTAAAGAATCAAAAAAACCACGTAAGCTCATAATCTTCTCCTCCTTAGGCTTCTTTCTCTATACGAGAAAGGTTGTCACGAAGGATCTCGCCGTACTCATATTTACCTGGGCAGGCAAAAGTACAGAGCGCCAGATCTTCCTCTTCCAGCTCAAGACAACCAAGGTCCATAGCAACAGCGATATCGCCGACAACCAGTGAACGAAGCAGTTGAGTTGGAAGAATATCTAGGGGCATCAAACGTTCAAACTGACCAGTAGGAACCATGGCACGTTCTGAACCGTTTGTTGTTGTAGTAAAGGCAAACTTTTTACCCGGCTTGAACATAGATACAAACATGTTCATCACAGAGAATTTCTCTGTGCCTGGTGCTACCCAACCCATGAATTCACGTTCTGTGCCTTCACGAAGAACGCTTACCTGGTTGGCGTAACGCGCAAGGTAAGCGGTTGGACCAGACGCTTTAGCACCATTCCAAACAGAGCCATTGATCACACGGTTATCGCCAGCTTTAAGCTGACCAGCCGTCAACTCATCAAGTGACGCACCAACACGTGTTTTAAGCAGCGTAGGCACCTCAACTTGGGGACCCGCTAAAGATAGGTAACGCTCAGTGCTCAAACGACCCGTTGTAAATAACTTACCGATCGCGATCACATCTTGGTAACCCAAGTACCATACCTGCTTGTTACGGTGAACAGGATCAAGGAAGTGAATGTGTGTACCTACGTTGCCGGCAGGGTGAGTACCTTCAAAGGTTTCTGTTGTAACACCAGATACGGAAGGTAGCTCTGTACCTGGAGCTGCACAGAGATAAACGTTGTTGGCTTGGATGCGAGTCAGAACGGTTAGACCCTGTTCAAACGCCTCTTTTTCGGCACTTAGAACAACGCTAGGGTCCATCGCTAATGGATTGGTGTCCATCGCAGTCACAAAGATCGAACTTGGTACCGCATCGACTGCTGGTACCTTACCGAAAGGACGAGTTCTTAGAGAAGCCCACAACCCTGAAGCAATTAGGTTTTCACGAACCTGAGACTCTTCCAAAGAGGCAAGCTCAGAAGCTGCGTAACTAGAAAACTCAACTGCGTCTTCGTCTGAATCCAATTCAATGACGACTGACTGTAGCACTCGACGTTCACCGCGATTAATCGCAGTAACAACCCCTGCACCAGGAGCTGTGAATTGAACGCCATCATTCTTCTTATCAGTAAAGATCACCTGACCGAGTTTTACTCGATCCCCTTCCCGAACCATCATTGTTGGTTTTAGACCAACGTAATCGGCTCCTAGAAGCGCCACAGTTTTAACATCAGCTGAAGGGGATACCTTCTGTTCTGGTGCACCTGTGATAGGCAGATCTAGACCCTTTCTGATCTTGATCATTCGCTTTATTCCAATCCGCTAAAAATTTTTAAAGCCTCGTACTGAAACCATATCGCTCTTTTGAAGCTCAATCGTACAGACGGACCTTTCCCAAAATCGCGCAAATTATACCTGACAGAGGTTTATTGCCGCTACAGAGGGAGAGGGGCTTTCAGTGATTATGTAGTTAATTTACAGGACAAACAGCTAACTAATTTTGAATAAACAGTTAACGGTTTGTTATATAGATGCTTTTTAAAACTGAAGGCGGGGGTGTTTATGCCGGGCAGGAATAACCTGCCCGGTTGTGTGGAATTAAACTACCAAGATTAATAAAGGTAGGGACTCCATGCTGGAGCGCGAACATCACCACGAGTATTCGGCATTCTAAATCGTACCTGACCATCCAAAGAGACTGCTGATAGCACACCTTGATTACCCTCTTGCGTTGCATAAAGGACTACGCTGGCATTAGGCGCAATGGTGGGAGACTCTTCCAAACCGGTCTCTGTCAGAATATCGAGTCGATCAGTCTTTAGATCCAATACCGCAACAGAGAAGCGATTACCTGACCCACCTGAGCGGTGAATCAACGCTAGGAAGCGACCGTCAGGGGTCATGCTGGCACGGGCGTTGTAGTTTCCTTCGTAGGTTACTCGAGTCATTTGACGTGTCGCCAAGAATAGACGATAGATCTGTGGCGACCCTCCTCGGTCAGAGGTGAAGAAGAGCGACTCACCATCGGGCGCCCAGCTTGGCTCGGTATCGATCCCATAGTGATTAGTCACTCGTTGCAACTGACCCGAGGTCACATCCAACACATAGATCTCGGCATTACCGTCTTTAGAGAGCACCAGTGCTAGCTTATTGCCATCAGGTGACCAAGCCGGCGCACCATTCAAGCCGGAGAATGATTGGATTCGTTCGCGTTTCCCGGTTGCCAGGTACTGAACATAGATTGATGGACGACCCGTTTCAAACGAAACGTAAGCGATCTTCTTGCCATCCGCGGACCAGCTCGGTGACATGATCGGTTCGCGTGACTCTAAAATTACACGCGGACGGTTGCCATCCCAGTCAGCCATCTCAAGACGGTAGCGAGAGGTTTGACTGGTCAACTGTTCAGCGGTGACGTAGACGATGCGAGTTGAAAAAGCACCACGATTGCCTGTCAGTGCCTGATAGATCTGATCCGCAATAAAGTGAGCCGCATCTCTAAGTTGGTTAATGTCACTCTCTAAAGGCTGGATCATGATGTTCTCCTCTTTAAGAACATCATAAAGTTCATAGCGAAGGCTGACGCGTGTCGCGGAGATCGGCTCGATTTTACCGACCACAAGGAAGTCACTCTTCGTCATTCGCCAATCACGGAAGAAGACCTGGCTGCGCTCAGAAGGCAGGCTTAACATCGCTGATCTTGGTAAAGTAGTGAATAGACCTGAACGTGATAGATCTTGATCGACAATCTGCGCCACATCTTCTGGGAGCGCACCCTGCCCTGTCCACTTAAAAGGGACAACCGCTACCGGTGTTGGCTCAGAAAGACCCTGTGTCACTTCGACAACCAATTCAGCTTTAACGATTAGTGGCGCCCACAACAGAACAAATATCAGGCTTTTAAATTGGTTAAGATTTACCATCTCAATCCCTCAGGTCTAAATTCAATTAACACTCTACGCAAATTACGCTCAAACGTAATCGGGTCGACGCTTGCAATCAACTCATACTGCCCTACACGCTCAATCGCCTGAAGTACTGATCGATCGTAAGCCATGTCACCACTGCTTTTAATAATCTCTGCCAGATCCACTTCACCCGATGGGAAGAAGTGAATCCGCACGGTCGCTGTCATCCCGTTACGTGCTGTAGAGGGCAGACGCCAGTTATCTTCTGTTAGCGTTCGAATGTAGGCACCTACATCAGCGACCGTTTGTGCTGCTCTTTCAGCTGCTGCGGCACGCTGCCTTGCCAGCTCTTCGCGACGTTTTGCTTCAGCCTGCTCCTGGGCTTTACGCTCTGCATCCGCTTTTCGTTTGGCCTCTTCTGCAGCTTTGCGTTTAGCCTCTTCCGCTTGACGCTTCTTAGCTTCCGCCTTTTTCTTAGCCTCTTCAGCGGCTTTTAATTTGGCTTTTTTAGCCTCTGCATCAGCTTTTTTCTTAGCCGCTTCAGCTTTTTTACGCTCTGCAGCTTTACGTTCAGCCTCTGCTCTCTTTTTCTCTTCAGCCGCTTTTTTGCGCTTAGCGTCATCGGCTTTTTTCTTATCAGCGGCTTTTTTAGCATCCTCTTTACGTTTAGCGTCCGCTGCTTTCTTGCGCTTTGCCTCATCGGCTTTGGCTTTCTTGGCTCGTTCCGCGGCTTTTTTCTTCGCAGCCTCTGCAGCTGCTTTATCTTTCATCAATTTCTCTTCAGCGGCTTTCTTTTCAGCCAGAGGCGAAAGATCGACCATTCGAGCCTCGATATGTCGCGGCTGCGCTTTACGATCCACCTCTTGACCGATCCAAACCCCTGAAATAACCACCAACACCAGTGCATGAACCAGTGCAGCAAAAAGGGTTGGCAGAAGATAACTACGATCGAACAAGGATCTACTCCGTCACCAAACCGACTCGTTCAGCTCCAGCACCCTGTAACAGCACCATTAACTGAACCACCTGATCATAGCTCGCTTGACGATCACCTCGAACCAACATCATTTTTCCAGGGTTAACCGAGAGTATCTGCCTGATCTGACCCGCTATCTGTTCGGCGCTTTTCGGAACCGTCTCATCTTCACCCAAATTGATGTAGTAGAGCCCTTCTGCATCGACCGTCACGATCAAAGGCTCTTCATCTTGAGTCTCTACAGGCTCAGAGGAGGCTTTCGGAAGTTCCACATCAACGCCTTGAGTCAACATTGGGGCTGTCACCATAAAGATAATCAGCAGAACCAAGGTCACATCGATATAGGGAACGACGTTAATCTCTGCATTCAATTTGCGCTTTGCGCGCTGACGCCTAATCATCTTTTACCCTTAACGAGCATGAACGCGACGGTAGAGAATACTAGAGAACTCATCGGCAAAGGTTTCGTAACTGTTCAACAAAGAATCCACCGATGCTGAGTAACGGTTGTAGGCCACCACTGCAGGAATCGCCGCAAACAGACCTATAGCCGTCGCGACCAAGGCCTCTGAAATACCTGGAGCAACCGAGGCAAGCGTCGCTTGCTGAACGTTAGCCAGACCACGAAACGCATTCATGATACCCCACACAGTTCCAAACAGACCGACATAGGGGCTGGTAGAACCCACCGTTGCAAGGAAAGGAAGGTGCGCTTCGAGCTTCTCCTCTTCACGAGCCATTGCGACACGCATGGCTCGCTGTACACCGTTCATCACCATATCCGGATCAGCATTTGACTGCTGTGTCAGGCGTGTAAACTCTTTGAGTCCGGCACGGAAAATATTTTCAGCTCCGCTCTCTGAATTAGGTTCAGCATTGGCTTCTCGGTAAAGCTGACCTAAATCGGCACCCGACCAAAAACGCTCTTCAAATGCTTTAAACGCTTTTTGTGCACCGCTAATGACGCGGCGACGTTGAAAGATAACAACCCAAGATAAAAACGAAGCCGCCAATAGCGACAACATAACTAACTGGACGACGAAACTCGCACCAAATACGAGGCTCCAAATCGACAGCTGATCTTCCACACTCAACTCCTGTTAATCCCAAGCTTCCGGATGCGCTTGGGTGATTGATGTAATTAACTCTTTTGGCCAGCGTTTCGGACGCATGGCTCCAGTGACGGATATCACTTCAACTTCTGCTTGGCAGAGGACTCTATCAGACCCCTCCTTAACAACAGCTTGCAGAAATTTAACGCGTGCACCTTGCGGTTTTTTGACGGTCGTTCTGACAATTAACGAATCATCAAGCTTAGCCGGCGCTAAATACTGCGCTTCGACTGAACCTACCACAAAAATTAAATTTTGCTGTGACAGTTCCTGCTGCGACCAACCCGCCGAACGCAACAACTCCGTCCGAGCACGCTCCATAAATTTTAGATAATTAACGTAGTAAACAATACCGCCAAAATCGGTATCTTCTATGTAGACTCTGACAGGCCACTGAAACGCCATAATAAACTAGTTTCCTTCAGGCTTATCGACACCAAAGTATCGGTAAGCATGGTCGGTTAGCACCCGCCCTCTTGGCGTGCGCATGACAAAACCTTGCTGAATCAAATAGGGCTCGAGAACGTCTTCGATGGTGTCACGCTCTTCGCTAATGGCTGCCGCAAGACTGTCCACACCAACAGGACCACCACCAAACTTTTCTAGCATGGCGAGCAGCATTCGACGGTCCATGTGATCAAAACCATGTTGATCGACATTGAGCATATTCAATGCCAGATCAGCCATCTCTTCGGTGATACGCCCATCCCCTTTCACTTCAGAGAAGTCACGTGCACGGCGCAGGAGCCGGTTGGCAATACGAGGAGTACCGCGAGAACGACGTGCAATCTCGTGCGCACCACCCTCATCGATTTCAGAACCACTTAAACGTGCCGTTCGCATGACAATATTGGTCAGATCGGCAATCGAATAGAACTCTAACCGCTGCACAATACCGAAACGATCACGCAGTGGTGACGTCAATAAGCCGGCACGTGTCGTAGCACCGACTAACGTAAAGGGGGGCAGTTCCAGTTTGATCGATCGTGCAGCTGGGCCTTCACCGATCATGATATCGAGCTGGTAGTCCTCCATCGCGGGATAGAGTACCTCTTCGACACTGGCACTGAGTCGATGAATCTCGTCTATGAAGAGCACATCTCCCGGCTCAAGATTGGTCAGAAGAGCTGCAATATCACCCGCTTTCTCTAAAACAGGGCCAGAGGTGGTTTTAATTTCACTGCCCATCTCATTGGCAATAATATTGGCCAGTGTGGTTTTACCCAATCCTGGCGGGCCAAAGATCAGAGTATGATCCAGTGCTTCATTACGCTTGCGAGCGGCATGGATGAAGATCTCCATCTGCTCTCGAACTTGCGGCTGACCTTCATAGTCTTGAAGTGTCTTAGGGCGAACCGCGCGATCATGCACCTCTTCATTGGGTGTCTTAACCGGCGATATAAAACGATCAGGTTCAATCTGCATCTTAGCTTGCCACCATCATCTTAAGTGCCTGACGAATCAACGATTCTGTATCGGCCGTCTCACCCAATTCGGTGACCGCTTTTTCAATCGCCTTAGTTGCTTGCAGCGGTTTATAACCCAATGCGACCAGTGCCGTCTCTGCATCTGCTCTGTAATCGACGGTAGGCTTCGCATCCACGATGGGCATTGCAAAATCACTCAGTTCCGCTTCAACACGGGTCGGTAGCTCAAGTCGATCCAGCTTATCCTTCATCTCGATGATTAAACGCTCAGCGGTTTTTTTACCGACACCCGGCAGACGTACCAGGGCTGTACTGTCCTCATGCTGAACCGTTCGAATGAACTCTTGGACGGAGATACCCGAAAGAATGGTCAACGCCAACTTAGGCCCCACCCCATTCACCTTGATCAGGGTTCGAAACAGAGTGCGTTCGTTTTTGTCGGCAAATCCATAAAGAAGCTGTGCATCTTCACGCACAACGAAGTGTGTATACAGCGTTACAAAGGTGCCGACATCCGGCAATTTGTAGAAGGTATTCATGGACGCTTCCAGTTCATAACCGACACCGGAAACATCTATCAGCAACTCTGGAGGTGACTTCTCTACCAATTCACCTGTTAAACGACCTATCACAATCTGACCTCAATAAAGTAACGCATTGATATTATTCGAAAGCATCTACAATCTCCATCGCCCTTTTACTGAACGACGAGTTCCCGCTGTCGCTATTAAGCCTTGACGGGTATAGGCATGACAAAGTGCGATGGCCAACCCATCAGCCGCATCGATCTGTGGCAACCCCGGAAGTGACAAAATACGTTGCACCATCATCTGGACCTGCCCCTTATCCGCAGCGCCAGTTCCAGCTACTGCCTGCTTCACCAGGCGTGCCGCATATTCATGAACCTCTACGCCTCGATTGACGGCCGCTACGATAGCTGCCCCTCTAGCCTGCCCGAGCTTAAGCGCAGAGTCAGCGTTACGAGACATAAAGACCTGCTCTATCGCACACTCTTGAGGCTGGTAGCGCTCAATCAGTTCAGAGACACCGCTAAAGACTTGGTTTAACTTATCAGGAAGGGTCGCATCTGCGATTTTGATACAACCACTGGCAACGTACTCAGCCTTATTACCCTGAGCATTGATGATGCCGTATCCGGTAATTCTTGAACCTGGGTCGATTCCCAATATCAGCATCGGTCGCCTGTCGTAGAGATTGTTTTAATGCTGTATATACTAACAGTAGTTGTGATTGAGACCAATACCTTAAACAGACAGCGGTTGACAGGCTAAAGCCAGTCACCGGAGCATTAAATTCGATTAGCAAGTCCAATCGATCGCGGTTTGGCGCGGGGCGCCAATACGCTCCTATAGTAGGACTTTGCAACGATCTCTCTGCGTAGCTCGACTGTAGGAGCGAATTTGAGCGCAGCGAAAAACCGCGATCAACTCGCATCTGCGAGTTGTAAGTCTTTCAGCATTTTCCAGAGACACAAAAAAACCGGCTTACTGCCGGTTTTTTTTAATCAAACACTCGATTAAGGTGTTTTACGCAACTTGATGTTTAGGTCACGCAGTTGAGCCGCGCTCACTTCACCCGGTGCTTCAGTCATTGGACAAGCCGCTGACTGAGTTTTAGGGAAGGCGATCACTTCACGAATCGAAGTAGAACCCGTCATCAGCATAATCAGACGGTCAAGACCAAATGCCAGACCCGCGTGTGGTGGCGCACCAAACTTAAGCGCGTTCAATAGGAATCCAAACTTCTCGTCCGCCTCTTCATCACTGATACCCAGTACTTTGAAGACCGCTTTCTGCATCTCTTGATCGTGGATACGAACCGAACCACCACCAAGCTCACAACCGTTAAGAACCATGTCGTAGGCACGTGACAGCTGACCTTCAGGCTGAGCAATCAACTCTTCTGGTGAACAGCTCGGTGCTGTGAATGGGTGGTGAAGCGCTGTCATGCTGCCATCGGAGTTCTCTTCGAACATTGGGAAGTCGACAACCCATAGTGGCGCCCACTCACGCTCAAGCATGTTAAGGTCTTCACCCACTTTGATACGCAGCGCACCCAAGGCTTCGTTAACGATGTTGGCTTTATCCGCACCGAAGAAGACAAGATCACCATCTTTCGCTTCAAGGCGCTCCATAATCTGCAGCGCAATCTCTGCACCCAAGAACTTAACGATTGGAGACTGAAGGCCTTCAGCGCCAGCCGCTAGATCATTCACTTTGATCCACGCCAAACCTTTCGCACCGTAGATTGATACATACTTAGTGTACTCATCAATCTGCTTACGAGTCAGCTCAGAACCGCCCGGTACTTTAAGAGCCGCGACGCGACCTTTTGGATCCGTTGCTGGGCCAGCAAACACTTTAAAGTCGACACTTGCGACCAGATCTGCAACATCAACCAGCTCCATAGGAATGCGCAGATCTGGCTTATCAGAACCAAAACGCTGCATCGCCTCAGAGTATGGCATGTGCGGGAACTCGCCTAGATCGATGTTCAATTGATCTTTGAACAGCCCACGGATCATGTTTTCAGTGATTGCCATCACCTCGTGTTCATCAAGGAACGAGGTCTCGATATCGATCTGAGTGAACTCTGGCTGACGATCCGCACGCAAATCTTCGTCACGGAAACACTTAGCAATTTGGTAGTAGCGATCAAAGCCAGAGACCATAAGGAGCTGTTTAAATAGCTGTGGTGACTGAGGCAGTGCAAAGAAGCTACCTTCATGAGTACGGCTTGGAACTAGGTAGTCACGAGCACCCTCTGGGGTGGCACGAGTCAGGATCGGCGTTTCGATATCTAGGAAACCTTGATCTTCAAGGTAAGCACGAACCTGGTGAGTCACTTTAGAGCGGAAACGAAGCTTCTCTTGAATCTCTGGACGGCGGAGATCGACGTAGCGGTGACGAAGACGAACATCTTCACCCACTTGCTGGTGCTCATCCAACTGAAAAGGAGGAGTTTCAGCCTTGTTCAGGATGATCAGCTCTTTACCCAGCACCTCGATAGCACCCGTTGGCATATCCGGGTTGGTAGTACCCTCTGGCCGAGCACGAACAAGGCCTTTAACCTCAACTACGAACTCGTTACGGCAGCTATCCGCCAACGCGAAACTCTCTTCGCGATCTGGATCAAACACAACCTGTGTCAAACCCTCACGATCACGAAGATCTAGGAAGATTACGCCACCGTGGTCACGACGACGGTGCACCCAACCTGCCAGGGTAATTTCTTGTCCAATATGTTCTTCACGAAGATCGCCGCAATAGTGGCTGCGCATAACTCTGCTGTCCTATCTACTAAAACCCGCTGAAACGAGTATTAACTAAAATGGTTAGGCCTATGGCCGAAAGGCGGGAATTATACCTGAATTAACAGGCTATTACAGGGCAATTTTTGGTATTTCAAAGAGTATCTTGTGGATTCTAGAGCGGGTGACAGGCTTAAGGCCTGTCACCTTTGGGACGTCAAACTATCTACGAAGAGCGGTAACTGGTTTTCAACCTGTCAAACGCTGATTATACCGCTCTAAACTCAACTTCACCGGTTAACAAGGCATCCAAACGCTCTTTGACAGAGGCTAGCTCATCTGAGCTGTAAGGCTGTGCTGGCACTTTCCCCCAGACTGGTCCTGGCCAAGCAGGATCACTCTCTAACCGGGCGATAACATGTATATGCAATTGGGAAACCATGTTACCTAGATTCGCAACATTCATCTTTTTGGCCGCGAAGATATCGGATAACGCTTGAGCCAGTGCACTGGTCTCCAGCAGCATCTGCTGTTGATCCTCTGCACTGAGATGGTAGATCTCTGTCATACCCGCACGACGAGGTACAAGAATCAGCCAAGGATATTGGCTATCATTCATCAGCAAAACCGAAGAGAGCGGGAAATCACCCAACTTAATCGTATCCGCAGCAAGTTGAGCATCTAACTGAAATTCGAGTTCTAGTTCATCCATTTCTATATACTCCTCGTAACGACCTAACCTTTTCTTAAATATAGACCAAGCAGATGGAAATTAGGACTCATCAATCCATTAATAGTATTGATAAGCATCGTTGGAATGAACTTAAGGATTCCGACTATCCCTTTCTGCGTCATGAATTCTTGGCCGCGATGGAACATTCAGGGTCTGTTTCGACGGAACAGGGTTGGCAACCCTGTCACTTAGAATTAATTGAGGAGGGTGAGACGATTATCTATCTCCCTCTCTATATTAAATACCACTCTTGGGGTGAGTATGTTTTTGATCAGAGTTGGGCAAACGCTTTCCATCAATCCGGCTTAAACTACTATCCAAAGCTTCTAAGCGCAGTCCCTTTTACGCCATCAACCGGCCCGAGATGGGTAGGTAAACTGAAAGCTGAAGAGTCTCTACAGAGAATATCCCAAGCGATTAAAACCTTTGCTAGCGAGTACAAATTAGAGAGCTGGCACCTTCTCTTTCCAAACGACTCATCGATAAAAAGCGCTCTGCCTAGGGATTTGTTAATCAGAAGCGGACTGCAGTATCAGTGGTTTAATAGAGATTATCGTGACTTTAACCACTTCCTAGAAGGGCTCACTTCTCGAAAACGCAAAGAGCTGCGTAAAGAGCGCGAAAAAACCGAGGCGTTTAAATTCATTCACCTCTCAGGTTCAGATATTACCCAAGATCAACTTCAGCAGTTTTACGAACTCTACTCACTCACCTACCTTAAACGGGGACGTGAGCCCTACCTAAATGAGAGTTTCTTTACCGAATTAGTGCACACCATGCCCGAGCAGATGCTGTTTGTCTTTGCACAACTTGACGGAAAAATCGTTGCGGGCGCCCTATCCTTCCATGACAGCAGTACGCTCTATGGTCGCTATTGGGGCTGTTATGAAGAGTATGACGCGCTGCACTTCGAGACCTGCTACTACCAGGGGATCGACTACTGCATTGCACGACAGCTCAAGCGCTTTGACTCAGGTGCACAGGGAGAACATAAGATTAAGCGCGGTTTTGAACCTATATTTACTCACTCTGTACATTGGGTTAATCACCCAGAATTTCACAAAGCGATCGCTAACTTCGTTGATGAGGAGCGGGACTATCTGTCATCACAAAAATCTTACTTATCTGAAAGACTTCCGTTTAAGAACACAGATTTATAGTCTACTCTTATGAAAAGATTCCAGACAATCCATTTAACGGACTAAACATGACACTGCTCAACCAGCTCAAAGACGCTTATCTTATTCGTGACCTTGTAGAAGGAAAGATACGTTACTTTTGGGAATTCCCCTCTGGAGAGCGCGCCAGCGAACTACTGGTCTCTTATGATGCGGCTTATGACTGGTGGCGACAGGCGATTCATGATGCCTATGAAGGCCCCGAACGTCGTACTTCACCTTTTGATCGACGCGCTAACAGTGTTAAACGCGCCAGCGAGGTCAAACATGGGCAAGTGACCGTTCAGTCTTACGGTGGGCGACGCACAACTGATACGCCACCGAAAATTAGAGAGGATCGAGCTGAAGCTAAAATTGAGAGGTTAAAGTCCCAGCTGTCGCATTGGAGTGATCAATAAACGAGCAATCAGTGCAGTGGGGTTTCGTACTTTTTCTGAATCGCAATCAATTGAGGCTGAATATCGAGTGGGGCGTACTTGATCGCTTGATCAAACAGCTCTTTGTTCGCCTCTGATAATCGCTCATCTTCGTCCATCTGTGACAACTGACTCATCGCTTCAAGAAATTTAGGGTGCGGTTTCGTAGCAGACATCACAGACCTCCTGATCCAATAGATTAGATTCTATTGTGGCCTAAAGTATTCACTAGGCAAAGTGCTTTTTAGCGCAGAACAAACTCTACTGTTCCGCGCCTTTAGCTTTGGCTTCGGATGCTCGTAATTGATAATCATCTTCAGGTTTGGAGATCCACCCTTGAAGTTCACGATCAATCAATCCACACAGCATGTTAATGTGTGATGCATCAGAGTTTAGCGCTTCAATGTATTCATAACGCTCACCACCCGCCTCTTCGAAATATTCGCGGTTCTCTTCACCGATCTCTTCAATGGTCTCAAGACAATCAGACGAAAACCCAGGGCAGACCACCTGAACAGATTTCACACCCTGGCCAGGTAGGGATTTAAGCGTCTCATCAGTATATGGCTTCAACCACTCTTCGCGACCAAATCGAGACTGGAAGCAGGTCATGTACTCCCCCTCTTCTAACCCCAAACGATCGGCAATCAGTCGTGTCGTTTTATGACACTGACAGTGGTACGGATCGCCATTTAAAAGGTATCGTTTTGGTACACCATGATAAGAGAGAATGAGTTTATCCGCTCGCCCATGCTCAGCCCAATGAGCTTGGATCTTCTCTGCTACCGCCTCAATGTAAGCAGGTTCATCAGCGTACTGCTGAATAAAACGGAAATCTGGAATCAGACGGCGTTTTTGAAAATCACTCGCTACCGCATCAAAGGTAGAAGCGGTCGTTGAAGCGCTGTATTGCGGATAGAGTGGCAACACTACTAACTTTCGAACACCCGCTTCTTGCATGCGATCTAGCACTGATTCAATCGATGGATTGCCATAACGCATCGCAAAATCAACCACGACGCGATCGCCATACAGCGATTCAAAATGGTTACGGATAGCTTCTGTCTGATTTTTAGTATGAGTAAGAAGCGGTGAGCCTTCGTCCGTCCACACGGTTGAGTAGGCTTCAGCAGAACGCTTCGGGCGTATATTTAAGATGATAAGATTGAGAACCATCCACCAAATTGGACGCGGAACTTCCACGACACGAGGATCCCAAAGAAACTCCTTAAGGTAGCGTTTAAGCGCTTTGGGAGTCGGTGCATCCGGTGTACCCAGATTGGTCACAAGGACGCCGATTTTATCTTTCTGGCTATGAGAAAATTTTGGAAAGCCTTTGTATTTCATCTAAAAAACGCTCTAAATGTTTGATGGTGACAGTGTAGCCAATCTTATGTGAGTGCACCAAGACTGAAATCAGAAAAATCGATACGCACTCTATGGGCTTTACGATCACCTGTAGCAACTGACAATAAAAAACCGGCACATAGCCGGTTTTTTATTGTCAGTTGACTTGTATTAAGACAATTCGAGTGGCTTGAACGGAACCAAAGTATCCACTTCAGCGTCGTAATCAACACCGTCAATACCGAAGCCGAACAGCTTCAAGAACTCATCTTTGTAGAGTTGGTAATCGGTCAATTCAAACAGATTTTCAGAAGTGACATCTGGCCATAGGGCTTTACACGCCGTTTGAATACTGTCACGAAGCTCCCAATCATCTAGACGGAAGCGGTTGCCTTCGTCCATTTCGCAGCTGTCACCGTAGAGACCGGTGCGGAATAGTCGGTCAATCTGCTCTTGGCACCCTTCATGAACACCTTCAGCACGCATGATTTTGAACACCATAGCTAGATAGAGTGGCATCACAGGAATAGCAGACGAGGCCTGTGTCACAACGGACTTAAGAACCCCTACGTTTGCTTGACCACCCTTTTTCGACAAGCGCGCATTCAATTCAGAGGCAGCACGATCCAAATCCTGCTTCGCTTTACCAAGGGTACCGTGCCAGTAGATCGGCCAAGTGATATCGGTACCAATGTAGCTGTAAGCAACGGTTTTAGCACCGTCAGCCAAAACTCCTGCTTCATCCAGAGCTTCGATCCAAAGCTCCCAATCCTGACCGCCCATCACTTTGACGGTTGCGTCGATCTCTTCTTGATTGGCTGGTTCGACTTCCGCTTCGATGATGACATCTTTGTTAGTATCGATCGCTGTTGAACGGTAGACCTCACCGATCGGCTTCAAGGCAGAACGAATCACCTCACCAGAGTCTGGCATTTTACGAACAGGAGACGCCAGCGAATAGACCACAAGATCAATTTGACCTAAGTCCTCTTTGATCATCTCAATGGTTTTCGCTTTCGCTTCATGAGAGAAAGCGTCGCCGTTAATCGATTTAGCGTAAAGCCCTGCTTCGTGGGCCAGCTTTTCAAAACTCGCCGAGTTATACCAACCCGCGGTACCTGGTTTCTTCTCGGTTCCCTCTTTTTCAAAGAAGACACCAATGGTAGAAGCACCCGCACCAAAGGCTGCTGTTATACGTGAACTCAAACCATAACCCGATGATGCACCTACAATAAGTACACGCTTAGGACCATCAATCGTTCCTTGCGCTTGAGTCTTCGCAATTTGCTCGCGAACGTTTGCTTCACAGCCTGTTGGGTGAGTTGTTGTGCAGATGAAACCGCGAATTTTTGGTTTAATGATCATGGTAGAAAGTTTAGTCCATTCAATATAACGTAACGCAAAGATACCTGATTTATCCCCACTGGGGAATCTTGAAACCTCTCTTGCACCCCATGAAAAAGTGAGTAACCTGTTGCAAAAACCCAATTCCACACTGTTTAGGATGATTTATGGATAATTTACACGGCTACTACTTAGAAGACCTTGAAGTTGGTATGAGCGACAGTTTTGCAAAGACCATTTCTGAGGCAGATGTCTATGGCTTTGCAGGCATTTCGGGTGACACCAATCCTGTACACATCAACGAAGAGTATGCGGCGACAACTCCATTCGGCCAGCGCATTGCCCACGGCATGCTAAGTGCGGCATTAATCTCTACTGTGGCCGGTACGAAACTTCCTGGACCTGGAGCGATCTATGTTGATCAGCAGATTAAGTTCAAGGCACCCCTTTTTATCGGGCAAACAGCGAGAGCAGAAATCACCGTTAAAGAGATCAATGAACGCCGTCGTCGTGTCCTTTGTGACACCAACGTTTATGTTGGCGACAAGGTAATCGCAACGGGTGAAGCAACCTTTATGGTGGACGCCCGTCCAGAGGCTTAAACAGCCTAACAGCCTGTGTAAGACCATTGATTGAGACTCACAGGCTGACTTCCCCTTTCCACTTCTGTATGATCGCCAACCACTAAATCGTCGTACAGCGACATCTACGACACAATAATAAAAAAACACGGTCACACATTTATGAATAAAGTGCTTATCAGCGCCTGTCTTTTGGGCGAAAACGTTCGATACGATGGACGTCACAACCTCATTAATCACCCCCTGCTAGAGTGGCTACAAAACGAAGATCGCCTCGTTAGGATCTGTCCCGAGGTCGCCGGTGGTCTCACTGT
The DNA here is from genome assembly GCF_013283295.1 of Marinobacterium sp. xm-m-312. NCBI lineage: Bacteria > Pseudomonadati > Pseudomonadota > Gammaproteobacteria > Oceanospirillales > Oceanospirillaceae > Marinobacterium > Marinobacterium sp. xm-m-312. Next base: position 35,574 of record NZ_WBYS01000007.1, on the reverse strand, counting down.
CCCTCGCCCCTACGCCACTATTGCTCGTCGTATTCCGGTTGAAGTCATCACAGATGAAGGCGAAGACGTTACTCCGCAGTTTGTTCTTGGCGCCGAGCTCACAGCAGAACTGGCAAAGCGAGAGGGGTGCGTTGCGGCTTTGATGAAAGCAGATAGCCCAGCCTGTGGTAATCGCGACATCTCAGGCGCTGCCTTCAGTGGTAAAGAGGCGTCTGGCGCTGGTATTGCAGCGCAAGAGGTCATTGAGTCTGGCATCCCAGTCTTTAATGAGACGGAAATTGATCGCTTAGAAGCGATGTTAGAAGAGCTAGATTTAGTATCTGAAACCGCATAATTGTTTTTAAAACTTGTAGCCGAAAGAGCCCATCCTTAAACTATGGGCTCTTTTTATTTGAGCTGGAAACAATTTCACCATGCGTGCTAGTCAATTTCTTATTGCGACCGTCAAAGAGACTCCTGCTGATGCAGAGGTTATCAGTCATCAGTTAATGCTTCGTGCGGGCCTCATCCGCAAACTGGCATCAGGCCTATACACCTGGCTACCGATGGGTCTTAAAACACTGCGCAAGGTTGAAAAGATCATTCGCGAAGAGCTCGATGCTTCGGGTGCTCAGGAGCTACTGATGCCTGCGATTCAGCCGGCTGAATTGTGGCAAGAGTCAGGCCGCTGGGAACAGTACGGACCTGAACTGCTCCGTTTGAAAGATCGTCACCAGCGTGATTTCTGTGTTGGACCGACTCACGAAGAGGTGATTACCGATCTGGTTCGCAACCAGCTTAAGAGTTACAAACAGCTACCGGCTAACTTTTACCAAATTCAAACCAAATTCCGTGATGAGATTCGTCCGCGTTTCGGTGTAATGCGCTCACGTGAATTTGTTATGAAGGATGGCTACTCCTTCCACATCAACCAAGAGTCACTACAGAAGACGTACGACGACTACTTTGATGCTTACGTTCGCATCTTCGACCGCCTTAACCTAGATTACCGTCCAGTCATTGCCGATAACGGTTCTATTGGGGGTACCGGCTCTCATGAGTTTCACGTTCTTGCCGCTTCTGGTGAAGATGATATCGCCTTCTCTGACAGCAGCGATTACGCAGCCAATGTTGAAATGGCGGAAGCAATCGCACCTAAAGCCGCTCCGGATGCACCTACAGAAGAGATGCGTTTGGTTGACACGCCTGATGCTAAAACCATTGCCGCGCTCGTTGAACAGCACAACCTACCGATCGAGAAGACGATTAAAACCTTAATGGTCAAAGCGTCGGACGAGGTTGATTCAGAGATCGTTGCCCTTCTGGTTCGTGGCGACCATGAGTTAAATGAGATTAAGGCGGAGAAGCAGCCTGAAGTTGCCTCTCCTCTGACCATGGCAACTGAGGAAGAGATCCGTGCAATTGTGGGCGCCGGCCCTGGCTCCCTTGGTCCAGTCAACCTTCCTATTCCGATCGTTATTGATCGCGCAGTGGCTTGTGCGTCTGACTTTGGTGCCGGTGCTAACATCGATGGTAAACACTACTTCGGAATTAACTGGGAGCGTGATCTTCCTACCCCACGCGTTGCAGATCTTCGCAACGTGCAAGTTGGCGACCCAAGTCCAGACGGCAAAGGTACGCTGAACATTCGTCGCGGTATCGAAGTTGGACACATTTTCCAGTTGGGCTTGAAGTACTCCGAAGCGATGAATGCAACGGTATTGGATGAAAACGGCAAAGCGGTGCCAATGACCATGGGTTGTTACGGTATCGGTGTTACTCGTGTCGTTGCAGCTGCCATTGAGCAGAATCACGATGAGAACGGCATCATCTGGCCAGAATCTCTAGCACCTTTCACCGTTGCTCTAGTACCACTGAACTACGATAAATCTGATGACGTAAAAGCGCTATCGGACAAACTCTACTCAGAACTGAAGGCAAAAGGTGTTGATGTACTACTAGACGACCGAAAAGAGCGCCCAGGGGTTAAATTTGCTGACATGGAGCTAACAGGCATTCCACACCGCCTAGTGATCTCAGACCGAGGCATTGCAGCCGGCCAACTTGAGTACAAAGGCCGTCGTGACGCTAAAGCCTCTGATCTTCCACTGGATAATGCCGTGGACGCGCTGATCGCGAAACTGGGCCAATAAGGAACTATTTCAATGAGCATCACTATTCTTCACAACCCTCGCTGTTCTAAATCACGTCAAACTTTGGCACTGGTTGAAGAGCAAGGTGCTGAACTCACCGTTCGTGAATATTTAAAAGAGCCTCTATCCGCCGATGAGCTGCGCCAACTGATCGCTGCACTGGGTGTCACACCTATCGACTTAGTCCGCACCAAAGAGGATGAGTTCAAGTTGGCCGGTCTGACTAAAGAGTCCTCAGCTGATGCATTGATTGCCGCTATGGTTGAGTACCCAAAACTGATGGAGCGTCCCGTTGTGATCAACGGTGACAAGGCGCGCATTGGCCGCCCTCCTGAGCAAGTATTAGAGATTCTGTAATATGTCTGCGCCGTACGTACTGGTTCTATTCTACAGTCGTCATGGCGCGACCCGTGCGCTGGCTGAATCGATCGCACTGGGCATTGAACAATCTGGTATTAACGCTCAAATAAGAACCGTTCCGGATGCAGAAACGTCTGACCTCGCAGATAGTGAAGGGACACTCTATGTCACACAGGACGATTTAAGAGAGTGCTCAGGCCTAGCATTAGGAAGTCCAACCCGGTTTGGTCATATGGCCAGTGCGTTAAGCGCATTTATCGAGACGACCACGTCAGAGTGGCTGTCTGGCTCGCTGATCGATAAACCGGCAACACTGTTCACCTCATCCAGCTCACTGCATGGCGGTCAAGAGAGTACGCTGCTCTCTATGGCTCTGCCTTTGATCCATCAAGGAATGCTGTTAGTCGGTGTTCCCTATAATGTTGCTGAACTGCACTCAACCACCCGTGGTGGCACACCTTACGGTGCCAGTCAGGTATCGCAAAACAGTCACCGCCTATCACAAGACGAACAGAGAATTGCCGTCGCTCAGGGTAAACGTTTAGGTACCCTAGCGCAGCGTTTGAGCAGTCGTTAAAGGAGTTAACATGTCTCTACAACGCAAAGCGTCAATCAGTGGTTTAATTACCCGTGTCAGCTTTATCGCCCTTTTAATCTTCTACACTCTACGTTTCTTATGGTTAGCACCGAGTTCTGGAGATAACCCTTGGGTGATTTGGCTGGTTCACTTACTGCCACTGATCGGTTTTACACCCGCTATATTAAAGGGCACACCGCGTCCTCACGCTTGGCTCTGCTTCGTATTGCTGCTCTATTTCTTGGGCAGTGTACTGACGGCTATCCAACCCCATTTAGCCCTCTATGGTGTGATTGAAGTGTTGTTGATTTCGACTCTGTTTACCGCTGCGATGATGTATACACGCTGGCAGAGTCGCTGGCTGCGTGAGCAAACCAGTCACTGATGGACAGCCAAACCCTGCGACGAATACGTTCGAGCTTTCCTATCCTCAATACACGAGTTGATGGGAAACCCCTGATCTACTTCGATAACGGGGCTACCACTCAAAAACCGCGCGAAGTGATCGATGCAATAACTCAGTTTTATCGGAAAGAGAATGCCAATGTTCACCGTGCGGCTCACCACCTGAGCAGCCTAGCAACCGCACACTTTGAACAGGCTCGAGGTCAATTAGCACAGTTCATTAATGCTAAACCCAATGAAATTGTCTGGACTCGAGGTGCAACCGAAGGTCTCAATCTCGTCGCCGAGAGTTACCTAAGACCCATTCTCAAGGCAGGTGATCGCATTGTTATCGCTATCTCTGCTCATCACGCTGCGATTCTTCCGTTTCAGCGATTAGCGCAGCAGGTTGGCGCCCACTTAGACGTCATCGAACTGACAGCGTCAGGTGAACTCAATTCAGATCAGTACCAAAGCTACCTTAAACTCAATCCAAAACTGGTGGCACTACCCCACGCCTCCAATGTCCTAGGCACCGTCTACCCCATTAAAGAGATGGTAAAACTGGCCAAGAGAGAGGGCCTAACGACTCTGATCGATGGGGCTCAAGCGGCACCGCACCTGGTCTTGGACATGCAGGATCTTGACGCTGATTTTTATGCGTTTTCGGGTCACAAGATGTTTGGTCCGACCGGTATTGGGGTTCTTTACGGGAAAGAGGCTCTGCTTAATGCGATGCCCCCTTGGCAAGTTGGCGGCGAGATGATTGAGTCGGTCAGCTTAACTGAGACCCAGTATGCCGAGGCGCCGCTGCGCTTTGAAGCGGGCACGCCCGATATTGCCGGCGCCATTGGATTGGCAGCTGCCGCTGAGTACCTAAACAATCTAGACCGTGCAGAGATAGAAGAGCACGAGCAGCAACTGACCAGTCACCTCTTGCAGGGACTCAAATCCATAGAGGGGATTAAAATACTCCCTGCTGGAGAGTTCAGCTTACCCATTGTGAGTTTCTATCATGAGACGATCAATGCCGACGACATAGCCGCTCAACTCGATGCACAGGGCATCGCTGTTCGTGCCGGTAGCCACTGCGCGCAACCGCTCATGCAGTCATTTGGATTGCACTCTTCTGTGCGCATCTCTTTAGCGTTTTATAACACAATTGAAGAGCTAGACACTTGTATCGCCCTTTTGCGTTCACTCTGTAGCCATCAACCTGTGACGAGTGATGAGACATCGAATAGCGATTCAGCAAAGCTTTGGATAGAACAGGTTGAGCAAGCGAAAGATTGGCCAACACGACTGAATGCACTGATGAGTTTGGGATCAGTCTCAATAGACCCAAGCCTAAAGCGACCAGAAAATCTCGTCACAGGTTGTGCCAGTCAGACTTGGCTAAAACTGAGTAGTGAAAAGGGTTTTATTCAGTTCGATGGGTGCTCAGAGAGCCGTCAGATTACTGCTCTGATTCAGCTTTTTAAGCACCAGATTGATCAGGGATCCACTGTCGAACAGATCAAGACTTACCTAACGGACCTTGGCTTGGAAAGGCAGTTGAGTCGCACGCGTGGCAACGCCATTCAACGTTTGATTGAATGGCTAGAGTCTCATGACTCCTGAGAAAGGTTTCGCCACACAGCGCCGTCTGATTTCTTATCCAGCATATCCAAAAAACGTTCGTGCTCAGTGAGGTCATCTTCACTCGCTTTCAACACTTTAAGACCAGAAACCTGTTCAGGAGTAAGGCGTCTGATTCGCTGTCCACCACCCTCTTCATCTTGCCCATCCACCGATAGACTCAAGGCGGTTTGACCACCCGTAATCGCCAAATAGACATCGGCTAGGATTTCAGAGTCGAGCAAGGCGCCGTGCAATTCACGGTGCGAGTTATCTATAAAGTACCGACGACAGAGAGCATCTAGGTTGTTCTTCTGACCAGGGTGTTTTTTACGCGCTAAGGCTAAGCTGTCGGTAATCGTACAGAACTCTTCGATGCGCTCTTTAATCCCGTTGCGCTCAAACTCCTTATTAATGAAGCCGACATCGAACGACGCGTTATGGATGATCAGTTCGGCACCACGCACGTATTCAATGAATTCGTGCATGACGACATTGAACTTAGGCTTGTCTGCCAAAAATTCATTGGTAATGCCGTGGACCTGCATCGCCTCAGCATCAACCTCACGATCGGGCAGAATGTATTGATGGTAGTTGTTACCGGTTAAGCGGCGTGCCACCATCTCCACACAACCGATCTCGATGATGTTGTGACCCTCTTCGGGCTCAAGACCGGTGGTTTCAGTATCGAGTACAATTTGACGACTCATTAGAGCTGTTCCTCATATCCGCGATTAGCCAACTGATCGGCTCGTTCATTACCTGGATCACCACTATGGCCCTTAACCCATCGCCACTCAATGTCATGTTGTTGTGTCGCCTGATGAAGTCGCTGCCAAAGCTCGGCATTTTTAACCGGCTTGCCCTGGGAGTTTTTCCAATTTCGCTTCATCCAGCCGTGGATCCACTCTGTGATCCCTTTGCGCAGGTATTCCGAATCTGTATAAAGAATCACTTTAGAGGGTCGTTTTAAACACTCTAGCGATTCGATAGCCGCCATGATCTCCATGCGATTATTGGTGGTTTCATGCTCCCCACCCCACATCTCTTTCTCAGCACCGCCATAACTTAATAGCGCACCCCAACCACCAGGCCCAGGATTACCTTTACAGGCCCCGTCGGTATATATCTTGACTACTTTCAACTCTTATTTCGCCTTACACCAGCACTTGTTGCTTTAGATTCTATCACTTGTAACTTGCCAAGTAGACGACGATTCCACTGCGGTTGCAGTGGTGTGAGTCCCGCTACATCTTTTCTTGCTGTTATTGTGAACAGGTTGCCTGATTTAAACGGCAACGCCTTAATCACCTTGGCCACAGGCCTGATCCGTTGCCGCCACTGGTTACTCTCCAGAGGGTAGTTGAACTCTTTAGAGTCCCCACCTAAGGATGAGAGCTGCAGCAACTTAAACCAATCGCCTAAACGGTGTTGCGAGATAAATTGGGCACGCCAAGGGGCGCCCTGATTTCTCTTAAACTGTGAGTGCAACCCTAACCAGGAGGTCGGATTAAAACCCAACAAAATCAGATGACCACCAGGGCGAAGGATACGGGCCGCTTCACGAATAACTTGGTGTGGATCCGCAGAAAACTCATGAGCATGGTGCAATACCAAAATATCAATGACCGCCGACTGCACGGGCAGCTCTTCTGGCGTTGCAATTAGGGTTCGTTCTTCCATCCCTAGCTCAACTCTAGGAGCAACCAATACAGCGTGCTGAGCTCTGGCTGTATCACAGAGCCACTGACGACCGTCCAAAGTAACCTGTAATAGACGACTGCCCTGCACGGAGAGCAATGCACGCTCGATCATCTGGCGCTCTTGTGCCAAAAACTGCTGCCCCAACTCTGAGTCGTACCAGGCTTGCAGTTCGCTGACTGCGTTCAAATCAGTCACACTACTCATCGTTTTCACCTTCAAATGAGGTTCTCATTGATCTCTATTCTAGGTAACCTGAGGGGAAATTTCAGCCTCGGAGTTCAGGATGTTTAAGCTAACCCCATTACCCGCATTTGACGATAACTATATCTGGGTCATCGAATCACCTGATGACTCATCCATTGCCGTTGTCGATCCAGGTGATGCGGATGTGGTTGAACAGCATCTGACTCAATCCAACAAAACATTGGCTGCTATCCTAGTCACCCATCACCACCGAGATCATACTGGCGGTGTTGACGCCTTGAATGCGCGATACTCAGTGCCTGTTTACGGCTCATCTGAGTCAAAGTTTCCTGGTGTAACACACCCTCTATCTGACGGAGACTCCATTGAGCTGTTTGGGGCGTCTCTATGTATCAAAGCTGTCCCTGCACACACTCTGGATCATATCGCCTACTTAGTTAACGGCGATACACCGCAGCTGTTCTGTGGCGATACACTGTTTTTAGCTGGCTGCGGTCGCCTGTTTGAGGGAAGTGCAGATCAGATGCAAAAAGCAATGGACTACTTTGCAAGCCTACCGGATGCGACCGAGGTCTACTGTACGCATGAGTACTCTCTAGCCAACCTGGCCTTTGCCAAAGCCGCTGACCCAGAAAATAGTGACATCGACCAAGCGATCACTCGATGCGAACAGCTAAGATCCGATAACAGACCGACACTGCCAAGCAGCATCGGATTAGAACGCCAGATAAACCCCTACATGCGAACGCGTGAAGCGGCATTGATTCAAAGCGCCAGCCACTATTCTAACCAAACACTCTCTGCTGGAGTCGAGACCTTGGCGGCACTGCGAGAATGGAAGAACAGCTTCTAAATAGTGATCTATGAAGTGGACTTTTTATTCCTTAACAGAAAATTAATGAAATTGACCCAATAGCCCCTCACAGGTAGAATTGCGGCTTTAAATTTTCGGTATAAATGTCCAGAAAGGCACTATGGCAAAGTTGAAATCGACACTGATGGTTGGCGCCCTTGCGATCACACTCGCAGGCTGTCAGACCGTCGCGACACAACAGAGCGCACAGCAGAGTCCAACCGAGCCTGTCCAGGTGCTTGAGAGCGAGCCTGTTCTTGTTCAGCGTACCGAACCCAAAGTGAAGCCAGAGTGGGATGAAGCCCCGATTAAATCGGTACTTCTAGAACTTGAGAAAGATCCAAAGAAAGCAGACTTGTGGGAAATAACCCGCAACAACATGCGCCTCAACCACAACCTGGACAAAAAGGTCGTTCAACAGCATATCGATTGGTATGTTGAGCACGACAAATATTTGAACCGCTTAACAGGCCGCGCCTCTCGTTACTACCACTTTGTACTGCATGAAGTGATCAAACGTGGCATGCCGGCAGAGATCGCTCTAATACCAGCAGTAGAGTCCTCTTACGACCCATTTGCCAAATCACCGGCTAAAGCGTCTGGAGCATGGCAGTTCATGCCAGCAACCGGCGATCATTTCGGTCTTAAGCGTAACTGGTGGTACGACGGTCGACGCGACATTGTTGCATCAACGCATGCGGCATTGGACTACCTAGAGTATCTGCACGACTACCTCGATGGGGATTGGTTGTTGGCCATGGCCGCTTACAACGCCGGTGAGGGAACCGTAGGTCGTGCAGTTAAACGCAATAAAAAAGCCGGCAAGCCAACCGATTTTTGGAATCTAAAACTGCCGCGTGAGACTCGCCACTACGTCCCTAAAATTCTAGCGATCTCTGAGGTGTTCAAAAACCCAGACAAGCATGGTCTTGCTTTAGCGCCTCTTGCAGACAAACCCTATTTTGAAATCGTCGATACTGGGGGGCAGATCGATCTGTCACGCGCTGCTGAGTTGAGCGGAGTGGAACTGGATGAGATCTACAAGCTCAACGCGGGATTTTCACAATGGGCTACGGACCCAGAGGGCCCGCACCAGCTATTGGTTCCAGTTGATAACGCGGCGCGCTTTAAAACCGAACTAGCATCACTCGCCCCTTCAGACAGAATCAACTGGGCTCGTTACGAAGTTAAGCCTGGCGATAGCTTATCGGTCATCGCTAAGCGCTTTAACACAAACATTTCGACCATTCAGACCTCGAATGATTTGAAAAGTTCTCTGATTCGCGTTGGCCAATCTCTATTGATCCCATCAGCGCTGGTTGATGCCAGCCAGTACCGCTTGAGTGATACGCAACGTCGCACCGCCAGTATCCGCAAGAGCGCACCCGCAGGCAGTAAAAAGATTCTTCACACGGTTAAATCCGGTGATTCGCTCTGGAAAATTGCGAAAATCTACGGCGTTGATCATAAGTCGATCGCTCGCTGGAACAACTTTGGCACCTCTAAGACGCTTAAAATTGGTGAGCGTTTAGCGATTTTCAAAGCCGATGCTCAAGCCTCTTCAACTGCACAGTACTTGGTCCGCAAGGGTGATAACCTCAGCGTCATTGCGCAGCGCCACAACATCAGTGTTCAGCAACTGCTTAAATGGAACGACATCAGCATCGATACCCTATTGATGCCAGGCCAACCCCTTCGCGTTAAACAACCTGAGCAGGGCTAATGGATACTTTAGGCATTGCAATCATCGTCATCTCGGTGGTTCTAGCTGTGGTCTTCAAAGTAGTTGTGATGAAACGCATCCGCGAATGGGTTGATCAAGACCTCATTCGCAGTCTCTCGATGGGCGATCAGATCAAGCTGACTAAGCTGATGGAGTTGGATCAGCAGCTTAAAAGCCAAGAGACGCCTCGTGGCGAACGTCATCAGCAACTGGAAAAGCTTGCTGAGTCACTCAATTCAACAAAATAAGTTGAATTTTTAACCCTAGCACCCTATTTCTAACGTATAGTTTTATAAACTGTTTCGTTGGAGGTTTCCGTGGCTTTGGGTTCTATTCAAAAAAATTCCATAAAAAAAATAGGCGCCATTCTCTCATTCGCCGTTGCACTGACGGCTCATGCCAGTGTCGAGTCTTCGCACGGGATCGCGATGCACGGCGACCTGAAATACGATGCAGGGTTTAGTCATTTTGAGTACGTTAACCCAGAAGCACCTAAAGGCGGAGTTTTTAAACAGGCCGCCAACGGCACTTTTGATAGCTTTAACCCTTTTATTATCAAAGGCACAGCAGCGGATGGTACCGGATTAACCTTTGACACCCTGATGGCTCGCTCTTACGACGAACCCTTCACTCAGTACGGCTTACTAGCCGAAGCGGTCCGTATGCCTGAATCCAGAGCCTGGGTTGAGTTTGATCTTCGTAAGCAGGCACGTTTCAGCGATGGTACCCCTGTGACAGCAATCGATGTCATCGAGACCTTCAGACTATTGCGTGAACAGGGCTCACCCTTCTACAAAGCTTACTACCGCGACATCCGTTCAATCACCGCTATTACAGACCATACTGTCCGTTTTGAGTTTGGCAGTGAAGAGAACCGCGAATTGCCATTGATCATTGGCGAGGTCCCTATTCTCTCTGCGAACTATTGGAAAGAACGAGACTTCACCAAGCCTTCGCTGGACCCTATCTTGGGTTCAGGGCCCTACGTTGTAGACTCTTTTGAAGCGGGTAGAACCATTACCTACAAGCGCAACCCAGATTATTGGGGAACCGACCTTCCGGTTAACCGCGGTCGCTACAACTTTGATGCCATGCAGTTTGATTACTACCGTGACAGCACCGTCGCACTGGAGGCATTCAAAGCTGAAGAGTATGACTTTAGAGAGGAGAACTCCTCTAAAAACTGGGCGACCAGCTATACGGGCCCGGCATTTGATGAGGGTCGTATTAAGAAGGAGCTGATTGCTGATGCCAACCCGGCTGGTATGCAAGCCTTTATCATGAATACGCGCCTCGACAAGTTCAGTGATCCTCGTGTTCGATCAGCCATCGCACACGGCTTCGATTTTGAGTGGACCAATGCCAACCTGTTTTACAGCGCATACACTCGCAGTCACAGTTTCTTCTCTAATTCAGAGATGGCCGCCACTGAACTACCCAGTGAAAAAGAGTTGGCCATTTTAGAGCCGTTCAGAGGCCAGATTCCGGATGAGGTGTTTACAACCGTTTACCAAGCGCCAACCACCAAAGGGGATGGGCGCAACCGAACTCAACTTCGCACAGCACTTAAACTTTTAAAAGAGGCTGGCTGGACACTAAAAGATGGCAAATTGGTTAATGATGCCGGAGATTCATTCAATTTCGAAATACTACTGGTGCAAAAGGATTTTGAACGCGTCGTTGCACCCTTTATTCAAAATCTAGAGAAACTGGGGATGCAGGTCAGCATCCGCATCGTTGATGTATCCCAGTATATTAATCGTCTTCGTTCAACTGACTTCGACATGATCGTCGGCAGCTTTGGACAGAGCAGCTCACCAGGCAATGAGCAGCGCGAATTTTGGGGATCGGAAGCCGCCGATCAACCCGGTAGCAGAAATCTAATCGGCATCAAAGATCCCGCGATTGATCAGTTAGTGGAGCTTCTGATTCAAGCTCCGGATCGTGAGCAGCTTGTGCTGCGTGCTCGAGCGCTGGATCGAGTATTGCAGTGGAACCATTTTGTGGTGCCTCAGTTCCACATCGACTCACACCGTGTCGCCTACTGGGATAAATTTGAGTTACCTGCGATTCGCCCCACCTACACCATTGGACTGGATACCTGGTGGGCTAAGCCATAATGGCAGCGTACATTGTTCGACGATTACTGCTCATGATACCGACGCTGTTCGGTATCTTGCTGTTGAACTTCCTAATTATTCAACTGGCGCCTGGTGGACCGGTTGAACAAGCTCTCGCTCACCTACAGGGTTTTTCGGTTGATGCGACCAGTCGTATTGGTTCAGGAGAGCGTTCAGATATCAGCGCCGATGCACAAGGCGGCGATTCAAAATATCGGGGTGCCCAAGGCATGGACCCCGCACTGGTTGCTGAGATCGAACAACTCTATGGCTTTGACAAGCCGGCCCATGAGCGGTTTTTTAAGATGCTGACAGACTATCTAACCTTCGATTTTGGCCGTAGTTTTTTCAGTGATAAACCGGTGGTTGATCTGATTATCGAAAAGATGCCTGTCTCGATCTCTCTTGGGCTATGGACCACACTGATCACCTACCTAGTCTCCATTCCTTTAGGCATTCGAAAAGCGGTTCGAGATGGCTCCCCTTTTGATATCTGGAGTTCCAGCATCATCATTGTTGGCTACGCGATCCCAAACTTCTTGTTTGCTATTTTACTGATCGTACTATTTGCCGGCGGCACCTACTTTGAGTGGTTTCCGTTGCGAGGCTTAACTTCACCCGGATTTGAAGAGATGACTCTGATCGAAAAAATCGGGGATTACTTCTGGCACCTTGCTCTACCAATCCTAGCGTCCGTTATTTCCAGCTTCGCAACGCTGACCATGCTGACTAAAAACACCTTCCTTGATGAGATCCATAAGCAGTATGCACTGACCGCTCGGGCTAAGGGTTTAACCGAGCATCAGGTTCTTTACGGCCATGTATTCCGAAATGCCATGCTACTGATCATAGCGGGTATGCCTGCTGCATTGATTGGTATTTTCTTCACAGGATCGATGTTGATTGAGGTGATCTTCTCACTGGATGGTTTAGGGCTGCTTGGCTATGAGGCGGTTATCAACCGAGATTACCCTGTTATTTTCGGTACGCTCTACATCTTCACCCTAGTGGGGCTTCTATTAAAGCTGGTATCAGACATCACCTATACCCTTGTCGATCCTCGTATCGATTTTGAGAGTCGAGAGGGTTAAACGATGGCATCACCCATTACTCAGCGACGCATTGCACAGTTTAAAAGCAACCGACGAGCCTACTACTCGTTTTGGATCTTTATGTTGCTGTTTACCCTGTCGCTCTTTGCTGAATTGATCGCAAATGACAAACCGATCCTAATCAAAACGGATCAAGGGCTGTTCTATCCGTTAATGGAAAACTATACAGAGACCGATTTTGGCGGTGACTTTGATGCACCGGTCGACTACCGCGATCCCTATATTACTGAACTGATTGAGGAGCAAAACGGCACTCTGTGGTGGCCCGTTATCCCGTTCAGCTACGACACAATCAACTTTAACTTGGACCAACCAGCCCCCTCTCCGCCTACTACCGACAACTGGTTAGGCACTGATGACCAGGGGCGTGATGTCGCGGCAAGATTGATCTACGGTTTTCGTATCTCAATCCTGTTTGCCACAGTCCTGACCCTTGCAAGCTCGGTTATTGGCGTCGTAGCAGGCGCGCTACAAGGGTATTACGGAGGTAAGGTCGATCTGTTTATGCAGCGTTTCATTGAGATCTGGTCCGGTCTGCCGGTTCTCTTCCTATTGATCATTCTAGCCAGCCTAGTGGAGCCTAATTTCTGGTGGCTGCTAGGGATTATGTTGCTCTTCTCATGGATGAATTTGGTGGATGTGGTGCGCGCTGAATTCTTGCGTGCACGCAACCTGGAGTACGTCAGAGCAGCAAGGGCTCTAGGGCAACCGAACTCAGTTATCATGTTTAAGCATGTCCTTCCCAACGCTATGGTTGCGACACTGACGTTTATGCCGTTCATCTTTAATGGTGCACTGGTGACATTAACCGCACTCGACTTTCTTGGCTTTGGCCTACCACCCGGCTCGCCATCCTTAGGTGAACTTGTGGCACAGGGCAAAGCGAATCTTCATGCACCTTGGCTAGGTGTGACCGCTTTCTTATCACTCTCTATCATGCTGACGTTACTGATCTTTATTGGTGAAGGCGTTCGCGACGCGTTTGATCCTAGGAAACAGAGCCGATGAAACCGATTCTAGACGTAAAACATTTATCGATTCGATTTCCTGATCAGCCTGAAGCAGCTGTAGAGAATCTAAGCTTTTCTCTAAACGCCGGTGAAACACTGGCGATTGTTGGCGAATCGGGTTCAGGCAAATCGATCTCTGCCCTGTCGCTATTGAAACTGCTGCCTGAGCAGACAGAGATACAAGCAGACTCAATTGTTTTCCAGGGGAAAGCGCTTCAGGAGTCAACAGAAGCCGAACTTCGATCAATAAGAGGCCACCGAATCAGCTACATTTTTCAGGAGCCGATGACCTCTCTTAATCCGCTTCATACCATCGAGAAACAGATAGCTGAATCGCTTAAACTGCATAAGGGATTATCGGGCTCTAAAGCCCGTAAACGAGTGATAGAACTTCTAGACCTGGTGGGTATCCCATCACCTGAGTCCCGTTTGAAAAGTTACCCCCACGAGCTATCAGGCGGTCAGCGCCAGCGTGTCATGATTGCGATGGCATTAGCCAACGAACCCGAGATTCTAATTGCCGACGAACCCACCACCGCGCTGGATGTCACAATACAAAAGCAGATCCTTGATCTACTGAAATCTCTGCAACAGACACTGGGGATGGCGATACTGATCATTACGCATGATCTGAATATTGTGAAGCGTTACGCCGATCGCATTTTAGTGATGCAACAAGGCAAAGTCGTAGAAAAAGGCGATACTCTTTCACTGTTTAATGCTCCCAACCACCCCTACACAAACACACTGCTCAATGCAGAACCTGTACGCGACCTCGCTGACGTTAAAGCAACTGCTGACACCTTGTTAGACGCCAAGAATATTCGAGTCTGGTTCCCTAAAACTCAGGGCCTTCTGAAACGTGTTTATGATCACATTAAAGCGGTTGATGGCATCGATCTACAGATCAAACAGGGCGAGACATTGGGTATTGTCGGTGAGTCAGGTTCAGGTAAATCAACCCTCGCTTTTGCCCTGCTAAAACTGATCAAAAGCGAAGGGGAGATATGGCTAGATGGCAGACGTGTTGATTCGCTCAACCAAAAGGAGATGCGACCTCATCGCCGTGTTGCCCAGATCGTTTTCCAAGATCCCTTCGGTAGCCTCAGCCCGAGAATGACTGTGGCAGAGATCATTAGTGAGGGGCTGGAAGTACAACAGAGTTTCTCACCTGAACAGAGAGAAGCCGCTGTCATTCAAGCCCTTCTGGATGTGCAGCTAGATCCAGAATCTAGACATCGCTACCCGCATGAGTTCTCAGGTGGCCAGCGACAACGAATCGCCATCGCGCGAGCACTGGTATTAAAGCCTAAATTAATCGTGTTAGATGAGCCGACCTCTGCCCTCGACAGAACGGTTCAAAAACAGGTCATTGATCTACTTCAATCCCTGCAACGCCAATATAAACTAAGCTATCTTTTTATTAGCCACGATCTCGCTGTCATAAAAGCGTTAAGTCACCGCGTTATGGTGATGAAAGGTGGCAAAGTGGTTGAATCTGGCACTGCAGAGGCTATTTTTAATGCCCCTTCGACGGATTACACCCGCGAATTAATTTCTGCATCAGCCCTTGAAAAAGAGACTGCCTGATAGCATTTATTAATAACATCATTAGTTACAATTAATTTTACCTTTTTGTCGGCGAACTCTAAGATTCGTCGCATTCTTGAAACATGACAATTTAACCAACCAAGGAGAAGACAGAATGTCTGCTTACATTAACCAGGAAGTTAAACCATTTAACGCAACAGCATTCCACGCTGGCGAATTCGTAGAAGTTTCAGAAGCTGACCTTAAAGGTAAGTGGTCTGTTGTTTTCTTCTACCCAGCAGATTTCACGTTCATCTGCCCAACTGAGCTAGGTGACCTTGCAGACAGCTACGCTGAGTTCCAGAAGATCGGTGTTGAGATCTACGCAGTATCAACTGATACTCACTTCACTCACAAAGCATGGCACGACTCTTCTGAGACGATCGGTAAAATCACTTACCCTATGATCGGCGATCCAACGGGTCAGATCTCTCGCAACTTCGACGTAATGATCGAAGAAGCAGGTCTTGCTGAGCGCGGTACTTTCGTTATCGATCCAGAAGGTAAGATTCAGATTGTTGAGATCAACTCTGGTTCTGTAGGCCGTGACGCATCAGAACTTCTTCGCAAGATCAAAGCTGCACAGTACGTTGCTGCTCACCCAGGCGAAGTATGTCCTGCTAAATGGAAAGAAGGCGCTGAGACTCTAGCACCCTCTTTGGATCTTGTTGGTAAGATCTAATCGGACCTAAGTCCTTTCCCGAGGCTGCACTCGCAGCCTCGTTTCTCTCAAAAGTTTAGTTATTTTTTATTCATGAGGTCATCATGTTAGAGCCCAATATTGTCCAACAGCTGGACCAGTACCTTAGCTACATCAAACAACCGATTGAGCTTAAATTAGCTGCTGACGACTCAGCAAAAGGTAACGAACTTAGAGAACTCGCGACAACGCTTGCTGAGCGCAGCGACAAAATTACATTGACTGATTGGGATCATCACCGAGTGCCAAGCATGGCCGTTCTTGGTGAAGCTGATGCTGAACCTCGTGTTGTGTTCTCCGGTATCCCAATGGGTCACGAGTTTACAACTCTGATTCTTGCTCTTCTTCAAGCGGGTGGACACCCAAGCAAAGAGCCTGAAGAGGTACAGAATCAGATTAAGAGCCTTGAGGGTGAGTTCCATTTTGAAACTTACATCTCGCTCTCTTGTCAAAACTGTCCGGATTTAGTGCAAGCTCTAAACCTGATGGCACGCCTAAATCCAAACATCACCAGCACGATGATCGATGGCGCACTCTACCAATCTGAAGTAGAAGAGCGTGAGGTGATGGCCGTACCCGCTGTATTCCTGAACGGTGAACTATTTACCCAAGGGCGTACTGAGCTCAAAGAGATTCTAGCGAAGCTTGATACTGCCGGTGCTGAGCGCGAAGCAGAAGCGCTATCGGAACGCGACCCATACGATGTACTCGTTGTAGGTGGCGGTCCTGCAGGTGCAGCCGCTGCTATCTATGCAGCTCGCAAAGGGATTCGCACCGGTTTAGTCGCCGAGCGATTTGGTGGTCAGGTTCAAGACACCATGGGCATTGAGAACCTAATCTCAGTTCCCTACACAGAGGGACCAAAACTGGTCTCTAACATGGAACAGCACGTTAAAGAGTACAACGTTGATATCATTACAGCGCAACGCGCAGCGGGCCTCTCTGAAGCCGATGGCCTACATCAACTGAACTTAGAGAGCGGTGCAAACCTACAGTCGAAAACCATTATTATGGCGACGGGCGCCCGCTGGCGTGAGATGGGTGTCCCAGGTGAAGCGGAATACAAAGGCAAAGGCGTTGCCTACTGTCCACACTGTGATGGCCCACTGTTTAAAGGTAAGCGCGTAGCTGTTATTGGTGGCGGCAACTCAGGCATCGAAGCCGCGATCGATCTTGCCGGTGTGGTCAGTGAAGTAACCGTTTTAGAATTTGGTGACACACTTCGTGCAGACCAAGTGTTGCAAGACAAAGCAAACTCGCTCTCTAATGTCACCATTATCAAGAACGCGCAAACCACAGAGATCACTGGAGCGAATGGTAAGGTTAACGGCTTGATCTATACCGACCGCACCTCTGGCGAATCTCACAGCGTTGAGCTAGAAGGTGTATTTGTTCAGATCGGCTTAGTGCCAAATACTGAGTGGTTAAAAGAGAGTGCCGTTGAGCTAACCAAATTTGGTGAGATCCAGATCGATGATCGCGGTGCTACCAATGTACCAGGCGTATTCGCAGCGGGTGATGCAACCACCGTGCCTTACAAACAGATCATCATCTCGATGGGTGCCGGTGCTACAGCCTCTCTATCCGCCTTTGATCACCTGATTCGAAACTAAGTCGAAGAGGCTAGCAAATAAAAAAAGGAGAGTTTAATGCTCTCCTTTTTTGTCTCTTAACGGCACAAACTCCCCACTGAACTTAATAAGTATCGCAGAATCAATCAACCCGTTGCACTAGCGAGTTGAATCCGTGTCAGTATTTAAACCCTTAAGAGCATAAAAAACCGCACTAAGTAAGTGCGGTTTAATTTACCTTAGCTTTGATATCAAGCCAGGCCCTCGAATACCCGATCACGGATCTGGTCAACGCTACCCACACCCTCTACGTATACGTATTTTGGTGCAGTTGCAGCATCTTCATCTGCCCAGCCGCGGTAGTAACCGATCAGAGGTTTAGTCTGATCATGGTAAACGTTTAGGCGAGCGCGAACTGTCTCTTCTTGGTCATCTTCACGCTGTACAAGGTCTTCACCTGTTACGTCATCTTTACCCTCTGTTTTAGGTGGGTTAAATACGACGTGATAAGTACGACCTGAACCAGGGTGTACACGACGACCCGACATACGCTTGATGATCTCTTCATCTGCGACGTCAATTTCAACGACTGCATCTAGAGCAACGCCAGCTTCTTTCAGAGCATCTGCTTGAGGAATAGTGCGCGGGAAGCCGTCGAATAGGAAACCGTTAGCACAATCTGATTCTGCAATGCGCTCTTTAACTAGGCCGATGATGATGTCGTCTGATACCAGACCACCTGCGTCCATAACCTTCTTGGCTTCAACACCTAGAGGCGTACCCGCTTTTACGGCTGCACGTAGCATGTCCCCAGTAGAGATCTGTGGGATACCGTATTTCTCAGTGATGTACTGAGCCTGAGTACCCTTACCGGCACCTGGTGCACCGAGAAGTATCATTCGCATTAATTTTCTCCTTAAAAAAATACGCTGCGCCTGGGCGCAGCATTAAAATTCTTACCGCTGACATTAATTTAGGTGTGGCTATTACACAATTCGACCATAGCCGTGCGGTGTCACCTTTAGCACTTTATAAAGCTGTTTAAAGTGCGCTCAAGGGAATCACTTATCCCGAGCAAGCCACGCATATTAGCATGGCTGTATAGAGCTTGAGAACTGAATCACTATTAGGCTTTAAGCGAATAGTGCCAAAGACTCTATCAAACCTATTTTTTAGATTTCTCGATCTTTTTGGCTTCATCCCACCAAGCGTCTAGCTCTTCAAGCGTAAACTCTCTCCAATCCTTACCACTGGCTAGCACCCTATCCTCGACATGGTTGAAGCGACGTTCAAATTTAAGGTTGGTATTACGAACAGCCTGCTCGGGATCGACTGATAATTTTCGTGCAAGGTTGGCGTTAACAAATAGTAGGTCGCCTAACTCTTCGCGAACCGCATCCAAATCACCTTGCTGCATCGCTTCGCGGAGCTCTTGGATCTCCTCTTCAATCTTATCCAGCACGCCGGTAGCATCATCCCAATCAAACCCTACCTTAGAGGCACGCTTGGTTAGCTTTACGGCACGACTCATAGCCGGCAGTGTCGTTGGTACCTCATCTAAAACACGGGCGCGATCTTTGCTTTCGCGCTCCTGCTCTTTGATCCGCTCCCACTGTGCATTCACAGTTTGCTGATCTATTTCGATCGACTCTGCACTGTCACGTAACTGACCTGTTGGAAAGACGTGAGGGTGGCGACGCAGCAGCTTACTGCAGAGTTGATCAACCACTTCATGAAGATCAAATAGGGATTGTTCTTTACCCAGTTGCGAATAGAAGATGACCTGAAACAGTAGATCGCCCAACTCATCTTTTAGATGAGGCCAATCCTGTCGTTCGATGGTATCAGCGACTTCATAAGCCTCTTCGAGGGTATGAGGCACGATTGAAGCAAAGGTCTGTTCCAAATCCCATGGACAACCGGCTTTTGGGTCACGCAAACGCTCCATCAGGTAGATGAGGTCATCCAGGGTATAGCGATCACTCATTAATGAACCCCTGAGCGTTCACGGCGAACGTCACTGACATTCGGAATTTGATTGATCTTATCCATAACCTTGCCAAGCTTATCGAGTCGACCGATCTCTAGGGTCAGCGCCAAATTCGCTTCGTTGCTACTCTTATCCGTCAGTGTGTTAGCCGACAATATATTGATTCGCTCGTTCGCTAAGATGGTCATAACATCGCGCAACAGTCCAGACCGGTCAAAGGCCTCTATGACAATATCGACTGGGTAGGTGGCTTCAGCCTCCTCTTCCCAAGCCACTTGAACAATTTTACTGGGCTCCACCTCGCGCAGGTGTTGTAGCTCTTTACAATCTTCACGGTGGATCGAGACGCCGCGGCCCTGTGTCACGAATCCAGCAATGGCATCGCCGTGAATCGGCTTACAACAACTAGCAAATTGAGTCATCAAGCTGCCGACGCCAACCACATGGACACCAGAGTCACTCGACCTACTCTGTTTTGGTGACGAAGCAGGAACATCCAGATCCAATTGTGATTCACGTTCGGCCTGCTCTTCACGCGCTTGTGCAGCTGAGATCACTTGCGAGATTCTTAGATCGCCAGCACCGAGTGCCGCAAACATGTTCTCATTGGAAAGGAACTTAAGACGTTGTGCGATATCCGATAGGTCTACCTCAGTGGCGTCTAATGCCAATCGCTTAAACTCACGCTGAATCATCTCTTTACCCGCATCCACATTTTGATCACGAGCCTGAGTCTTAAACCAATGAGCAATCTTAGCTCTACCCTTAGAGGTTTTTACATAACCTAGGTTGGTGTTGAGCCAATCACGACTTGGGCGCTCTTCTGGGCCTGTCATGATCTCAACTTGATCACCAGTCTGCAGCGCGCGGTTGAGCGGAACAATACGACCCGAGACACGTGCACCTCGACAGCGGTGACCGATTTCCGTGTGCACACGGTAAGCAAAATCAACTGGGGTAGCGCCAGCAGGAAGATCAATGACGTGCCCTTCTGGCGTGAATACATAGACACGATCCTGGGTCACATCGGAGTGGAGAATATCACCCAATGATTCAGTATCGCCCAGTTCGTCATGCCACTCGAGAACCTGGCGTAACCAAGAGATCTTCTCTTCATAGCCATCGGCGCGACTCGCTGTATCTGTCCCTTTGTAGAGGTGGTGAGCACAGACACCTAGCTCAGCCTCTTCATGCATGTCAAAGGTGCGAATCTGAATCTCTACTGCCTGTGATTCAGGACCGAATACCGCGGTATGCAGTGAACGATAACCGTTGGGTTTTGGTGATGCGATGTAGTCATCAAATTCGTGCGGGATATTTCGCCATGCGCCATGAACTATGCCCAGCACGGTGTAACAATCACGAATTTCTGGCACCAATATACGCAGGGCACGGACATCGTAAACCTGATTGAATTCGATATTCTTACGCTGCATCTTTCGCCAGATACTGTAGATGTGTTTAGCGCGGCCAGAAACCTGACCATCAATACCTACCTCTACAAGTTTCTCTTCGAGCAGCTTAATGACACTGTCGATGTACTCTTGACGCGCAAGACGCTTTTCAGCAAGTAGCTTTGCTATGTGTTTGTAATCATTAGGTTTTAGATATCGAAATGAGAGATCTTCTAATTCCCATTTGATGTGGCCGATACCCAACCGATGCGCTAATGGGGCGTAAATATCGAACACTTCACGTGCAACGATGTAACGTTTACGTCGATCCGCATCTTTTACTGCACGAATCGCGCAGGTCCGCTCAGCCAGTTTGATGAGTGCAACGCGAACATCGTCCACCATAGCGACCAGCATCTTACGAACGTTGTCGACCTGACTGCCGCCAGTGCCTAACACGCCCTCTTCATCACGTGGATTTTTGCGACTGCCAATTGCAGCCATCTGCAAGACACCGCGCAGAAGACGAGCGATTTCAGCACCGAATTTAGCTTTAACCCGGTCGATTGATAGTCGCTCTTCTCGCACTGCACGGTAAAGCACACCGGCTACCAGAGCCTCTTCTGTCTGCTGCAGGTCAACGAGGATCTGGACCATCTCCAGACCAGTAAGATAGGCGTTTTGCCCCAGTGACCAGACATCATGAGTTGAGCTCTCTTCATTCAAGGAGGCTTCAACTAATTCGCATGCCTGACGGAAACGCGCTTCATCTTCGAATGTATAACGGTTAGATAGAATCTCTAACCAACGATCCAGATCAACGGATCCATCTTCACGGACCGGTTGATCGTCACGAACCTTAACCAATGTAGGCTACTCCTGTATTGCGAGTAGCGAGCTGATACCCTAGCTCAAACTCATAAAAACGGCGTCAATATTAGAACGACGGGGCTTAACCTATGATGACTTAGAGAAGACACCTGTCGAAAGATAACGATCGCCTCTATCACAAATAATGGCGACGATTACTGCATTTTCAACCTCTTGAGCCAATCTTAGCGCGCCAGCAACGGAACCACCTGACGAAACACCACAGAAAATACCCTCTTCGGTCGCTAAACGACGCATCATGACTTCAGCATCCGCCTGATCAACATCCAATACACGATCGACACGACTCTCTTCGAATATCGTTGGTAGATACTCTTTTGGCCAACGACGTATGCCAGGGATTTGAGACCCTTCAGAGGGTTGAAGACCAACAATTTGAACGCTTGGATTCTGCTCTTTAAGGTAGCGCGAGGTCCCCATGATGGTACCTGTAGTTCCCATAGAGCTGACAAAGTGTGTGATAGTTCCTGAGGTTTGTTGCCAGATTTCAGGCCCTGTTGTGCGGTAGTGCGCTTCAGGATTATCTAAGTTACCAAACTGATTTAGAACCTTGCCTTCACCACGCGCTTGCATTGCCTCGGCCAAGTCTCGAGCACCTTCCATGCCCTCCTCTTTTGTCACCTCAATCAACTCTGCACCATAAGCACTCATAGCCGATTTACGCTCTTCGCTCATGTTATTCGGCATGATCAGTTTAAGCGTATACCCCTTGATTGCAGCGGCCATCGCCAACGCGATACCGGTATTGCCAGAAGTCGCCTCGATCAATGTATCACCTGGTGCGATCTCGCCTCGCTCTTCGGCTAGAGTGATCATACTCAAGGCAGGACGATCCTTAACGGAGCCCGCAGGGTTATTACCCTCTAATTTACAGAGAATGGTGTTGTTATTTGGCGCTTCGATACGTTGCAGTCTGACTAGCGGTGTATTGCCAACCAGCTCAGCGATAGTAGGGTATTGAGTTGAGCTCATCTCTAATCCGTTATAAGAATTGATTTTATTATTCGATTATATCAGGGGAATTCCACCATCGAAATGGTGAATTAAGCCTGAGCGATTACTTGAGCAACCACATAGTGCTGCTCATCACTGTAGCTTAAAAACCACCGGGTAATGCCAAGCACCTCGGCGTGTTCTAGAGCTTTGTCAGTCACCAACAGATCAGGGCGACCTGCACTGTTCTTAACCACCTCGAGGTGCTGCCAGCTAACGCCTTTAGCGATACCTGTACCCAAGGCTTTAACGGCCGCTTCCTTCGCTGCAAAGCGTTTAGCTAAAAAACGCGCGGGTTGGCTAGATTGGTTGAACGCTTCCAACTCAGTGGGGGTCAATATTCTCTCAGCAAAACCGGGAGTTCGCTCAAGTGCGCGCTCCACTCTAGAGATTTCAAGAATATCGACACCGGTTCCAACAAGCATTTAACTGGCCATCGCTCTGGCATTAAGCATCAGATCACGCATTTCACGAACCGCTTGATCCAAGCCGACAAAGAGTGAACGGGCGATGATCGCATGACCAATGTTTAGCTCATTGAACTCTGGAATTTCTGCAATCGGCTCTACGTTATGGTAGTGCAGACCATGACCAGCGTTGACCACCAGACCTATTGAGTGAGCATAGGTTGCTGCCTCTTTAAGTCGTTCAAGCTCGTCTAACTGCTCTTGGCCTTCTGCCTCAGCGTAAGCACCAGTATGCAGTTCAATCACTGGAGCTCCCACACGTTTAGCCGCATCAATTTGTGCCTGATCAGGATCGATAAAGAGTGAGACTTCGACTCCGGCTCTCGCCAAGCGCTGACACGCCGACTGAATGTGAATTTCATGACCAAGTACATCCAGACCGCCTTCAGTCGTTAACTCTTCGCGTTTCTCTGGCACTAAACAGGCGTGTGCAGGTTTGATCTCTTCAGCAAAACTGACCATTTCATCAGTAACCGCCATCTCAAAATTCATACGAGTCTGAAGCGTTTGCGCCAATAGACGAATGTCACGATCTTGAATGTGGCGACGGTCCTCACGAAGGTGCACCGTAATACCATCGGCGCCAGCGTGCTCAGCAATAGACGCTGCATAGACAGGGTCTGGGTATTGAGTACCACGAGCTTGACGAAGAGTCGCAATGTGATCGATGTTCACACCTAATAAAATACGATTTGGCTGGATCACTCACTCTCTCCTTTTCTCTCTTTAGATCTCGGTTGAAACAACTCTCTTGATCGCAACGGCTTGTCACCTAACTGCTCTTTTAAGAGCTCTCTCATTAAATACTTTGCCGCTTTCTTAACGCTGGGATCAGTATACTCACCTTGTTCAATGGAACGAAGCTGATCACCTGTGAAATGCGCCGAGGCAACCTCATCTACCGCACTTATCCCCTGCACAACATCATAACGGTAGTACGGCTGATGACAGCCTGACAGATCGCTCCAACTCCCTAACTCCTTCAGTAGCGCCTGCTCAAATAGCCGTAAACTCACCTCGTGATCTTGAGATTGAAGCAGATCATTAAGCAGCACTTTGTAATTGAGGAATAACTTAGGTGTCGCCTCTAAGGGTTGAAGCAAACGCTCCAGTAGTTCATTGGCGTACAAGCCACACATTAACGCTTTGCCAGTCAAAGTGGGGAGTAGTTCTGCCAATTCGGCTTGATGAAGCGTTTTAAGCTCTGACTGGCCTGAAAATCGAACGGCCAATACTGTAAAGGGTTGAAGCGTATGGCGTAACTTTGAGCCTGGCCTGCGCACACCTCGAGCAACTACTGATACTTTGCCATACTCGAGTGTAAATAGATCGACAAGTGCACTGGTTTCACGATAGGGACGCGAGTGAAGAACAAACGCTGCGACCTGTTCAGTGCGACTGTTCATTTAGTCGTGATGATATCCAAGGCTTGCTAGGGCACGTTCGTTGTCTGCCCAGCCGCGTTTCACTTTAACCCAAAGGTTCAGCATGACCTTGGCATCAAACATGCGTTCCATATCGATGCGAGCGTCACGACCGATCACTTTAATTCGCTCACCCTTATCACCGATAACAATACGTTTTTGCCCCTCTCGCTCAACAAGAATCAGTGCACTGATGGTCAACAGACCACGTTCATCTTGAGTAAACTCTTCGATCTCAACCGTGGTTCCGTAAGGGACTTCATCCCCTAGATTACGCATCAGTTTTTCACGCACAAGCTCTGCCGCGACAAAACGGGAGCTACGGTCGGTGATCTGATCTTCAGGGTAGAAGTGCATCCCTTCCGGCATGTAGGATTCAACGGCACGCTCTAGTTGATCGACGTTATGCCCTTTGTGAGCAGAGATAGGCACGATCTGATCAAAATGGCGTTTGCTATTGAGCGTTTCGATCCAAGGGAGAAGCGACTCTTTATCCTTGAGTAGATCCACTTTATTAACCGCCAATATGACTGGGCAACGAAGCTTCTCCAACTTAGAGAGTACGATCTCATCCTCTTCGGTCCAAGCGGTACGATCGACAATAAAGACGACTAGATCGACATGACGCAGCGCCTCAGAGGCGGCTTTGTTCATGTAACGGTTCAGTGCTTTACCTGTAGCGTCGTTGTGTAGCCCGGGTGTATCAACGTAGATAACCTGCAGATCCTCTTCGGTTTTAATACCAAGAATCTGATGACGAGTCGTTTGAGGTTTTTTTGAGGTGATGCTCAGCTTTTGACCAAGGATATGGTTGAGCAGTGTGCTCTTACCCACATTCGGTCGGCCAACAATAGCAACATAGCCACAGCGTGTATTCGCTTCCATGATTACTCCTGCCCTAGTGCAATCAGTGCAGCACGAGCGGCTTCTTGTTCTGCCTGGCGGCGGCTGGATCCAACACCCTTGCAGCTTTGATCCAACAGTTGAACCTGACAAGAGATATAGAAGGTCTGATCATGCGCCTCACCAACGACTTTATCCAGTTGGTAATCAGGTAGCGGCTTACGTCGTGACTGCATAAACTCTTGAAGGCGCGTTTTAGAGTCTTTGACTGACTTTTTAAGATCGATCGCTGCTAAACGCTCTTTGAACAACCCTAAGATGAACTGTTTAGACGTCTCAAAATCACTGTCCAAGTGAATGGAACCAATGATCGCCTCTACCGCATCAGCCAAAATTGAGTCGCGACGGAAACCACCACTCTTTAACTCACCCGAACCAAGGCGAAGATAATCACCCAAACCTAGCTCACGACCGATCTCTGCAAGAGTTTCACCTTTCACCAACTTTGCTCTAAGACGGCTCATTTCACCCTCTTTAGCCTGTTCAAACTGCTCAAACAGCGCATTAGCTATGACAAAGTTTAGGATTGAATCGCCCAAAAATTCCAGGCGTTCATTGTTGCGCTTACCACAGCTTCGGTGCGTTAACGCCAATTCAAGCAGGGATTCATCTTGGTAGGTGTGGCCAAGCTTTCTAGCCAACTCTGAGACAGGTCGTATCAAGGTTTTATCGCTTTAAATTCATCTTTAAAAACAACGACAGCATCAATGTTGCCGTACAGTGGGACGCGCTCTTCATAGTCCAGCGTGAATATCAGTTCACCAGTATCCTGAGTGATCTGCAAAGCGTCACGTCCAGGCAGAGCTACTTGATTAATCGTAAATCGACGCTCGATATCACGACGAATCTCGGCGCGACTTTTTGAGAGTTCAGCCGGGTCAGCAATAATATCTTCAATAATGCTGACCACGGTTGTATGGGTTGAGTAAGGCGCTAGCAGTTTAAACCCAAGGCTAAAGCCAACTGAGCCAACAATAAGCAGTAACAGTATCGATAGTGTACTGATGCCCTTTTGTCGAATGTGCTTATCCATACTCAACCTCAGTATTATTTACTGAATGGACCGCATCGCTGTGAAATCTGGAATGCTCAATAGTTGAGCCCAATGCATCCAAACACTCACCGCTTTACCGACGATCAATTCATCAGGAACAAAACCCCAATAACGGCTGTCATTACTGTTATCGCGGTTATCGCCCATCATAAAGTAGTGACCCTCTGGCACACGCCAGCCACCATTCATTACACGTGCATTCACATCGCGATAGATCTCGTGCGCAACATCGCCTAGCTGCTCTTCAACTTGAAGACGCTTGGGGTTGATCGCTGGTATTTGAGCAATCAACGTTTGATTTTGCGGTTCACCGTTCACAAAGAGCATCTTATCTTTATAAACAATTTCGTCACCCGGAAGACCTATCACACGTTTAATATAGTACACGCTCGGGTTTTGAGGGTATTTAAATACCATAACGTCGCCACGTTGCGGCTCGTTATTGTCGACAAACTTGATGTTTCCAACCGGTGTACGAAGACCGTAGTGGTATTTATTCACCAAAATGAAGTCACCGACTTTCAGCGTTGGCAGCATCGAACCTGAAGGGATTTGAAAGGGTTCGTATAAAAATGAACGAAGAATCAAAACAGCCGCTAATACCGGAAAGATAGAGCTAGAGAGTTCGGCCCAGTAGGGTTTATTAACCTTAGGTTCTTCGAAACCCTCTTCCACCATTTGCGACTCTTTGCGTTTTCTAGAGGGTGCAAAAAAGGCGATATCCAATAACCATAGCAGGCCTGTAACTAATGTAACTACGACCAAAATCAGTGCAAAATCTAAGTTCATATTAGCCTCAGCTGTCTACCTTCAGTACGGCTAGGAATGCATCTTGCGGAATCTCAACTCGACCCACCTGCTTCATGCGCTTCTTACCCTCTTTCTGCTTAGCGAGCAGTTTCTTCTTACGGCTCACGTCACCACCGTAACATTTTGCCAAGACGTTCTTGCGCAGAGCTTTAACCGTTGTACGAGCAATGATCTTACCACCCAGAGCCGCTTGAATAGCGACATCGAACATCTGACGTGGAATAAGGTCTTTCATCTTTTCACAGAGCAGACGGCCACGGTACATTGAGTTATCGCGGTGAAGGATAACAGCCAAAGCATCCACTTTCTCACCGTTAATGAGAATATCCATTCGAACCAGCTTAGCGGCCTCGAAACGGGTGAAGTTGTACTCAAGGGAAGCATATCCACGTGATACCGATTTCAACCGGTCAAAGAAGTCCAATACCACTTCGGCCATCGGCAGTTCATAACTTAACTGAACCTGCTTACCGACAAACTGCATATTCTTCTGAATACCGCGTTTCTCCACACACAAACCAATGACCTGGCCAAGATAATCCTGAGGCACAAGGATATTGGCTGTCACGATCGGCTCACGCATCTCACGAATGCCGCCTGGGTCAGGCAGTTTCGATGGGCTGTCAATGTAGATGATATCGCCGTTGTTCATCTCCACTTCATAGACAACCGTTGGTGCTGTTGTAATCAGATCGAGATCGTATTCGCGCTCAAGGCGTTCTTGGATGATCTCCATATGAAGCATACCCAAGAAACCACAACGGAAACCAAAGCCAAGTGCATCCGATGTTTCAGGCTCGAAGAAGAGAGAAGCATCATTAAGCGTTAGCTTGTCGAGCGCTTCACGGAAGTCTTCATAGTCATCCGAACTGGTTGGGAATAGACCGGCATAAACCTGTGGTTGAACTTTTTGGAAACCTGGCAGTGCATCAACATCAGGTGTTTTTTGATGCGTCAAGGTATCACCCACTGGTGCACCGTGAATATCTTTGATGCCGGCAACAACGAAGCCTACTTCACCCGCTTGTAAGATGTCAGTTTTCACCTGTTTCGGTGTAAAGATACCGACCATCTCAGCCTGATAGTTCATGCCAGTCGATTTAACCATGATGCGATCTTTACGACGCAAGGTTCCTTGAGTCACACGAACCAGTGAGACAACCCCAAGGTAGTTATCAAACCAGGAGTCGATAATTAGAGCTTGAAGTGGTGCTTCACGGTCACCTTGTGGTGGTGGGATTACATCGATCAGCGCCTCTAGAACATCTTCAACGCCCATCCCCGTTTTAGCTGAACAAGGGACCGCAGCTGAAGCGTCGATACCGATCACCTCTTCAATCTCCTGACGAACCACTTCGGGTTCAGCCTGAGGTAGATCCATTTTGTTCAAGACAGGTAGAACCTCAAGGCCCTGCTCTATCGCGGTGTAACAGTTGGCAACCGACTGCGCTTCAACACCTTGCGCGGCATCGACAACAAGAAGCGCGCCTTCACATGCATAGAGTGAGCGTGAAACTTCATAAGAGAAGTCGACGTGTCCCGGCGTATCGATGAAGTTCAACTGGTAAGTT
Source organism: Marinobacterium sp. xm-m-312 (assembly GCF_013283295.1). Taxonomy (NCBI): domain Bacteria; kingdom Pseudomonadati; phylum Pseudomonadota; class Gammaproteobacteria; order Oceanospirillales; family Oceanospirillaceae; genus Marinobacterium; species Marinobacterium sp. xm-m-312. The sequence continues at coordinate 6,420 of NZ_WBYS01000007.1, read as the reverse complement.
TCACCGTTGCGCGCTTTATAGTCCAAGGTAACACTTTGAGCTTTGATGGTGATGCCACGTTCGCGCTCGATATCCATTGAATCGAGGACCTGTTCAGCCATTTCACGATCAGACAGACCGCCACAAATTTGAATAATGCGATCGGCTAACGTCGACTTACCGTGGTCGATGTGTGCAATGATACTGAAGTTACGAATGTGATCTAGTTCACTCACTCTGTGTAAAACCTATACTCTTGGAACGACAAAGAAAATTTAGCGCACAATTCTACTCGAATTCATGCCCTATAGATAGAAAACAGGGGCCATTAAGGCCCCTGCAGAGGATCTTTTCAACGATCCACTAGGTTCACTCGAGACGCATTGCTAAAAAGACTGGATTACCGCCACGAATCACTCGAAGTGGCACCGCTTTGTCATCTGGCAAGTCGGCCACTATATCGGCCAGTTGCTCCACTGAGCTAATTGACTGACCGGCTAGCATAGTGATCACATCACCCTGACGTACGCCGGCATTGGCCGCAGGACCTTGTCCAACTGATTCAACATAGACCCCTGCATCAACACCGGTACGCTCTTTGATTTCAGACGTCATATCTTGAACCACCAAGCCCAGAGACTTTCTCTCTTTAGGCTCAGGTTGTGCTCGGTTAGCGGCTAACTCTTCATTTGAGGGAAGCTCACCAATCGTCACTTTCAAGTTGACTGATCTACCTGAACGGAACACCTCGACATCCGCTGTTTCGCCCGGTGCAATACGACCAACCTGAGCAGGTAGCTCGGCTGACAAACCGATCTCACGGCCATTAAATTTAACGATGACATCACCCGCTTCAAACCCTGCCTCTTCTGCAGGACTATCACTTAACACCTGTGCAACCAGCGCACCTGATGGTTTATCTAAGCCGAATGATTCAGCAAGGTCACGTGTAACCTCTTGAATAATCACACCCAACCAACCTCGAGAGACGCTACCCTTCTCTTTAAGCTGATTGGCAACCTCCATAGCCACATCGATGGGAATGGAGAAAGAGACCCCCATGAAGCCACCTGAGCGGGTATATATCTGCGAGTTGATACCGACCACTTCGCCATCTAGATTGAATAGCGGGCCTCCGGAGTTGCCTGGGTTGATCGCCACATCGGTTTGAATAAAAGGAACATAAGAGTCACCTGGAAGGGCTCTCTCCTTAGCGCTGACAATACCGGCAGTGACGGTTGAGTCAAAACCAAAAGGACTGCCAATAGCCAGTACCCACTCACCCACTTCAAGCTCAGAAGAGCTACCGATCTCCAGTGCCGGTAGATCTTTAGCATCGACCTTGAGTAGCGCCACATCTGAACGTTGATCAGAACCAATAATCTCTGCCTCAATTTCGCGTCGATCATTCAGTCTAACCAGAACTTTCTCAGCTTTATCGATCACATGGTGATTGGTCAAAATGTAGCCATCATCCGAAATAATAAAGCCCGAGCCCAGCGATTGTGGATGCATACGAGGCTGCTGCCCAGGTGGCTGCTGAAAACCCCTGAAGAAGTCGCGGAAGATCTCTGGCACTTCCTGGTCGTTGAAGTTGTGGGGCATAGCCGAACGAGAACTCTGTTTCTGTTCTTGAATCGTGCTTATATTGACGACCGATGGCGACAGCGTTTTCACTAAATCCGTGAAATCGGGTAACTGCTTGGCCATCGCCAAGGATGAAATAGCGATACCCGCTACGAAGGTAATTGATCGAAGAAAGGTCATATTTACTCCTTAGGTAAAAACCTTAGCGAAGCAAACGTGGCTGATACTGCCCTGATGCTACGCCTCTTAAACCCATATTACGGCCAATGAACAAGCCGACTATGAATCCAAGGATAGCGCCAACTATCTGAAAAAATTCTGAAAAGTTTAAAAATCTCGCCAAAATTGGCAGAAGGATCATACCGACCAGCGGTATAAGGTAGACGGTAACAGAGGCACCTACCAAGGCACCCTCTTCCAATCCAACCCAAACCTCTTGGCCTGGCGATACAATAAGTCGACTGGGGTTATCGATTAGAACTTCAACGCGTTTGGTTGGGAACCAATCGCTGAGGCGTTTCTGGCCACAAGTCGATGAGCTTGCACAGGATGCACAAGCACTTTGGCGACTCACCTCTACCCAAACCTGATCGGCCTCAGAACGGAGAACCGTCGCACGCTCTTCGATCATGAATTAATTGCTAGCGACCACCACGCTTGCAGCCACTTTATCAGCATCCGTCAGTGACAAATCACCCACTACCGAGACAAAACGATCATCAACTAAACGACCGACAGCCACCAAACCTTGTGCGCTTAAGGCGCCTTCCGATGCAGAGACTGCTTCAGCCGGTTTAATCACCACACTTAGCACCTGATCGCCCTTTTTGTAGAGTTTTGATTGACTGCCACCAACTACTCGCTCTGATACTTCAGCAAAGCCATCAGGTAGCCAGTTAACCTGCCAGTCAGTCGCATTACTATTTAACAGTGCAAGATGCTCATCGATCTGACCGCGAAGACCTTCTGATAGACGAATCACTTCGAGAGTTGGCTTACTCTCTTGTGAAGCCTCAACGCCTGACGAGAGAGATGTGCGCATAAGATCCGAAGAACCTTGATTACGCTCTAGGTAGCCATTGGATGCCAATGCGCTAGGCTCACCCAGCTGAGCGCTGTTCAAACCAATCATGACAGCAAGGGTAAGGGATGCAGCAACAGCCATGCTACCTACTGCACTCCAACTAGAGGTTTTTGTCTCTTCAACCTGAGCTGATTGCTCTTCTGAAATAGAGGCCATGACTTGAGAGGAGATATCAACAGTAGAGTTGATGCTCTGCTCACGCATCAAGGTACGAGCGAGGTGGTAACGACGCCATACTTGCGCGTCTTCACTGTTCTCGTCGTAATGTTTAAGAGCACGACGCAACTCAAATTCAGTTGCCTCCGAGTCCATCAATGCAGAAAGACTTTCTCTATTGCTCGACATATTTGATCCTCATTTGCTCTAGCTAGAGAGCATTGGTTTCAACTCATTATCAATCGCTTCACGAGCTCGATGGATCCTTGATCTGACGGTGCCAATTGGACACCCCATTACTTCGGAGATCTCATCGTAGCTCATCCCTTCAAGCTCTCTAAGTGTTAACGCCACTCGAAGCTCTTCAGGAAGTTGCTCGAGCGTTCGGGTCATCACCTCGAACATCTCATCTCGATGCAAACTATTTTCTGGTGTTTCAAGATCTCTAAGCTCTGTGTCGCTCTCTAGATTTTGAAAATCTAAATCTCTATCAGGCGGTCTTTTACTTCTTGCGACTAAATAGTTCTTCGCAGTGTTAATGGCTATACGATACAGCCAAGTGTAAAAGGCACTTTCACCTCTAAAGTTCTTAAGAGCCTTATAAGCCTTAATGAACGTCTCTTGTGCAACATCCAACGACTCTGATTGATCGTGAATGTAACGCCCTACCAGTGCAATAATCTTATGCTGATAACGCTTCACGAGCAGATCAAACGCACGCTGATCACCTGCCTGTACACGCTCAACAAGCATCTGATCGGTTATCTTGTGGTTGGTATCGTTCACTCTCTATCCTAGTCAATGCCAAAGGGCTTCGGAGGATGACAGTATGATTGTTACACCAACCTAATATCAAGCCGATCAATCTCTTACACAGACTAAGATTCAAAAAATGTCGAAAAGTTCCCCAATTATTGAAGTTTTTTTACAAACCCCTTACCAAGAGCTAAACACACTCGCATAATAGAGCTCTTTTTTACGGTCTCAATAAGTCAAAACAGATGGCACGATTTGAAGCAGATGTACTGATCATTGGCAGTGGCGCAGCCGGTTTAACAGCCGCACTAAATTTACCGTCTAACCTGAAGGCACACGTCTTGAGCAAGGGTAAATTAGAGCATGGTGCTACCTGGTGGGCACAGGGTGGAATTGCCGGTGTTTTTGATCCAAAAGATCAAACCGAAAACCACATCAACGACACCCTGGTTGCTGGTGCCAACCTTGGACACTTAGACTCTGTTCAACACACCGTAAAAGATGGCCCCAAAGGCATTCAATGGCTAATTGATCAGGGTGTACCTTTCACACGACAGGAAGAGCAGTATCATTTAACACGAGAAGGCGGCCACTCACATCGCCGTGTACTTCACTCGGCCGATGCAACAGGCAAAGCGATTCAACAAACTCTAATCAGCCAAGCAAGGTCGGCCAGCAACATTGAGCTGTTTGAAGATCGAATTGCGATCGACCTGATCACCCGTCGTAAATTAGGCTTAGGTGAAGATGCGTGTGTAGGTGCCTATGTCTACAACCAAGAGACAGAGAGCGTTGATCTGTTTCTTGCTCGAACCGTCATATTAGCAACTGGCGGTGCCTCTAAGGCTTACCTCTATAACACCAACCCGAACGGCGTCGCATCCGGCGATGGTATTGCAATGGCTTGGCGAGCAGGCTGCCGAGTTGCAAACCTAGAGTTTAATCAGTTTCACCCTACCTACCTTTATCACCCTAAGGCACAGAGCTTTTTGGTCACCGAAGCGATCCGTGGCGAAGGCGGTATTCTGAAACTACCTAACGGCACCCGTTTCATGCACCGTTTTGATGAGAGAGCCGAACTGGCACCACGCGATATCGTCGCCCGCGCCATCGACTTTGAGATGAAACGTGTTGGTTGTGAATATGTTCACTTGGATATTTCTCACAAACCCGCAGATTTCATTAAAGAGCACTTCCCAACCATTTATGAGCGCTGTTTAGAACTTGGGATCGACATTACTAAGGAACCGATACCCGTAGTACCAGCTGCACACTACACCTGTGGCGGTGTCATGACCGACATAAATGGCCAGACCGATATCAAAGGACTCTTTGCCATTGGTGAGACCGCGTTTACAGGCCTTCATGGCGCAAACCGATTAGCGTCAAACTCTCTACTTGAGTGTATCGTGTACGGTAAATCCGCGGCTGAACAAGTGGCATCACTGCTACAAGAGAGTGGAGAAGCCTTCCCAGAAGTCCCTAACTGGGATGACTCACAGGTAGTTAACTCAGACGAAGATGTCATAATCTCGCACAACTGGGATGAACTGCGCCGTTTTATGTGGGACTACGTGGGTATTGTACGTACTGATAAACGCCTACAGCGAGCACAGCACCGTATCGATCTATTGAACGATGAGATCAATGAGTACTACAGCAACTATAAAGTGAGTAAGTATCTGATCGAGCTTCGTAATCTAGTGACCGTCTCGGAATTAATTATCCGCTGTGCTATGAAACGCACTGAATCACGTGGCCTTCACTACACGCTCGACTACCCAGAACAGTCACCTGATCTTTATGACACCGTTCTGGTGCCGGAAAACTACTTCTGGGGCGTTAACGCTTAGCAGCAATAGGCGCGTATTGAGAAATAACCGATAAGCGCCGCCACCCACTCTCTGGTAATTGGTCAAACCAGACACAAATCCAAACGGGTAATGCACGCTCTAATGGTTGTACTTTAATAAAGAGAACAAACCTTAAGTTTATAATTTGAACAGGTGGAGCTGTCACTAACATCTTCTCATCTATAAACAGGCAAAACCTATCTTTATCGGCATTCCAAACAAAGCCGGTAAAGCGCTCAAATGGAGCCAAAGCACGATAGACCCATAGTGAGAAGGTAAGTAACAGAAGATACACCGCAGTCGATGCACCGGTGAGTAAAGGTGTTAAACCGACTAAAACAAAAAAGCCAAACGTAAACAGACGTTTGGCTTTAGATTCAATAAGATCAAACCTTACTGGCGCGAACACAATCCAACACCACAGTGACCGCCCTCTCCATATCTGGGTCAGCCGGCTTTTCACGCTGCATGAACCAGAGAAAAAGCTCCTGATCCTCACAATCAAGAAGCTTCACAAAGCGATCTTGATCCTCAACTGATTGGTCCCGAAAATGATTCTCCATGAACGGAACAAACAGCAGATCCAGTTCCCACATACCACGACGAGACTGCCAAGTAAGACGACGAATGTCTTCTTCAGAATACACGCTATACCACTCCAAAACGCGTTGATTAGATGAGAGTAAATATAGCATTAAATGGGCATGGTAGGGGGAGAAAGTTGAGACGTTGGAGCGGTCTTGCAAAGGCTGCGAAGGTTGGGAGCGTGATTGGAGAGCAGGTGACAGGCTAAAGCCTGTCACTGGTGTGCTTAACTCGCTACGGAACTACGGTGACAGGTCTTCAGCCTGTCATCCGCTATATCCGTTGGCAGGGACTTTTTAAAACCGTTGGAGCGGTCTTGCAAAGGCCGCGATGGATTTGGCAGAGATCCTTTACGAAGCTCTCAATGACCTACAATAGGTGCCGAGCGTTGCTCGTCATCGCTTCGCGACGCTTGCAGCG